>JALOQX010000086.1 GCA_025459265.1 Pirellulaceae bacterium | reverse complement strand
TCGGCGGGGAGATGAGCACATCTGAACACGTGCATGTAGCTGGCCAGTCCAACGAGCCGCCGACACGGGGTCGGCGGGGAGATGAGCACATCTGAACACATGCTTGTAGCTGGCCAGTCCACCGAGCCGCCGACACGGGGTCGGCGGGGAGATGAGCACATCTCAACACATGCTTGTAGCTGGCCAGTCCAACGAGCCGCCGACACGGGGTCGGCGGGGGAAGAACGCATCTCAACACATGCTTGTAGCTGGCCAGTCCAACGAGCCGCCGACGCGGGGTCGGCGGGGAGATGAGCACATCTGAACACGTGCATGTAGCTGGCCAGTCCAACGAGCCGCCGACACGGGGTCGGCGGGGAGATGAGCACCTCTCAACACGTGCGTGTAGCTCACCAGTCCACCGAGCCGCCGACGCGCGTGGACGGGGGCGGCCTCGAGGGCGGTTATGCGGCGTGGCGTTGAACCCGAGGTGGTGTCGCCACGCGGGGATGCGGTCCGACGGATGGCAGGTCCGGGCTGTTCCAGCGATGGGCGGCGATGGCGGCCAGGATCTCGTGGGCGACGGCCAGCGCATCGCGGCCCTGTTCGCCCGTGACCCGAACTGGCGGGCCGCCGAGCACGGCGGCCACGAATTCACGCTGTTCGTCCAGGATCGCGTTGGTGCGTTCGACCGCCACCGTCTCCCGCGGCATGAGGTCGCGGAACATCGCGTCCTGCATTCGGGGACGGTCGTCGACGGGGCAGCAGGTCAGGTCGATCTCGCCGCGCAGCACGGGTGCGGTGGGACGGACCAGGTGCGCGGTGCCGGCGGTGAAGTCGATGGATGCGAACGCGTCGTGACTGAACACCAGCATGGACCGTTGTGGCTGGAAATTCACGCGGGAGGCTTTGAGCAGGGCGACGCAGCCGTTGGCGAATTTCAGCCGGGCCAGGGCCAGGTCTTCGTGGGGTCCGAACAGGGCCAGTCCCATGGCTTCCACGTCGACCACCGGACTGTGTGCCAGGGAGAGGGCGAGATCGAGGTCATGGATCATCAGGTCCAGGACGATGCTCACGTCGGTCGCGCGGAACGAGTACGCGCCGGCGCGGACCGCTTCGATGTACTGCGGGCGGTCGAGCTGGTGTGCGACGGCGTTCCAGGCGGGGTTGAACCGTTCGACATGCCCGACCTGGAGCACCAGTTGCCGGCGGCGGGCCAGGACGATCAATTGGTTTGCCTCGGCCACGGTGGTGGTGATCGGCTTTTCCACCAACACGTGGATGCCGGCGCTAAGCAGCTGCTGAGCGACGGCGTGATGGCAGCTGGTCGGGGTCGCGACCACGGCGGCATCGATCCGGCCGATCAGCGCCGCGCAGTCTGCCTGGGCCTGGGCGGCGCAGTCCGCCGCCACCTGATCGCGCGCGGCGGGGGCGGGATCGACGACGGCTACCAGCTCAACATTGTCCTGCGACTTCAGCAGCCGGGCATGGATGCGTCCGAGATGTCCGCAGCCCACCACGGCCATGCGTACGCGAGTCATGCTGCCTTCCTCCGGTCGCGGCCGCGTCCATGCCGCCCTTCGGCCTGTTCTTGCAGGGCCGCGAGCAGGTAGTTCACGACCGGCACGAGTCGGCCGTTGCTGCGGAGGATCTCGCGGGCATGGTCCAGTCCGACCTTGGCCCGGTAGAGCAGGCGATGGGCCTCGGCCAGGGCGCGGATGTCGTCGGCCGAAAAGTCGTTGCGTTTGAGTGCCACGACGTTGACGCACCGCGGGCGGGCGGGCTGCCCATCCAGGAGCATGAACGGGGGCACGTCATGGATCACGCGGCTCATGCCCGTGATGAACACGTAGGCGCCGACGGTGGCGAAGTGGTGCACGGCGCTGGCCCCCGCAATCGTGACATGGTGCTGGACGTGCACGTGTCCGCCCAGGAGCACGCCATTGGCCATCACCACGTGGTCGCCGACCTGGCAGTCGTGGGCGATGTGCGAACAGGCCATGAAGAAATTGTGGTTGCCGACCCGCGTGACCCCCTCCTCTTTCTCGGTGGCCCGATTGACCGTCACGCACTCGCGGAACACGTTGTTGTGCCCGATGACGACCCGGGTCGGGCTGCCGCGATAACTCAGGTCCTGCGGCTCTCCGCCGATGACGACACCCGGATGCAGTACGTTGTGTTCCCCGATGGTCACGTGTCCGGTGAGCGTGACGTGACTGAGCAGGCGGGTCCCGCGCCCGACGTGGACGTGGGGGCCGACGACACAGAACGGACCAATTTCCACATCCGCTTCCAGGACGGCATGCGGATCGACGGCCGCGTTGTCCGCGACGATGGTGGCCATGGTGCAATCTCCCACCGGACAGGGTTGGCAGGGGACAGGACGGGTTTTCAGTCACAGGTCTGCAGGAGCGGTTGTTCCTTGGGGGGCACGTCAGGCGACATCGCGGCACGCGTCGAGCTGCTGGTCCTGCGCGAGCAGCTCGCGGACGAGTGCGGCGTTGAGGCGGTGACCGCTGCGGCAGGCGACGATCCGCCCCCGCAGGTCACAACCGGCCAGGGCCAGGTCACCGACCAGGTCCAGCGTCTTGTGCCGTACACATTCGTTGTCGAACCGCAACGTGTTCCCGACCACGCCGTCGGCATCGAACACAAGCAGATCGCTGCAGCTCACGCGCGTACCGAGTCCACGTTGGCGGAGCCACAGGGCTTCTTCGTGGAGCAAGAACGTGCGGGCGGGGGCCAGTTCGGTGCAGAAGGTATGCGGTGAGAGGCACACGTCGATCTGTTGCCGGCCGATCGGGCCGGTGGGGCCGTAGTCGAGCCGGTACTGGAGTGTCAGGGCGCCGCGCGGATCCGGATGGGCCTCGACCCAGCACTGCGCGTCGCCGACGCGCAGCGGACGGGTGACGACCAGGCACTCGCGCAGCACCGCCTGGGCGACGCGCGACGTGGTCGTCAGCGCGTCGACAAAGGGCCGGCTGGACCCGTCCAGGCCGGGCAGCTCCGCGCCGTCGACCCACACTTCGCAGTTGTCGATGTGCAGGCCGGCCAGGCTGGCCAGCACGTGTTCGACCATCTCGACGGTCGCGCCGGCCGCCGCCAGCGTGGTGCGCCGCGGCGTCTCGACACGCAGGTCGACGCGCGCGGGGATGCGGGGGCGGGCGGCGAGATCCTGCCGCACGAACACGATGCCGGTGTTCGGCGCGGCGGGGCGGAACTCGACGTGCACGTCCCGGCCGGACCAGTAGCCGAAGCCGGCCAGTCGAACTGGCGCGGCAAGCGTGTATTGCGGGCGGCGAGCGTATTTCACGGCTGACAGGCCATCACAAGGAGGAGGAGCGGACACAACCGGGCCGCGCGGCGGCGGCGCGGACGCGGTCTAGCGCTGCTGCGTCCCGCGGGGGATCTGCGGCGGCCGCGCACCGACGCTCGGCTGCGCCGCGGCCGCGGGTGCGGCCGCCACGGCGCTGAGCGCATCAATGATGTGCTGGGTGATGTCGAGCGAGTTCTGATAGACGATCGGGCGGTTGAGCCCCATCTGCACGTCCTGCGGCTTGGTCGGGTCGATCGCGGCGCGGTTGTAGCGGATCACGAGCTGCACACCGTACGTCTGGCAGAACCGCGCGACGTGCTGCTGAATGTCCTGGTACGCCTCGAAGCGGACCGCGGCCTCCTGCTCCAGGAACTCGCGGCTCTTCTGCCGCACCTGGACCTGCAGGTCGGCCTGGATCGTCGCGAACTCCTTCTCGCGCGCGGTGTAGTCGGGCGTGCCCGGCTTGAGCGTCTTGAGCTGTTCCGCCAGGGTCTCGACCTTCTGACGTTCCTGCCGCACGAAGGCTTCGAAGGCTTCGATCTGGGACTTGAGCTGTTCGAGCTGCGTCTTGAGCCGCGGGTGGGCATCGAACACGTCACCCAGGTCGATGACGGCCACGGAGGTGCCGCTGGGTCGCGCCGCCGTTTGCGCACTGGCCGGCTGGTTCCCGAGACAGAGGGCGATGGCCGCAGCCACGCACGTGGCCCACATGAAGCATGTTCTCACGAGTAGCACTCCTTGCCTGAAAAGTTGGTCGTAGGGCGACCGGCGACGCCACGTCCGTGAAGCGCCGCACAGGATGCGACCCGGGGACCCGGCCCCGCGGTCTTGCGTGCGGGGCGTATTGTGCCGCGAAGCCGGGATCGCGTAAAGAGCAGTTCCGCACTTCCCTGTCTCCCATTTTTCTGTCTCCCGTTTCCGCCCGCACCACCCTGAGCACAGGCTCCCCGTGCTCCCGGTCGCGGCGGGTGGCCTGTTGGCCTCGGGCGCGGGGGCGCCAGAATCGCTTTTGACAGGCGGCGGCGCGCACGGTATGCTCCGCGCACCATCCCCACCGGGCCGTCCAGGAGACACGCGGACCCATGCCCCTGCCTTCCGTTCCCGCCGGCAAACGCGTATTGATTGTGGACGCTTCTGCGGACGCGCGCGACGTGCTGCGCACGGCACTGGCCCGGCGCGGCGTCGAGACGTACGCGGCGCGCGGACCGCGCGACGGACTCGATCTCCTCCTCCGCTGCCGCCCAGTCGTCGTCGTCCTCGACCTCGACCTGCCGGCGCCCGACGCCGCCGCGCGCACCGTGCTGGAAGACGCGCTGGCGCAGCAGCCGGCGGCACTGGTCGTGTTGAGCGACCCGGCCGCGGCACCGATGGCGATCAACCATCACCTGGTCCGCAAACCCTATCATTACGCCCCGCTGATCCGTAAAATCGAGCAGTTGATCGAGCACGCGGCGCACGTCGAACCGTAATGGAACGCGGCGATGCCTTCACTGTTTGTGATCCAGGGGCGCGACCAGGGCAAGCGCTTTGAGCTGCGCGAGCCGACGGTGCGCGTCGGCCGCGATCCCGACAACACCGTGCAGCTGCACGATACGGAGGTCTCGCGGTATCACGTCGAACTGCGGTGGCGGGACGACCGCTATGAACTGGTCGATCTCGGCAGTTCCAACGGCACGTACGTCAACAGTCAGCTGGCGGCACGCCAGCTGCTCTCCAGCGGCGATCGGGTACAGCTGGGACGCACCCTGCTGATCTTCACCGCCGGGGCCCTGCCGGCCGCACACGAACGCGGGGACAGCGTGGACATCGTCGGCGCCGACCAACCGGCGGCCACTGGTTCGCGGATTGTGCACAGTTTCGCACCGGAGCCGGCCACACCCGGCATCGGCACGGAAGCCGATGCGCCCCACGCGTGGCTGGCCCGGGCCCGCAGCAACCTGGACGTCATGTACCACACGGCGCTGGCCGCCAGCCATACGCTGGATATCGACCAGCTCCTGCAGCGGATCCTGGAGCTGATTTTTGAATGGGTGGCCGCCGACCGCGGCTGCGTCATGCTCCGGGACCGCGACACCGATGCGCTCGTCCCGGCCGCGCGCAAAGACCGCCACGGCACCGCCGAGCAGCGGATGGAGATCAGCCGCACCATCCTCGACTATGTGCTGCAGCACCGCGAAGGCGTGCTCACCAGCGACGCGCGCGAAGACGATCGCTGGGACTCGGCGGCGAGCATCGTCCGCACGGGAGTCCGCGAGGCCATCTGCGTGCCGATGCAGGGACGCTATGGCGTCGTGGGCGCGGTCTACCTGGATACGTATACGCCTCCCGGGCGGTTCCTGGCTCGCCCCACCCAGCGCTTCACCGAAGAACACCTCAAGCTGATGGTGGCCATCGGGCACCAGGCCGCGCTGGCCGTCGAGGACACGTCCTATTACTCGGCCCTCGTGCAGGCCGAACGGCTGGCGGCCATCGGCCAGACGATTGCCACGCTGTCGCACCATATCAAGAACATCCTCCAGGGCATTCGCGGCGGGAGCTACCTGATCGAAGAAGGACTCAAGTCCGCCGAATTCGAGGTGGTCTCCAAGGGTTGGGCGATCGTCGATAAGAATCAGGAGAAGATCTCCAACCTGGTCATGGATATGCTCTCGTTCAGCAAGGAGCGTGAGCCGGAGATGGTTCCGGCCGACATCAACCAGGTGGTCAGCGACGTCGTGGAACTGATGGAGTCGCGCGCCGCCGACGCCGGCGTCACGCTCCAGTGGCGTCCGGATCCGCTCCTGCCGCTCCTGACGTTCGACCCCGACGCCCTGCACCGCGCCGTGCTGAATGTCGTCACCAACGCCATCGATGCGTGCGAGTCGGTCGAACAGGGGCGCGTCACCGTGCGGACCGAGCTGGCGGCCGCACAGCAACAGCTGCGGATCTACGTGGAAGACAACGGCGTGGGGATCGAACCGGCCGATCTGGCCAAGATCTTCTCCGTGTTCGAGTCGCGCAAAGGGAGCCGCGGCACGGGACTGGGACTGCCGGTCAGCCAGAAGATCATGCGGGAGCATGAGGGTGATATCACGGTCGAAAGTCAGGCCCAGCACGGCAGCCGGTTCTGCCTGTCGATGCCAGCCATCCCGCCGCCGGCCGACGCGGCCAGCGCACCCCAGGTCCGCGCCACGGCCGTTCGCACGCCACACGCTCCGTGATCTCACTCGCGCAGATACGGATTGTGCCGCCGCTCCCGCCCAATCGTCGTCGCACCACCGTGCCCCGGCAACACCACGGTGTCGTCCGGCAGCACCAACAGTTTCGTCCGGATGGCCGTCAGCAGCTGGCGACCATCTCCATCCGGGAAATCAAATCGCCCGATGCTTCCTTCAAAGAGAATATCGCCGCCAAAGAGCACCCAGGGATCGTCCTCGTTCCACAGGTACACGACATGGCCGCGCGAGTGGCCGGGAATCGCCAGCACGTCGAAGGTGAATCCCGCCGCCGTGTACGTGCCCCCGTCGTCCACCAGCTCATCGGCCGGCGGACTGGTCAGGCCAATGCCGTACTGCGCTGAGAGGTTCGCGTGGGCATCGGTCAGTTTGTATGCGTCCTCGCGGCCGATCACCAGCGGGCAAGTGGGCCAGCAACGTTTCAGGGCCTCGTTGCCCGCGATGTGGTCGATATGCCCGTGCGTGTTAAGTATGGCTCGCGGCGTCAGATGGTGCGTGGCAAGGCACTGTTGGATCGCCTGGCTGTCGAAGCCGGGATCCACAATCACGCAGTCGGTGCGTCCCGCCCGGCTGGCGACATAGGCATTCTGGCTAAACCCGCGTGATACGATCGTATGCAAGGTCAGTTGGTCGGGCATGCGAGTTCCTTCGTGGTTGACTGCCTTACCGGCGCTCCCGCTGCGGCGAAGCCCGCCGCCATGATAGCGGGCCCCGACCGGGCGTTGAGGCGTGGGGGCGGAAAAACTCGGGTCGCTGCGATTGCCGCATTGGGGTAGAATGGGCACGCTGCGGCAACCGTGCCGCCACGCTCGGCCGGATTGTTCAGGTTTGACGGTTGGCCAAGCCCAAGGGGATATGCGGTGGATTGTAATTATTCCTGGCGATCATGGGCGATACTTACAACACCGCATGTGTCGGGTCGCCTTGGGGTGGTCCCGCGCGACGCGGTGGAACCTAGGGAGGCGATTTGACTTGCGGCCAGCGGCGGCGAGCCTGACTCACCGGCCCTGCGGGGTGGTCTGGGATTTGCTGACGCTGGTTGAGGCGCAGTTGATGGGCCTGGTGGACACGGAGGGACGAGACCCGAATCGCACCACGGCGCGGAACCACGTCGGCGATACCGGTTTCCATGGCAAGGAGTGATTTGTAATGAGGCGAACGAACCGACAGCAACCGCGCAGACTGTGGCCGGCGGGTTGTCTTCTGCTTCTGACGTTGGGTGGCGCCTGGATCCCGGCCTGGGCCGAGCCGCCGCAGCAGTCGCGCGAGCAGCTGACGGAACCGGTCTATCGCGTATCGAAAGCCGACGTGGACTCCACGGGCGGGCTGCGGCCCCACCCCCTGGATCCGGCGCTGGCGCTGGCCCACGACGGGTTGCGGAACATCCGCGAAAACGTGCGCGACTACAAGTGCGTGATGGTCAAGCGGGAGCGGATCGGCACGACGCTGCACGACTACGAGTACATGTTCGCGAAGATTCGCAACGAGCAGGTGGTCAACGGGCAGGTCACCGTCCCGTTTTCGGTCTACCTGTACTTCCTCAAGCCCGAGGACATGAAGGGACGCGAGGTGATTTACGTGCGCGGCCAGAACAGCGGCAAGATGATTGCCCACGAGCGTCGCGACTCGTTCAAAGGCAAGTTCGGCTCCGTGTGGCTCCGCCCCGACGGTTCGATGGCCATGCAGGGGAATCGCTATCCCATCACCGAAATCGGACTGGAAACGCTCGTCGTGCGGCTGATCGAGAAGGGAACGCGCGACAAGCAGAACGGGACGCCGGAGGAGTGTGTGGTCGAGTTCCGCGAGGGCGCGAAGATCAACGGCCGCGTCTGCACCATGCTGGAAGTCAAGCATCCCCAACCGCGGGACTACTATGATTTCTATGTGGCCCGCATCTTCATCGACGATGAACTCAACGTGCCGCTGCGCTACGCCGCCTACACGTGGCCCGCGCAGCCGGGCGCGGAACCGGGCAACGACGAGCTGATCGAGGAATACACGTACCTGAAGCTGGAGCTGAACGTCGGTTTGACGGACAAGGACTTTGACCCGACCAATCCGGAATACAAGTTCTGACCAGCAGCCTGACGTCCAGGCCTCTCCACACCCGCGCCTCGCTGCCGCCCGGTGCGACGGCAACGAGGCGCTTGATTGCGCAGCGGGTATACTGAGCGGCCAGGCGCACCACCCGACCGGCGTCTCGCCCGCGACGTGGCCGCGCCGGTTGTGGCGGTTGGTCCGCACGGCCTTGGTCGCCTACCTGTTGCTGATCTTGCTGATGATGTGGCTCGAGACCACCCTGATCTTTCCGCGACACCTGATCCCGCCCGGCGACTGGCAGCCGTTGGGGTTCGTCTACGAAGACGCCTGGTTCACGTCGCGTGACGGGACGCGGCTGCACGGCTGGTATTTCCCCTGCCCGGGTGCTGCGGTGCACGTCCTGTACTGCCACGGCAATGGCGAGGACGTGGCGGCGCTGGGCGAGTACATGGACGAGCTGCGCGACCGCTACGGCGTGTCCCTGCTGGCGTTTGACTTCCGCGGGTACGGCCGCAGCGCGGGCAAGCCGGCCGAGCCGGGGATCATCGAGGACGCGCTGGCGGCGCAACAATGGCTGGCCCGCCGTGCCGGCGTCCACGTCGCCGACGTCGTCCTGTGGGGTCGTTCGATCGGTGCGGCCATTGCCGTGCAGGCGGCTGCCGCCCAGGGAGCGCGGGGCCTGATCCTGGAACGCACCTTCACCAGCCTGCCGGACGTGGCGGCCTGGCACTACCCCTGGCTCCCCGTCCGCTCTTTGATGCGCAATCGCTTCGACTCGCTGTCCCACATCGGCACGTATGCGGGGCCACTGCTGCAAAGCCATGGGACCGCCGACGAGGTGGTCCCGTTTGCGCTGGGACGCCGTCTGTTTGACGCGGCGCGAGCGGCACCCCGGCAATTCGTCGCCATGGAGGGGGTGACCCATAATGGACCGAATGCCGAGGAGTACTATACTGAGCTGCGTGCCTTCTTGGCGCGGCTCAGACACGAGTGAGTGCGGCGCAGAGCCAGGCGCACCAGGCGCCGGTCGCGAAACGACATGCGGATGGAGGGATGTACTATGCGGTTAGCTTCGTGCAAGTGGTGTGGTGTCGTCGCGGTGGGATTGCTGCTGGCCGGCTGTGGCAAAGTGGACAATACGCCGCCGAAAGATGCGACGACCGACACGCCCGTGCTGGACATCGACGAGGGCACGGAGATTTCACCGGACGAGTTGCAGACGAAGCCGGGGGCCGCTGCGCCGGAGAAGTGACAGCTTGCACCTGCCGCGTCGCACGCCCTGCGCGCCGCGCGCTCAACGGAGCCCCTGGACCGGCTGCGTGAGCCAGGTCCAGTGTCCCCGGCGAGCGGGCTTTCGTGAGGCCAGCCACCCATGTCGGCCATGACCGCCAAAACACTGCGGGCCGGTGCCGTCCAGTTTCAGCACGCCCCGGGTAACAAGGCGGCGAACCTGGCCGTCATGCAGGCGTTTGTCGAGGAGGCCGCCCGCCGGGAGGTCCAGCTGCTCCTGTTTCCCGAATGCTGCATCTGCGGATACTGGCATCTGCGCCGTCTCGATCGAGCTGCCATGCTGGAGCTGGCCGAACCGGTCCCAGACGGGCCGAGCGTGCGGCAACTGTGCGCCTGGTCCGCCGCGCACGGCATGACGATCGGCGCGGGACTGGTCGAACGCGACGATGACGGGCGTCTGTACAATGCGGCGGTGGTCGCGATGCCGGACGGCCGCTGGGTCTGTCACCGCAAGCTGCACGCGTTTGTCAGCGAGCACCTGAGCAGCGGCGACCACTTCACCGTCTTCGACACGCCGCACGGCTGGCGGATGGCCGTGTTGATCTGTTATGACAACAACATCATCGAAAATGTCCGTGCGTGCGCGCTGGCCGGTGCCGAGATCCTGCTGGCACCCCATCAGACTGGTGGCTGTCGTTCGGGCAGCCCGCACGCGATGGGGCCGATCGACGTGGCCTTGTGGGAGCGGCGGCACGAGGATCGGGAGGCGCTCGAAGCCGAGTTCCGGGGGGACAAGGGACGCGGGTGGCTGATGCGCTGGCTGCCCGCCCGAGCGCACGACAACGGGCTGTTCGTTGTCTTCAGCAATGGCGTGGGACGCGACGACGATGAGGTCCGCACGGGCAATGCCATGATCCTCGATCCCTACGGCCGCATCCTGGCGGAGACCACGCAGGCCGACAACGCCCTGGTCGTGGCCGATCTGGATGCCGGCCTGCGCGATCGCTGCACCGGGGTCCGGTGGATGAAAGCCCGCCGCCCCGAACTCTATCACCCGCTGACCGTCCCCACCGGGCGCGAGCTGCCGACGCGCGTCGTACGGTTCGACGGCCAGTGACCGCGCGCTCAGTGCCCCTCCGGCGCGAACACGGCCAGGAGGAATCGAAACGCGCGCCGCGTCACGCCTGGCTGCGTGCTCTCGCGCGGTCCGGCCACATTGAGCACGCCAATGCCGTGCTCGACCAGCCACGCGCGCACGGTCGCCGGATCCGGCTGCGACTCAGCCAGATCCAGCACGAGGCAGGGCTTGGCGTGTTCCAGCGCCAGTCGCCGCGTGAGCTCCGTGCCGCCGGCCAGCGGCCCGCACGACAGGATCAATGTCCCGTCCGCCGCGAGCACATTCGCACGCGTGCGGACGTGATAGCGCGACGACCGAGTCTCTCGCAGACGGTACTGCGGAGCGATGGGCCCGTCTTCCGCGCGGCGCCCCCGCGGGCACCACCCACCATGCTCAATCCCGCTGGCCAGCGCGGCGTCGAGCGCAGCGCGGTCCACGCCGGTCTGCCCGCCGGAGATGATGCGGTTTGGCCGGCCGTGTGCCGTCGACATGGTGTTCCCCTACACTCGTTCGGCCACGCGCATCCGCGCGCTGCCGGCGCGCGGGTTCTGTTCCACTTCAGCCGCCGTCGGTCGGATCGGTTTGCGGGTCACCACTTGCAGCCGCGCGTCGCTGCGCAGGGCCGTCTTCACCCGCCGATCCTCCAGCGAGTGGAAGCTGATGACGACCAGCCGTCCACCGCGGCTCAGGCGATCGGGGAGTCGCTGGAGCGCCCGATCCAGCGACGCCAGCTCGTGATTCACCGCGATCCGCAGCGCCTGGAACGTCCGGGTCGCTGTGTCGATGCGATGGTGCTTGGGTGGCGGGACGCAGCGATGGACCAGGTGAGCCAGTTCGCGCGCCGTGCGAATCGGTTCGTGCTGTCGTTGCTCCACAATCGCCCGCGCAATCCGCCGGCTGAACCGCTCCTCGCCATAGTCGTGGAGAATCTGCGCAAGCTCGTCAGCCCTCAGCCGAGCCAGCAGCCGCCACGCCGGTTCACCCTCCTCGGGGTCGAACCGCAAGTCCAGCGGACCGTCGGCGGCAAAGCTGAACCCGCGCGACACGTCTGCCAGCTGATCGCTCGAGAGACCCAGGTCCAGCAGGATGCCCTGCACGGCAGTCACGCCCACGGCGTCGAGAACCTCGGGCAGGTCCGTGTAGTCGGCCTGTGCGATCTGCACCGGCAGCCCCGCCAGATTCCGCTCCGCGCGGGCAATCACCTGGGGATCGCGATCCACCGCGACGATCCGCCCGGCGGGACCCACTCGCTCCGCCAGCAGTCGCGTGTGACCTCCGCCGCCGAGCGTCCCGTCCGCGTAGATCTGGCCGGGTTGCGGAGCGAGGGCGTGGAGGACTTCGTCCGCCAGGACCGGGATGTGCAGCGAAGAAGACACGGCCACTACTCGCAGCGCTCGACGGATCGTGCTGGCTTGAGCTGACGACGCCCCATGATAGCCGACCGCCCAGCTCCGCAGCGAGGCGTGCGCCCAGGGCGCGTCCCTGCGCCCTTTGGGGGCCGAGCTAGCAGCAAACGGTTACCTCTCGGCACACCGCACGCTTCAGTTCGCGGCGGGAAACCTCCCGTTTCCGTGCCCGCGAGATCCTGACGGCCGGCAAGCCGGCCGCTAGCCGCTCAGTCTGTGGCCGGTGACTGAACAACTCCCTCTCGCGCAAGGCGAACTCAGAAGGACGTACTTCCAACAAATCCGCGTCGGGTGATGGTGGGCCGGATAGGTCAACCTGGCTGACGGGCCGGACCGGCACCCGTGGAACTCGGAGCTTGCCCGCCACCGCCAAAGGCACTCTCCGCAATCTCGTCGTAAAACGGCTGTTTCTCCCCCAGATACCCCTGCCAGCGATCTCGATCCCACACTTCCAGATGATCCCGCACGCCCAACAGCACGATGTCGCGCCCTCCCAGGGCCAGGGACGCCAGTTCCGACGGGATGCGGATCCGTCCCTGACGGTCCGGCTCGACACGCTGCGCCTGCGCGTAAAACAACCGGCTGAACGCGCGAATGTCCTGCGCCGTGGGCGGGCCCTGACCCAACTGCTCTCCCAATCGCTGAAATGCCGACTCGGTGTAGATGACCAGCGATCGGTCCGTTCCCGGCGCGATGTACAGCACCAGCCCGCCCGCCTGTTCGAGCACGTCCCGCAACGTCTTGGGCAGGGTGAATCGGTGCTTGTCATCCAGGCTGCGCTGATAGCTACCGGTGAGGAACATCGCTTGCCACAGATTGCCACTGGTCACCACACAAGCCCAAAGATAACCACTTGTCCGGTCGCGTCAACAAGGTTTTCGGGTGGCTGCCGTGTACCGCCAGATGATGCGCGCAGGAGTTCCGCACGAAGGTGTCTGTGGCGTGAGAACTTCGAGCGACGCGGGGCGTCTGTACGGGGCTCAGAAATTTTTTTTCTAAGCTCGCTCCGGCGGCTGTTCGGACAGCGCATCGAACAGTTGGGCGTAGGCCTCGACCATCCGCTCGACCGAGAAGTGGTCCGCGACACGTTGCCAGTTGGCGGTACCCAAATGTGCCGCGAGACCCGGGTCGCGCAGAACGTTAAGTACTTTTGCGGATAACATTTCTGGCGAATTGCGAGGGACCGTCTGAGCGTCGGCCAGGGGTCCCAGGATCTGCCCGACACCCTCGGCCATGGTGCTGACCACTGGCAGCCGGCAGGCCATCGCCTCGAGCATCACGTTGGGCATTCCCTCCCAACGGGACGCCAGGACCAACATATCGCTGGCGCGGAGGATAGCCGGGACGTGCGGCTGCCAGCCGGTGAAATGCAGTCGGTGCGCGATTCCCAGCTGAGTCGCCAAGTCGTCCAGGGCCGGTTTCTCGGGTCCGGAGCCCACGATCAACAGATTGTGGTCGGGCAAACCGGCCAGGATGGCGGGGGCGGCACGCAGCAGCACATCGACGCCCTTCTGCCGCGCCAGGCGGGACACGCAGGTCACGACGCGGCGGCCGGGCGGGACGCCCCAGGTGGTGAGGTCCGCCGGATCGCACGCCAGGCAAGCTTGCACGTTCACGCCGTTGGCGATGACCGTCAACCGTGACGCGGGCACGCCCAGGTGTGTGGCGGCGTGGTCGGCCACGGACTGGCTCACGCAGACGACGCGATCAGCTCGCCGGGACAATCTCCCTTCGGCGATTTGTCGCCAGCGGGTGGGGTCGGCGACGCGCAGACCCAGGCTCAGCGCTGCTGGTTTGCGACGGCCCACCGCCAGGCAGCTGACCACATTGGCGTGAAAGAGCATCGACTGGACGACGTGCGGCCGTTGCCGGCGCAGGCGGGCACGCAGCGCGCGCACGGCGGCCGGCAGCCGCCAGCGGTGGCGGAAACCCAGGTAGTGCACCTCCAGCCGCGACTGCTCCAAGCGAGTGGCGAGCTGGTCGCGGGGCTGCAGCGGACGCGGAGCCAGCACGTAGACGATGGCGGCGAATCGTTCGCGTGGCAGGCCGCAGGCCAGTTCGACCAGGCAGCGTTCTGCGCCGCCGACTTCCAGCTCGGTGATGACCAGGGCAATGCGCCGGGGGAGGGCCATGTGGAAGGGCAACTCTCGGGGTTGGGGACGCCATCTGCGGCCATCGACTGACCGCCAGCCACCGTGACGCGCGCTGCCGGGGCTGCCGCCCCTGGAACGCCGGGCCTGCCCGATTCTATCATCAGGACGGGGTGAGCTGCATGACGGATGTGAGCCATTACGACTATGAGGTGCCGCGCGAGCTCATCGCGCAGATGCCGCTGGCCAATCGCAGCGATGCGCGCCTGCTGGTCGTATCGCGTGCCGAGCGGTCGATCACGCACGCTCACGTGCGGGACCTGCCCGACTTTCTGCGGCCGACCGACTGCATCGTGCTCAACGACACCCGGGTCCTGCCCGCGCGTCTGGCGGGCTACCGCATGGCCACGGGCGGGCGTTGGACGGGGCTGTTTTTGAGCGCCGATGAGCAGGGTCACTGGGAAGTGCTGGGACGGACCCGCGGCCGACTGAAGGCCGGCGAGCGGATCATGCTCGTGGACCGCACCGCCCGCGACGCGTTTGGCCTGACGATGGTCGCACACGCCGGGGCGGGAGTCTGGATCGCCGTCCCCGATCGGGCGGACACAGCCAGCGACCTGCTGGACCTGGTGGGACGCGTGCCGCTGCCCCCCTACATTCGCGGCGGGCGGATGGTTGAGCGAGATCGCGAGCGCTATCAGACGGTGTTCGCGCGCCATCCGGGCGCGGTGGCCGCCCCCACGGCGGGGCTGCATTTCACGACGGAACTGCTCGGCCGCCTGGTCGACGCCGGTATCGCCATTTGCCGCGTGACGCTCCACGTCGGCATCGGCACGTTCCGCCCGCTGCACACGGCCCGCGTCGAGGACCATCAGATGCATGCGGAATGGGGGGAAATCACCGCCGCGAACGTCGAGCGGATTGAGGCGTGCCGCCGCGCTGGGGGACGTGTCGTGGCCATCGGCACGACCAGCATGCGGGTCCTGGAGACCGCAGCCCGGGAAGGCCAGCTGCGCCCGTGGCGGGGCGAAACCCGCTTGTACATTCACCCGCCGTTCCAGTTCCACGCCGTCGATGCGCTCCTGACCAATTTCCACTGGCCGCAAAGCACGTTGCTCGTCCTGGTCCGCACCTTCGGCGGCGACGCACTCATCCAACAGGCCTATGCGGCCGCGATCCAGCAGCGTTACCGCTTCTACAGCTACGGGGACGCCATGTTCATCCAGTAGCCGTTGCCTCGTGACGCAGACGGCTTAGCATTGAAGGCGTGCGGACCATCACGCGGGGACCCAGGGCATGCTGCAACGGCCGGTCTATCTGGACAACCATGCCACGACGCGCATCGACCCCCGCGTGCTGGAGGCCATGCTGCCGTATCTGACCGACAAGTACGGCAACGCGGGCAGCACCAGCCACACGTTCGGCGGGGAATGCCGCGACGCGGTGGAGCAGGCCCGCGCGGTCGTCGCGCAGGCGATCCACGCCAGCCCGCGGGAAATCGTCTTCACCAGTGGGGCGACCGAAAGCAACAATCTGGCCATTCGCGGCTTGGCCGAACACCGCCGCCGTGCCGGGAACCATGTCGTCAGCGTGGCCACGGAACATAAGTCCGTGCTCGATCCCTTGGCACGGCTCGCGCGCCACGAGGTGCGCGTCACGCTGCTCCCCGTCGCGCCCCATGACCAGGCGGACGCCGGACGCGTCGATCTGACGCAGCTGACCGACGCGATGGGCGACGACACGTTCCTGGTCAGCGTGATGCTGGCGAACAACGAGATTGGCACGATCCAGCCCCTGGCTGAGATCGGCCCGTTTTGCCGACAGCGCGGGATTGCCCTCCATACGGACGCGACACAAGCAGTCGGCAAAATGCCGGTCGACGTACAAACGCTCCAGGTCGACCTGCTGAGCTTGTCCGCACACAAGCTATACGGGCCCAAAGGCGTGGGCGCACTCTACGTGCGCCGCGCGGGCGGCCGCGTTCGATTGCTCAGCCAGTTGGACGGCGGCGGCCAGGAAGGCGGGCTCCGCAGCGGCACACTCAACGTCCCCGGCATCGTCGGCCTGGCTCGCGCCATAGAACTCAGCATCTCCGAAATGGAGTCGGAACGGTCTCGTCTGGCCGCGCTGCGTCAACGTCTGCTCGACGCCCTACGCCGCGAAATCCCGGATGTCGTCCTCAACGGCCCCCACCTCGCACAGCCGGACTGGCGGCTGCCCGGGAACCTGAACTGCCAGTTCCCCGGTGTCGATGGCGAGGCCGTGATGCTCAACGCCCGTGATGTGGCCGTGTCCAGCGGCAGCGCTTGCACCTCAGCCAACCCCGAGCCCAGCCACGTCCTGCGCGCCCTGGGCCTGAACCCGGACCAGGTCCGCAGCAGTCTGCGGTTTGGCCTGGGTCGCTTCACCACTGCAGCGGATATCGACGTGGCGGTGACCGCCATCAGCCGAGCCGTGGTCCAGCTGCGCGGCCTGCACTCTCTGGGAGGTTCGGCGTGACGACGGCCGCCCTGTCCCCGTAATTTCCGGCCGACCGCTTTTCAACCGGCGGGCAATCGCCTATTTTAGACAAGGTGGGCTGTGAAAATCACAGCGGCGAAAAGAAGCAGCGGTACGTCAGTGTGCAGCTTTTGGAGAGACCAGGCATGGCGATCATTTTGACTGAGAAGGCCGCGGCAGAGATTCTGCGGGTGCGCGACGAGCAGAAGCTGGACCAGGACATGTTTCTGCGGATCGGCGTGACTGGCGGTGGCTGCAGCGGGTTCAGTTACACGATGGGTTTCGACAAGACATACGACGAGAAGGCGGACAGCCAGTACGACTATCACGGGGTGCGCGTGGTGGTGGATAAGAAGAGTTCGCTGTATCTCGACGGGGCGACGGTCGACTGGTATGAGGGCCTGGAGCGGCGCGGCTTCACGTTTGACAATCCCAACGCGGTCAAGACGTGTGGCTGTGGCAGTTCGTTCCAGGCTTGAGCGGTCGTGGGGGGCCGTGGCCAGCGACGGGACGCGTGGTAAACGAATCCCAGTGGTCGCCACGGGAATTGTTGGGTCATGAGCGTCGTGCCAGAGAAAGTTCACATTCTTGGGATTGGCGACGACGGGCTGGACGGACTGACCAGCGCCGCGCGGGGCCTGCTGGACGCGGCGGACGTGATAGTGGGTTCGGCGCACACGCTGGCCGCGGTGGGCGGCAGCGCGGGTCGGCGTCTGGTGGTGGACGGTGACCCGGAGGAAGTGGCGCGGGTCGTCGCGGCCAATGCGTCGCGGCGCGTCGTGGTGCTGGCCACGGGTGATCCCTTGTTCTATGGGACGGCCCGCTATCTGTGCGAACGACTGGGCAAGGATCGCTTCGAGGTGGTGCCGCACGTCAGCAGCATGCAGCTGGCGTTCGCCCGTGTGAAGGAAAGCTGGGACGAAGCGTACCTGACCAACCTGGCGAATCAGCAGTTGGACCGGGCGATGGAGCGGATTCGCACGGCGGAGCGCGTGGGGCTGTTCACGACGGACGAGATGACGCCGGGGCGCGTGGCGCAGGCGCTGCTGGAGCGCGGCATCGATTACTTCACGGGGTATGTGTGTGAGAATCTCGGGTCGCCGGACGAGCGGGTGACGCAGGGCGAGCTGGGGGAGTTGGCGGAGCACGCCTTCAGTCCGCTGAATGTCATGATTCTGGTGCGCAAGCCGCACGTCCCGGACCGGCCGCGGGAGCTGGCGGGTCGGCGGTTGTTCGGGAATCCGGACGAGTTATTTCTGCAGAGCCGTCCGAAGCGCGGGTTGCTCACGCCGGCCGAAGTCCGCAGCCTGGCGCTGGCGGAACTGGATCTGGGCCCGTCGAGCACGGTCTGGGATGTCGGCGCGGGAAGCGGCTCGGTGTCGATCGAGGCGGCGCAGCTGGCCGCGCGCGGCGAGGTGTACGCGATCGAGATGGACGTCGAGGACTACCAGTTGATTTCGGCCAACGCCGAGCGCTTTTCGGTGCGGAATCTGACTCCGGTGCTGGGCCGGGCGCCGGAGGCCTGGCGCGATCTGCCCGATCCGGACGCGGTATTCATCGGCGGGACCGGCCGCCAGGTGCGCGGCATGGTTGAGCAGGCCTTTGCGCGATTGCGTCCGGGTGGTCGGATGGTGGTGAGCGTGGTGAGTGTGGAGAGCGTCGCGGAGGTCGAGCAGCTGCTGCGGCAGCTGGCGGGAGAAACCAACGTCTGGATGCTCAACGTGGCCCGCGGCACGCTGCAATTCGAGACGCTGCGGTTCGAAGCGATGGCGCCGACGTTCCTCTTGGCGGCGGTCAAGCCGCTGTCCTAGCCAGTGAGGCGTGCCGTTGAGCGAAACCTATCCCGCGCTGGACGTGATCGCGGTCGGGGCGCACCCGGACGACGTGGAAATCGCCTGCGGAGGCACGCTGGCGCGGCTCGTGCAGCAGGGTTACCAGGTGGGCATCGTGGATCTGACCGATGGCGAACCGACACCCCGCTCGCCCGGTCCCGAGGTGCGGTTAGCCGAGGCGGACGCGGCTGCCCGCACGCTGGGTGTGGCCGCCCGCGTGGTCCTGAATCTGCCCAATCGCCGGCTGTTCGACACCTTCGAGGCGCGTGTGGCGCTGGCCAGGGAATTCCGCAAATACCGGCCGCGGATCGTCATCGGGTTTGGAGACAAGACGCCCATGGCGTCCCCCGACCACTGGCAGGCGATGCAGATCACGGATGCCGCGGTGTTCTACGCGCGGCTGTCGAAGTGGGACGAGTACTTCGACGCGCTGCCGGTCCATACGATTTCGGCGCAGCTGTATTTCCGGTTGGCGCTCGAGCCGATGGCCCTTCTCGGGCACAGCAGCCACTTCACGGTCGACATCAGCGACACGCTCGAGACGAAGCTGGCGGCCGTGGCCTGTTATCAGACGCAGTTCCCGCCCGCTCGCGCGCATGTGCTGGACCGCATTCGCGGTGCCGCCATGTTGGCCGGTTCTGCCGCCGGGTTCGCGGCCGGCGAGATGTTCGTGTCGGTGCGGCCGGTGGGCACCCGCGATCTGGTGCAGCACGTGCTGGACCGCCCCGCGGGCTGATGCGCCTGGAATTGGACCGGATGGGGTGGCAGGTGGCGCGCACCAGAAGCCCGCTCACGATCCCCGGCGCCATCGCCGCAGGCTGTCCAGCGTCTGGAGGATGTCGTGCGGCAGCGGCGCCTCGAACTCCAGCGGCGCGCCGGTCCGGGGGTGGGACAGCCGCAGCCGCCGCGCGTGCAGTGCCTGCCGGTCCAGGATCGGGCTCGGATCCGCGCTGTGCTGGATCTCTCCCAACGTGATGCGTGCCCGGCCGCCATAGAGTCGATCGCACAGGACTGGGCAGCCGATATGCGCCAGGTGGACGCGGATCTGGTGCGTGCGCCCCGTGTGGGGCTGGACAGCCAGCGCCGCGAATCCGACGAATCGTTCCAGCACGGTGTAAAACGTGGTGGCTTCGCGGCTCGCGCCATGCCGCGCCCGGATGGCCATCTTCTCCCGCTGATACGGGTGTACGCCAATCGGTTGGTCGATCGTATCACGATCGCGATCGGGCACGCCGGCCACCAGGGCGAAGTATTCTTTCTCAATCGTCCGCCGTTCCCACTGCCGCGCCAGATCCAGATGCGCCTGGTCGGTCTTGGCCACGATCAGGATCCCCGACGTGTCACGATCCAGGCGATGCACGATCCCCGGCCGGCGGGTGCCGCCGAGACTGCTGAGCTGTTCGAAGTGCCCGGCCAGGGCGTTGACGAGCGTGCCGCCCGCGTGCCCCTTGCTGGGGTGCACGACCAGTCCGGGCGGCTTGTTAATGGCGACCAGATCGCAATCCTCAA
>JALOQX010000085.1 GCA_025459265.1 Pirellulaceae bacterium | reverse complement strand
GCGCGCGTGAAGTCGGCGTCCGCCCGATTCATGTCCCCGCGCTCGGCAAAGTAACGTCCCCGCGCGATCCACCACGTCGCGTTCTGGGGTTGCAGATCGATCGCACGCTGAAACGCACGCTCGGCCGCGGGATGATCGCCCACGCGCGCATGTACGCGCCCTCGCACGGTCCACATCTCGGGATCATCACCCCCCGCCTGTTCCGCAGCCGCGAATTCGGCGTCGGCTCGTTCGCTATCGCCCAGCAGCGCGAACGCGCGCGCCGCCAATAGATGCTTCCAGGGATCGGGCCGCGGCTGGCCGTCGATGGCGGCCGACGCTTCCGCTCTCGCCAGCTGAGCCACTCGCACGTCATACCAGGCGTTTGTCGAGTCGCCCCGACGCATGCCCCACAGGGCGGAATGCAGGGCCGCGTCAGTATCGACGAGAATTGCAGACGTCAACCGGTGACGATATTGCGTCTCGCCCCACCCAAACAGCTCGCGAGCGCGCTCGATGTCATTGAGCGCTCGACAGGCCAGCGTTTGGTAATAGGGGCCCGCCATCCAATACGACGGTTCGTAGGTGCTGAGCGTGTCGAGCGCGGTATCCGGCGCGCCGCCACGCAAGTAGGCCAGGCCCAGCCCGAGCCGGGCCCACGCATCCTCGGGTGAGTTTTGCAGGATCGCGTTCATCGGTCCCAGAGCGCTGCGGCCGGAGCCAGGCGAGTCGGAGCGCAGGCAGCCGGCCAGCGCGGTGCGCATGGTGCCCCACACGTCCGTATCGGAGAAGTTCGTCCGCATCCAGTTGACGACGCGGCGATGAGCTTCGGGATTATCCTGATCGGCGAGTGTCATCGCATGCTGGACCGCCACGAGGGAGTCCTTCGCCGGCGCGGCGGCAAAACCGCGCGCCGTCACAGGCTCCCAGTGTGCCGTAGGCTTCCGCCAGCTCGTATTCGAGTGCTGCCACGGCTTCCTTCACTCGCGCGTCATCGGGGCGTTTCTGCATGGATCGCTCGAGCTCAGTGCGGGCGGATTGCCACGCACCCATCGCGTCCGCGTAGCGCTGCGCCCGAAAGTGGAGCTGGCCAAGCGTCTGCCAAGTGCGAGCTCTTTCGAGCGCGACGGCCGTGCCGCTGGCCGCGCGTCCGTCGACGTCGCTCTCCTCGTCTGCCGGCATCAGCTTGAGTGCTTGGTCAAGGTCGCGCTGCGCCAACGCCCATTGATCGACGCGCATCAGGTAGTCGCCGACCGTACGGTGGGTTTCGGCCAGGAGGAAGGATGCCGACGGCGCGTGGGCGATCATCTGCAATTCGTCGCGCAGCGCGAGCACTTCCGACAGCTTGCTCGGATCGGTGGCCTTGACGGCCGCGTCGATCCGCTGGCGGATTTCCAACAGCGCGAGGAGCCCAGTGAATTCCGGATGGTCCTGGAGCGGTGCGAACGCCGCTTCCTTCTCGATCGTGGCTCGGTTGCGAAATCCCAGCGCCACCGCGCGGGCCAGCGTCCGCAGTGCTTCGCGCAGGTCCGCGGTCGCGGGACTGGCGTCTGCGGGGGGTGTCCTCGTGGCATCGCGGGCCAGCGTGGCATAGATCACGGCCAGGTTGTACACGTCGTCCGCGGTTTCCTGCGGGAGGTTCTCGATCAACTGCCGCGACGCGAGCACCGTCTCGGCCGCCTCGTCCTCGCGCCCGAACTGCCGCTGCACGTTGGCCAGCTCCCGGTAGGCCGACGACGCTTCGGCCCGTAGGCCGGGCAGTGCCGGATTCTCCTGGGCCAGCCTCAGCCAGACTTCCGCGACACGACGCCGTGCCGCGATCGCCGCATCCACGAACCCGAGTCGAGCCAGGTAACCGGCTTCGTTGCTACGCCCGATGGCCAGAAACCGGCCGTGTTGCGCGGAGTAACCGGCCGCACGGAACGCCAGTTCCGCGAATTCGACGCCACGGCGATATTGGAACAGCGCATCGCGTTCGCGCCCGCGTTTGGCCAGCACGACACCGACGTTGTTGATCGTGCCGCCCAGATTGCGGAGGAATTCGGGGTTGTCCGGTTCGGCCGCCACCAATGCTGCGCGGTGCGCAAAGGCCTGGCGGTGCAGTCGCAGCACGTACCGCGGTGATGGTGCATCTTCGTCGTTGCCGACCGCGAGCGTGTTGATCGCGTCTGCCAGCAGATGTCGGGCCGCATGGTCCTGGGGATCCTCCTGCAGGCGACGTCGGCAGAGACTGATCGCCTCGCTCGTGCGGCGGCGCCAGAAGTACACCTCGGCCAGACCTCGCTGCACTTCGGGCGACGCGTTGCCCTCGTGCATCAGCGCCTCGTACAGCTCTTCCGCCTTGCCATAGTACTCCTGTCCTTGCTCGCGTTGCTGCAGATCCGAAGCCACTCGTCCGAGGCGGGCGTAAGCCGCCGCAAGTCCGGCGCGGAGCTGTGGCTCCTGGGGTCGCTCGGCCACGAACCGCTCATAGAATGCCAGCGCGGCATCCAGCATTGCCTGGCGCAGCGGCTGCATCCCCGGCACGGTCAGCAACTGACTTTCGCTGACCGTCGTCAGATACTGATCCACGGTGGCGCGGGCCTGCTGGAAGTTGGACTCCGCCTGCCGCTGAGCCGCCTGCGCATGTTCCAGCTCGGCCAGGGCGTGCTGTCGCGCCGCGTCGGCGCGATCGCGCTCCAACTCGGCCACGCGGCGCTGCTCAGTTTCCGCGGTTTGTGCGGCTTCGGCGTCGTTGCGGGCCTGGATCTCGCCGGTCAGTCGCTCGCGCGCCAGCCGCTCGGCCCGCATGGCGCGCGACGCCATCATCGCGCTTAGCGCCGCACCGGCCATCAGCACCAGGGCCACCGCGGCCAACGTCGCCAGCAAGACCTTGTTGCGGCGGGCGAATTTTTCAAAGCGATACGCGGCCGACGGCGGGCAAGCCAGCACCGGCTCGTCCCGCAAGTACCGCTGAATGTCTTCCACAAATCCGCTGGCCGCAACGTAGCGGCGGCTGCGGTCCTTCTCCAGCGCCTTCATGACGATCCAGTCCAGCTCGCCGCGCAGTTCCTGCCGCAGCCGGCGCGGGTCGACGCTCCGGTGCTGCGCCACACTCGTCGCGGCCTCCCCCAGCGTGCTCACGCGCGTGCTGGGGCGCGGCGGCTCTTCTTCGCGGATCAGTCGCTGCATCTCGGCGAATCCGGCAGAACGCAGACGCTGACTGTCCAGCGGCGTCGTGCCGGTCAGCAGCTCGTAAAGGAGGACACCCAGCGAGTAGATGTCGCTGCGCGTGTCCACGTCCAGGCCGCTCATCTCGGCCTGCTCCGGGCTCATGTACTGCGGCGTACCCACCATCTGTCCGTAGGCGGTGAAAAGCGTTTTTTCGGTCAGCTGCTGGTTCAAAGCCTTCGCGACGCCGAAGTCGATCACCTTCGGGACCGGCTGGCCGTCGTGAAGCGTGACGAGAATGTTCGACGGTTTCAGGTCGCGATGGATGATGCCCTTCTGATGGGCATGCTGCACCGCCTGGCAGACCGTGATGAAGAGCGCCAGCCGCTCACGGGTGGAAAGCTGGTTCCTGTCACAGTATTCGGTCAGCGGCACGCCGCGGACGAGTTCCATCACGAAGTACGGTCGTCCCCACGCGACGGCGGCCGGGTTCAACCCTGGCGGCTCGGCAGGAGCCTCGCCCTCCCGGCGCGCCTCGCCCTCCCGCCCGCCCACCGTCCCTGCGTCCAGCACTCGGGCGATGTTCGGATGGTCCATCAGGGCGAGCGCCTGGCGTTCGGCTTCGAACCGGGCGATCACTTCCCGCGAGTCCATGCCGGGCTTGATGATCTTCAAGGCGACTTTGCGTCGGATCGGCTCGTGCTGTTCCGCCATGTAGACCAAGCCGAAGCCCCCTTCGCCGATCAGCTGCAGCAGCTTGTAAGGTCCGATCTTCGATCCGGGCCCTTCCAGGCCTCCTGGGCTGCGCAGCGCGGTTTCGACGGCACGTACCGCGTCACGTTCATCGGCCGGAAACGCACCCGATTCCTCGAAGGCTTTGAGCATGCGTTGGATGCGAGCCAGGAGCGCCGCGTCGTCACCGCACGCTTCGTGCAGGAACGCGGCACGCTCGGAGCTGGGCAGCCGGAGGGCCTGGGCCAGAATTTCGGCAATTTCTGCGTTGGTCATGGCGACGCGTCCTTCCCGTCAGCGCCGGCCGTCAACACCTGTGCCGCTTCGCGTTCGAGCAGCTCGAGAGTCAGGCGGCGGTTCCACGGCCACATCGCTCGGATGCTCTGTGCCTGCTCGGCGCGGGCAGTCGTCATCCAGGCGGTCGCACGCTCATGCCATCGCCGCGCATCGTCGAGTTGACCGAGCTGGCGGTGGGCGATCGCCAATAAGTACCAGGCATAGGCGGAAGCTGACGGGGACGTGGGGTCGTCGGGATCATTCAGCTGGTCCGCCAGCACCAACTCAGGCACGGCGTCGGCGGGGCGACCTAACCGAAGGTATACCGCACCCAGCGTGGTGTGCGCCAACGGCTGGGCGACGTGTGCTGCGGCGAAGCGCTGCGCCAGCGACTCCGCTGCCGCGTAGTCCGACAGCACGCCGGGCGTGACGGCGCAGGCCCAGGCCGTGAAGTTGGCGGCTTCGGACAGCTCCTGGTCCGCTGCGCCGAATTGCGCGAGCATGTTCTGGCAGGTCGCGGCCTGGCTGGCGACATCACCGGCGCCCGCCTGCAGCAGCGCCAGCTGGTACCGCATGATGTGCGTGTCGTCCCCCAGTTCGATTAGGCGCTGCCAGACCTGCGCCGCCTCCGCCCAGCGGTCCGCGGCGCAGAGCTGCGCGCCGCGCATCGTCCACAGACTCGCATCGCGCGGTCGCGCGGCCAGCACGGCGGCCGTCAGCTCTTCGTGCGCGGAAAGCAGCTCCTTGATGACGTGTGTCCACTGGCCGGTCGGATCCAGTTCCACGGCGCGCACGCACGCCGCGCTGGCCTGCGGGACATTCTCGCGGCCGAGCCAATACTGCGCCACACCCAGCCAAATGAACGGATCGTCCGCCTTGAGGTCCGTGGCCTGCGCCAAGTCGGACTCAGCTTCTTCCCACCGCGACAATTCTGCCAGCCGTTGTCCGCGGGCCAGCCACAGCCGCGCCTCCTGGGGCTGGAACATCAGGGCGCGGTCGTGGTCGGCCAGTTCCGGACGGATCGCCGCCAGCTCCGCGTCGATCTTCCGCATCAGCTGCTGGCACACCGGATCATCGCTCAGCGCTTCGCCGCGAATCAGCTGCACCGCTTCCTGCAGCAGCGCCCATCGGTGGGCGGAACCCATGGGCCACGCCGCGTCAAGCCCCGGTTTGTCAACGCGCGCGGTGATCCACTCGGTGAACTTCGCCTGGGCAGCGCGTAAGGCCGCGTCCGCCTCCACCGTCCGCCCGAGTCGGTGATACGCCATCGCCATCACCGGCAGTACTTCCACGTTGTTGGCCAGATCCGGTTGGCGATTATAGAAGTCGATCGCTTCGGTATCCTCGCCGGCGCGGTACAGCGCACGCCCTTGGGCGATGCGTTGCCAGTCCCGCGCGGGCTTGCCGAGATCTTTCACCATCGCGCGCAGTACGTCCGGCGTGAGCAGTTCGTTGGGCAGCATGGTCCCGGCACGCAGCAGTTCCGACAGCGAGAACTCGTCTCGCGCAAACCGGCGCAGTGCATATTCTGTCGCCACCGCCCGCGCATGGCGCTGCGCATCCCTCGCCGCGGCGAGGCATTTGCAGTAAATGGCCCATAGATGGCCAGCACGTACCAGCGCCTCCGGCGGTATCCGTTCGAATGCGGCGATGGCCTGCTCCCAGTGCATGAGTCGAGCCGCAACCAACGCGCGTTCCAACGGGCCGTCGCCGACGCGAAGCAGGAAGTTGCATTGGGGCGCCTTCGTGCTCACGCGCACCACGACGGTGTTGCGACCCTGTCGAAGTGAAATGGGTACGCACTCGAGCAGTTCCATCGTGTCGTTCGCAACGGGGTTATCGTAGACGCACACGTCATTGACCCACACGCGGCGATGCTGCAGCGAGGCAATCATCAGCGACGCGGTACGCGGCTGCGGGGCATAGACGACCGCCAGGGCATATGCCGATGAGTTGGCAGTGTCCTTGGTGAGGACCCCTAGTGAGACCTGTCCCCAGTAGTTGTCCTGGCACGACACCGGCACACGTTTCCACTGCAGCGGTTCGACGTCCGGATCACCCGCGCTGTCGCTTGCGGCCACTTCGCGCGCCGGATGAGGCTGTTGTTCCGGCGGGAACGACTGGTTCATCGCCGCCGGGAACGGGCCGACCGCCCACACGCCTGACCGCACAAAGCGGTCCAGGTCGTCGTGCGACAGCTCGGCGGCGCGCCGATAATCGGCATCCGCCTGCGCATCGAGCCCCCGTTCCAGGAAAAACCGGCCGCGCGCGATCCACCACTCGGGTTTCTCGGGTTCGAGTTCCAGCACCCGGGCAAAGTCTCGTTCTGCTTGCTCAAACTGGCCCAGGGCTGCGCGGCACTCCGCCCGCGCGATCGAAACGCGTACATCGCCGGGAGTCCCGTTGACAGCCGCCTCGAACGCTTCTTCCGACTCGGCCGTATTCCCGGCGAGCGCTTGACTGCGGGCTTCGAACAACGTCGCCCACGGGTCGGGCACGCCCTGTTCTGCCAGGGCCTCACGCGCCCGTGCCCGCCACACCTGGGTGATGCACTCTTCCCACCAGTAATCGCGGCTTGCCCACGGTCCGCCTGGCATTTCGAGATCGCTGCTGGCCAGCCAGTTCCGCGCGGAGGAGGTGTACAGTCGCTCGCCCATCTCCAGGGCGAAACCAGCGGCTGCCTTGTCTCCCAGGCGGTGCAGCACCACGGCGCGTTCGAACAGCTCGCGGACCGACAGTCCGATCTCTTTCAGACGATCTTCATCTGACCTCGCAACCCGCTGACACAAGACGAACACGTTATTGGGAAATGATCCAGACGCGGCCGCCTCGCCTTTCTGTCGCGCGAGCTCGATCATACCCGTCGCGTCCAGAACGCTCTGCGGCCCGAACAGCAACGCCCACGCCACGTGCGTGGGATCCTGTTGGGCGTGTTTTTCCACCAGGAAGCGGCAGGCATCCTCGTAGCTTTCGCCCGCGTCGGCCACCAGCGTCAGAATCGCGAAACGAGCCTCCCACGCCGGCGTGGTGAAGCGGTCGAACGCGATGTATCGCGCTCGATGTCGAGCGGCCTCACGCCAGGCTCCCACGCGGCCATAGACGTTGATCAGGTCCAGCTGCTCGTGCGAGATGAGGGACGCGAGTTCCTGACGGCGCGGCCCCTGCGCCTCGGCGTGGACCTGTCGCAGCAGTTCGAACCCTTCGTCCCAGGCGGTCCGGGCCTGGGGATAACGCCGTTCGCGCCAGTGGACGTGTCCCAGCGCGTAGCGCGTCTGACCGCGTTCGGCCCGAATGTCCGCTCCTGCGGCAGGATACTCGCGCTCGAGGTCGTCGAGCTGAGCAAAACACTCATCCAGCGTTGTTCGCGCCTCGTCCAGCTGCCCCAGTTCGCGGTGTGCATCGGCGATCCCGCGCAGGCCGGCGACCGTGAGCAGTTGCAGCTTCACCGTCTGCGCGGTGCCGTCGCGCGGGCCCGCTTCCGTCGCGCCATTACGCTCCGCCACCGGCCGGCTGGCCATGGCCGCGACGCGGCGGAAGTCCTCGCGACCGGCAAGGTGCCGCAGGAGCGGATCGCGGGCCAGGTCCGCGGGCGGAAGAAGACCCGCGTCCAGCGCCTGACGCAGCAGTTCGACGGCGCGCGCCGCATGATCGCCGCGCAGCAGCTCATCCGCTGGCGTGAGCGACGGTTCCTCCTCCGTCGGCGGAGCGGCCAAGTGCGCATACACCACCGCCAGCTGATAGTAGTCCTCGGCCAGGCTGCGCGGCAATTCCGCGAGAAACTGGTCGGCGCGCCGCCCGGTAACGTTCGCATCGTCCTCGCGTTGCACTGACCGCTGCAGTGCCGCCAGTTCCCACGAGGTGCGTACGACCTCCGCCTTGAATTGTGCCACAGCAGGATGCTCGAACGCCAGTTTCGACCAGGTGTTGATCGCGCGTTGGTACGTGCTGATCGCTTCAACCGTCTGGTCGGTACCAGCAAGGAGCCGGGCAGCGCACAGTGAGCCGATGGCCACGAGCTCGCCAGGGGGAGCGCTCTGCGGTTCCCGCTCGCGTGCGCGCTCTGCCGCGTCAATCGCGATGCGCGCCGCGGCGAGCGCCGCCGGCACGTCGCGCTGCCGGCGGTGGAAGTCGGCGAGCGCCAGTTGCAGTTGTGCCAGCGCCGCCAGATCGGCCGCGGCAGGAGTCTCGGCCGCGGTCAACGGTTCGAGTGCCGCCTGGGCCGCGCGGAAGCTGGCCAGGGCCGCGACGGCGTCACCCGCCGATGCCTGACCCTGCGCCGCGACCAGATGCGCCTGCTGCAGCAGGCGGCGTGGCTCGACCGCGGCGGGATCGGCGTCCAGCAGTACCTGCGCGAGCTCGACGGCCCGCGCGGTTTGGCCCAACGCGAGGCACGCGCGGGCGCGATCCAGCTGCACGTCCGGCGTCGGCGATCGTGCGGCCAGGTCGTCCAGCAGGCGGAGCGCCGTGCGATACGCGCCCTGTGCGGAGTCGCGATCGCCCCCATCCTCCAGGATCTGTCCGCGCCGCAAGTGCGCGGCCGCTACGTCCGATGACGGATCCCGGTCGCTGGTCGCCTTGTCCACGATCGCCTGATAGAACGCGTGTGCCGATTCGAGCAGTTGGTCACGCAGCGGCCGCGTACCCGCCGCGACCAGGAGTGGACTTTCGCGAATCATCGCGAGGTACTCGTCCACGGCGCGGCGGGCCTGGCGGAAGTTGGCCTCGGCCTGCTGCTCGGCCGCCACCGCCGCTGCCCGCTGCCGCGCCGCTTCCTGTTCGGCCGCCACGGCCGCATCGCGCTCGCGCACCGCCGCTTCCCGATGGGCCGCTTCGCTGCGGCGCGCGGCATCCGCCACGTCGCGCGCCGCCCGCTCGCTGGCGCGGCGTTCCTCGGCCAGGCGACCTGCACGTTCGGCCCGGATGGCCAGGATCGTGTTCAGCACGGTCACGGCGATCAGCAGCGCGCCGATCCCCAACGTGACGGACAATAGGACTCGATTACGCCGCGCCATTTTGCGCAGGCGATACAAGGTCGACGGCGGACACGCCGACACCGCTTCGTCGTGCAGGTACCGCGCGATGTCTTCCGCCAGCGCATTGGCGGTCTCGTAGCGGCGCCCCCGCTCCTTTTCGATCGCCCGCATGACGATCCAGTCAATTTCGCCCCGCAGCTGGTCGCGCAGTCGCCGGGGATCCACGCTCCGCTGCCGCGCGATGACGGTCGCCTGTTCGCCCAGGGTGCTGACCCGCGTGCTCGGCTTGGGCGGCTCGTCCTCGCGGATCAGCCGCTGCATTTCGGCATAGCCGACCGCACGCAGGCGCTTGCTGTCCAGCGGTGTCGTGCCGGTCAGCATCTCGTAGAGCAGCACGCCCAGCGAATACACGTCGCTCCGCGTGTCGATGTCCAGCCCGCTCATCTCCGCCTGCTCGGGACTCATGTACTGCGGCGTGCCGATCATCTGGCCGAAGGCCGTAAAGAGGGTCTTTTCGGTCAGCTGCTGGTTGAGCGCCTTGGAAACGCCGAAATCGATCACTTTCGGCACGGCACGACCGTCATGCAGCGCCACCAGGATGTTCGACGGCTTGATGTCCCGGTGAATGATCCCCTTGTGATGCGCATGCTGAACGGCGTGGCACACCTCGACGAACAGATCGAGCCGCTCGCGCGTCGTCAGGTTGTGCATGTCGCAATATTCGGTGATCGGTACTCCGCGGACCAGTTCCATGACGAAGTAGGGACGCCCCTGGTCGGTAGTCCCCGCGCCCAGCACCTGGGCGATATGGGGATGGTCCATCATGGCCATGGCCTGGCGTTCCGCCTCGAAGCGGGCGATCACCTCGCGCGAATCCATCCCCGCCTTGACGATTTTCAAGGCCACCTTGCGCCGTACGGGTGCCTGCTGCTCGGCAGCGTACACCTCGCCAAAGCCTCCTTCGCCGATCTGCTGCAGCAGCTTGTAGGGTCCAATCTGCGTGCCAGGACGCTCGCCCCGTGTCAGGTCCCTCGTCCGTTCGTTGCCCAAACCCGGCGGCGGGGCGTCCAGCGGACCACGTGATTCGTCGTGAGCGGCCAGCAGTGCACGCACACGGGCCAGCAGGTCGGGACGGCCCCGGCACGCACGCTCGATCAGCGCCTCGCGCCGCGCGGGAGAGGGTTCCTCCAACGCGGTGAGGAAGATCGCACGTTCGCCTTGATCGAGCGGTTCGGTCATGGGTCGCTTCGCGCCTGTTTCAATTCCGTGTGCAGCCAGGCCCGGGCATAGGCCCAGTAGCGATCAGCCGTCGACGATGAGATCCCCATGGCTTCAGCGGCCTGCGTGATCGTCAAGCCGGCGAAATACCGCAGCTTGACCAGTTCCGCCGCCACATGGTCCATCTGTTCAAAGCGGGCCAGTGCGTCGTGGACGGCCAGCACGTCGACGGCCGGTTCGGGTGCCACGATGTCCACGCCTTCGAGGTCGTGTCGCTGACCATCACCGCCCGCGCGCCGCGTCTTCCGCCGCCGCGCCTGCTCAACGAGGATCCGCCGCATCGCCTCGGCGGCCGCCCCGAAGAAGTGCCCGCGACTGTTCCATTGCCCGGCCCCCTGGTTCTGCACTAAACGCAGATAGGCTTCGTGCACCAGCGCCGTTGCCTGCAGCGTGAGCCCCGCTTTCTCCCGTGCCAGCCGGGCCGCCGCCAGCTTGCGCAGCTCGTCGTACACCAGCGGCAGCAACTGCTCCGCCGCCGCGGGATCGCCCGACTCGATCCGCGACAGGATCTCTGTAACGCCCGACATGCGCACCCCGCTCCACAACCCAGCTGCTGCACCACTCCGCACCTGCCGTGACTTCTGACACGCACCCACTCCAGAAGTCAGTGCGACGGCACATCCGACTTCGCCTCACAATAATCGAGCTGCCGGTCCAATTGAAGCACGCAATATCCCTCTGATGGGCAAAATTGTCTCCGCCGACAGGGTGATACAGCTGCCAAACAACCGTTCGAACCTCGGATGCTGACATCAGACATGCGAAGACGCACCAGAGGAACGAGTCGCGAGCAAGGAGGGACGAGCGACGAAGAGAGGACAGAAAAGACGGAGGGCAATCAGGGGAGGCGCACCGAGGACGGATGGCAAATCACCGGACCCTGTGGATTCGATGTTCGATGTTCCGTGTTCGATGTTCGATGTTCCGTGTTCGATGTTCCGTGTTCGATGTTCGATGTTCGATGTTCGCCTCACGCCTCGTCACTCCACGCTTCGTCCCACAGGTCCAGCAGCGCCGCGTCCGTTCGCCGCGCTTGCTGCGCCCGCTCGTCCGTACCGGCGTGGGCATCCACAAGCGGCGCGACGAGCCAATCCGGCACGGCGTCAGCCGCCGGCGGCCACGCCACATCATGGATGGCGTCGCTCGGCCGTGCGACGAGCGCGCGCTTGAGGCCGAACGAACGGCTTGATCGGCCGGTCACGTCCGCCGGGACAAACGGTGTGTCCTGCGCGATGGGCGCTGCGGCCAACTCGCCTTCCGCGTCCTGGGGTGAATTGAGGGCGTTGAGGATCCGCAGTGCATCGAGCGGCGACACGTACGCGGACTCCAGCTCGCGCGAGCCGGTCACATCCAGATACCTTAGCGGGGCGTCCCAAGCCGGGCCGTCGGCCGCCAGCGGTCCTGGTCCGTCCGCCTGCAGGTGGTTCATGATCAGCAGCGCATCGCGCGGCGAGACGACGCCGTCTCCGTTCGCGTCCAGCGGATTGATCGGGTTCTGCCACGGCGCATCATTGATGATCGTGATCGTTTCCCCGGACCGCAGGAACCGGTGCCTGTACTGCCCATCGACCATCTGCACGCCGGCCGCCGTCCAGCCACGCGCTTCATCCCGTGCCGTGGCGTCGGAAAGCCCCGCCGTGGACGTCAACGTACTCGACTCGGCTTCGGATTGCCCCGCCCAGGGGTCCGCGGACCGCAGCGGATCGCCGATCGTGGCCGGCCATTGACCTTCCGTGGTGGTTGACGGTATGCCGGTCACCGGATCTGCATTGTTCCAGGTGAGTGTCAAACGATCGTAGGTGAGGGCCACGATGTCGTGCCGCGCATCGCGGGTCACAAAGTGGATCCACTGGATGTCGTCAAGCCGCAGCCGGGCCATCTCAAAGGACGACGAGTCGTGCACAGCCGCCAGTTCGACGTAAGACACGTGCATGCCGTTGGCAGCCGCCGCCATCAGCCGTGGCGCGCTGAGGCCCGTCGGCAATTCGAGGAACAGAGGCGTGGCCCAACTCGATGCCTCCGCGCCCCAAAGTTGCTCGATCCCGAACTGGGCGCCGCTCACCTGAATCCACCCGACATAGCCGGCGCGCAGCGAATCTCCCGCGATGCCGGGGACCTTGAGGAATAGCTTGATTTCCGTGGAAGCCGCAGCCGCCAGCGGCGCACCGGCCGACGCCAACCGTGTGCCGGTCCCGTCCACGTCCAGTGCCAATTGGATCGGCGCGCCCGCCGCTCCTTGGCTGGTTGTAGGCTTGTACTCCAGCTCCCAAGCGTCGTACGCGACGGCGAATCCGTCCTGCCTGAGATCGTGGTTCGCATAGTATGTGAACTGCGCATCGCTCAGCGTCCAGCGAGCTGTTTCGTAGATATTGTCCTGGTCGCGCGTGTTGAGCGTCACGATGCGAACGGGTGCGTCGTCGGCATAAACGTGCTGGCGGGCCAATGCGTCGATGACCAGCGGTGAATGCAGTCCGGCCGATGTGGCGACCCCGAAGGAGCTGACCAGCACCACGTCCTGCGACGGAGTCGATTGCCGCGCGAGCGTCAGGCCTGCTGCCTCGAGAGGGATCCAGCCCTGGTAGCCGACAAGCTGTGACGCCCCAACGACGCCCGGGACTTGCATCAGTACGCGCACGTCGGGCGGAATGACCGCGTCCGGCACCACGGGGCCCCTTGTCGCAACCTCGGAGCCCGTGGCTTGCAGATCCCAGCGACCTGTCACCGGGGGGGGTGCCCCCTTCTTGGTCGAGGCTACGCCAAACGTGTATTCCAGGACGCCGAAGCTGACTTCGAACGTGTCCGCCAGCAGACTGTCAGTGGCATAGGACACGACCTGCGCGTGACTGAGCTTCCACCGCGCGAACTCTTCCAGCTTGCCCGCCATGGTCTGCCGGACGGCCACCACGTTCACGGTCGCGAAGGTCCGTCCCTCGACTAGCGCACTCTGGAGTTCCGGCGACGCCTGGCCCGAGCGAGCCGAGAACCGGAACGCGGACGCCAGTGCCGGAGTGCCCGCGAAGTCGAGCGGATTGGTCAGGTCGAAGGCATAGCTGTCGACCGGCACCCAGCCCACGTACCCGACCGCCTGAGCGTCCCCGGTGATGCCCGGCACTTCGACGAACAAACGGACATCGTTGGTCAGCACCAGTTCATCGCTCGGATCGAGCGGCGCATTGAACGGTTGCGTACCCGTGGCGTCGGGATGCCACTGGCCCACGATCGGTGCGGAAGGCGTCCCTTTCTTGGTCGGCAATTGAGTTTGGTACGTGAGCTGGTCATAGCCCACGGTGACGGCGTCCCGTGTCGCCGCGGCGGTGGCGTAATCGCCGATCTCGGCACCCGCAAGCGTCCAGCGGGCAAATTCAAACACGCTGTTGTTCGCGTTCTCCACCAACGCGACCTGCACCGGCTCGGCCAACACCGTGCCCAGCGCGGCCAGTTCGAACAATTTGGGAGACGACGTTCCCGCTGGCAGCAACATGCTGAAGCTCGTCGCGTACGGCGCACCCGTGTCACCCGATGCCGTCAAAGGTCGCTCCAGCTGGAACTGGAAGGCGTTAATCGGCGTCCAGCCCACGTAGCCGGTCAGCTGCGACTCGCCCTGGGCAGCGGGGATCCTGGCCAGCAGCGTCCTGGCATCACTCGCAGGCGCGATGCTGTTAAGTTCAACTTGGCGGGCGAAGATGCCAATGCCCTGATCGCTGCGATCGAGCGTCGCGCTCTGCGGCGGCAGCGGCCGGCCATCGGGTCCGCTGTCCGCAAACGAGTAATGCAGCGCGTCGAACGTGATGGCGAAGCCATCGCGACGTCCACTGGCGCTCGCGTACGACACGAGGCTGGCACCATCGAGCTCCCAGCGCGCGAACTCGACGATCTCGTTGGCGACCGTGCGCACCGCCGCAATCTTGATGGGCGCGGCGAACCGCTGCCCGCTGGCCACGGCTTCCAGGAGTCGCGGCGACGCGCTCCCGGCGTCCGCCATCACAACCACCGTGCCCGCGCGCACACGCTCGCCATGCACCGCATCAGCACCCAGCAAGGCGAAGTCGACCGACCGGGATTCGATCCAGCCCGCGTAGCCCACGAGCGTCGCATTGCCCGGAATGCCGGGGATTTCGGCGAAATACTGCACGTCGGTCAGCACGCGCGGTGTCGCCAGAGGCTCGGGCAACGCGACCGGCACGAATCCGCCCGTCGCCGTCACATCCCACACGCCTTCGACCGGTGTGCCGGGTGCGCCGAATTGGGTCAGGGGCGTGTAGAGGTACGCCAGTCGGTCATAGACCAGCGTGAACTCGTCGCGGGCAAAATTGCGCGTGGCGAACGAGCCGAGTCGGACGTCGTCGAGCGTCCAGCGGGCGAATTCGTACGGCATCCCGTCGATCGTGGATTGTCCCACAAGTATCACCTGGGCGAACGGGGTTCCACGGCGCACCGCCTCCATCAGCCAGGGCGAGATGGACGTGCTGTCCGTCGCCAGCGAAACCGGAAGCCCGATGGGGCCTGACGGGTCGTGGCTGATCGACGTCGTAAACGCCGCCACGTCGATCGGCGTGAACGCGTCCGTGGCATCCAGCGCACCGATCAGCTCCACATCCAAGGTCGCGAACTGTTGAGGGATCGGGTCGCCGTCAGCTGCCGGCACCAGTTCGAGCGTGAAACTGTTGGCCCCACGGACGCCCTTGCCGGCTTTGAGGGCCAGCGCCGCCGAGAATTCGGACGTGTCTGACTCGCTGCCGTCAACCTGCAGTCGGGTTGCCGTGGCCGTGACGAACTCGCCGCCGTACGTCGTTGCGGCCAGCCTCACGTTGAACCGGGCCACGCCTTCCTCATTAGCGACGACGGTGCTGCTGCCGAGCCAGCGCTGCCCCTCGCCAAAACCGGTCGGATCCGCGGTGGGGCTGGCGTAAAAGTCGACGACAAAGGACTGACCCGGCGCACTGCGCAGTTGCCCCGTGACACGCGTTTCGAGCCCCGGCTGCACGCTCTGCAGCTCGGGGAAGTTCTGCAGCGCGTTGGGACCGACGTCCAGATCGGGCACGACGCCCGCGTCGAGATTGCCGTTGTCATTGGGTGTGACGCCGTCGTCCCCCAGGTCGATCCCCAGTCCGCCGTTGTCGAAGATCCGGTTCTGGCGAATCGTGTTGTCCGCAGCCGAGCCGGTCACGGCGATGCCGGCACCCTGATTCCGCGCGATGGTGTTATCGAGGATGTGGTGATCCGCGGCGGCGCCGGAGAGGTAAATCCCGTGCCCGCCGTTGCCGCTTGCTTCCTGTCCCGTGGGGTTCGCGCCGATGCGGTTCCCCTGGATCACGTTCCCGGAACCGCCGACGATGTCGATGCCATGCTGGCGGTTGCCCGCGACGACGTTGCCGACCAGTTCGTTCGAACCTGCGCCACCGGCCATGCGAATACCGATCTGGTTCCCTAAAGCCGCGCCCTCGGCGTTCAAGCCGATCCAGTTGTCCGAGACGACGTTCGAATGGGCGCTGGCGTCGAGCTGAACACCGTTGTTCAGATTGCCCGCGATCACGTTGGTGTCGACCCGATTCTCTACAGCACCCGGCATCCAGATCCCGATCGAGTTGGGAATCGCGAAGGCACCGGTGAGGTCGGTGCCGATCTTGTTCCCGGCCAGGACATTTCCCCTGCTTCCCGACGTGCCGCTAAGGACGACACCGAAGCTGGATCCGGTCACCGCATTGACGTGGCCGGAGATCAGGTTGCCTTCCTCAGCGTCGTTCAGGCCGTCGCCGTCGACACCGATGATATTGCCGCTGGCGACGCCATTGCCGATCACCACGCCGCTGAAGTTCGGCAGCGCTACCGCGCCGCTGGCATCGGTGCCGATCCGGTTGCCTTGGACTTTGTTGTCGTCGGCACCGTCGCCGAAGATCGCCACGCCGTAACCGGCGTTGCCCGAGATCAGGTTGCCGGCAGCCGGCGCACCGCCGCCGATCTGATTGCCTCGACTTCGTTCCAGGAACACGGCCGGCGCGGCGTTGGGCAGGGACTGGCTGTTTGGCAGTGCGACCTCGCCGGAGAGGTCGGTGCCGATCACGTTCCCCTGGACGGTATGCCCCGAGCCATCGAGGAGGTGGATCGCATGGCGCCGGTTGCCGGAGATGACGTTGCCGGCGCCCGTTTCGCGTCCGCCGATCGCGACGCCGGTTGCATTCGTGACGGCTACGCCCGTCCCCAGGTTGCCGATCGCCGTGGTCCCCGCCGGGTCCGTGCCGATGCGATTCCCCTGGATCGTATGTCCGGAACCGCCGACGATGCGGATGCCCTCCAGCGCGTTGGCGGCGATGACGTTGCCCGCGCCGGGCGTGGAATCTCCGATGCGCGTGTTGCGCACGCCATCGAGCAGGATGCCCTGCTGGGCGTTGCCGAGTGGGTGGCCTTGGGCATCAAGGCCGATCCAGTTGCCGACAATGATGTTGCCGTCGGTACCCTCGCCAGCGATGTGGACGCCGACGCGTCCGTTGCCGGCGATGAGGTTGCGCTGAGCGGGCAACGGGCCGCCGATGGTGTTCTGCTGCGCACCGAAGCGGAGGAAGACGCCGGAGAACGGGTTGTCGAGCGCGGTCGTGCCATCGGCCCCGACGCCGAGATGATTCCCGGCGACCTGATTTCCCTTGGCGGTCTCGATCTGGATGGCGTGCGCCCCATTGATTCCGGCGATCACGTTCCCCTCGCGGTCGTCGGCTTGGCCGTCGCCGTTGGTGCCGATGACGTTGAAGTCCGCGTTGTTGCGGACGAAGACGAAGCCGCCCACGCCCAGCCGCGCGTTGCCGGTGATGTCGGTGCCGATGTAGTTCCCGGCCACCGTGTTGAACTCGGCACCCACGGGATTGCCGGCTCCCTGGATCTCGAGCTGATTGATGACGTTGCGCTCGAACGCGTCCGAGATGCCGTCGCCGTTCGTGCCGATCCGGTTGTGGCTGCCGGCGATCCAGACGCCCACGGTATTCGGGATGGACTCCGTCCCGTCGGGATTCGTGCCAATCAAGTTGCCGGCGACCACGTTGTGATCGGTACTGATGGCGACCGCGATGGCATAATGCACGCCGGTGATGCCGGAGATCAGGTTGCCTTCGAAGGCATCGTCGATACCGTCGCTGTCGGTCCCGACGATGTTCCCATTCGCTCCGTAGGCGATATTGACGCCAAAGGCGTTGTTGCCCAGCTTCGCCGTTCCGGACTCGTTGACGCCGATATAGTTGCCCTGGATCCGGTTGCCGGTGCTCTGGTCATAAAGGACCCGGATGTTTGTCCCCGACGACGAGATGACATTGCGGGCCTCTGCCTGTCCGCCACCGATGAGGTTGTTCGCCGAGTTGATCAGGGAGATACCGTGCGTATTACTGATCGCCACGGTGCCTGTCGCATCTGTGCCGATGAAGTTGCCTTGTATCTGATGATTCGCGCCACCCGTGATCTCGATGCCGCTGCTGTTGTTCCCTGAGAGGACATTCCCCTGACCGGGTTCGGTGCCGCCGATTTGAGTGGGGGCGGCGTCGGTGAGGACCAGGCCGGCGGCGGCGTTTGGCAGGGCACTGGCGCCGAGCTTGTCGGTGCCGATGAAGTTCCCCTGGATCGTGTGCCCCGCTGCCTGATGGGTATACCGCAGGTTGTCCACGAACATCGTGATCGTGTTCGGATTGTTGGTCAGCACAGACTGGGCGCTGTTCAGGAGGCCGAAGGCGTCGAAGCTCGCACCGATGCTGCGATGCGCCGCAGTGAGGCTGACGATGCTGGTGCCGACCAGCGCCCCTGCCGCGGAGATCCTGACCTCCAGCTCGCCCTGATTGTTCGCCCCGGCGCCGGGGTTGTAATTCAGTTCCCAGGTGTAGGGGACGTTCAGCGCGAGACCGGGGCCCGCATTGACTGCGGTGCCGTACACGCGCGTCCCGTTGGCCAGCGTGATCTCGGCGAGAACTCGGATGCCCGTAGTCCCCTGATGCGGGCTCGGCTCCAGAACACGCAGGCTCAATGCGTTGCGGTACTGATTGGCCTGGGCCGAGACGGTGTTGAGGTAGCCGATTTCCACCGACCCGTTGAAGTTGTTCAACGCGGTGAAGATCAGTTCGCCCGAGGCCTGCAACTGGTCATTGAGCGTAAAGCGGCCGACATCGGTATCGGCGTAATACGAATCATATTCGACCGTCTCCCCCAACGCCGAACTGGCGCGGGCAAAAGTGCCGCCCGCCTCGCTGCCGGGCGTGCCCTGGGTAAAATTCGAGTGCACATAGCCAAAGTTGTCGCGATTCTGCTCGTTGCCGTAGCCGGTCCAGCTGTTGAAGAACGTGTTCAGGAGCGAGCCGAATTCCTCGGTCTGTACGCGATTCGACGAACCATTGACGGCGATTCCGTGCCGCAGATTGCCCGATACGACGTTGCCGAGCACTTCGTTTCGCTGCGAGCCCTGGGAGACCAGGATGCCGTGACCGGTGTTGCCCACCGACGCCGTGCCGTCCGCCGTGGTGCCGATCAGGTTATTCTCGATGCGGTTCGTGTGGCCACCCTGGATCGCGACGCCATCGCCGCGATTGCCGCTCACAGTGTTATCAGAGATCGCGTTGTTCGCACTGTTGATCACAAAGATGCCTGCGCTGACGACCGAAGCGCCGTTGCCGATTGCGGTCGAACCATCGGCAGCCAAGCCAAGGATGTTCCCGACCACCGAGTTTCCGACGAAGCGGAACTGATCGGGATTATCGGTATAGATGGGCGGATCGCCTGGCCCGGGCCAGGCCACACTGTTCCCTTCGATCCGCACGCCAAAGCGGCCGTTGGCCGAGATCACGTTGCGGTCGGCCGCACGCGTGCCGCCGATGCGGTTGCCGTCGCCGTGGTCAATACGCACGCCGCCGCCGTTGGCCGTGGCTGGCCCCCCTGTTCGAAAACGCGCGGCAACTTCGCCTTCCGAAAGGACTCGACCGTAAACTGCTGGTTCATCGATCAAGCCGCGAAACGGCAGATAGTACGCCGGGTGGTCACCCAGGTACAGTGGCGTACCATCAGCCGGAACCGAGACCTGTGCCGTCGTTGATCCCACCAACTGGCCGTCCAGGTAGAGCTTGACGCCGTCGGGCGTTGTGTCGCCGGTCCACGTACCGACCAAGTGGTGGAACTGACCGTCGGCGATCGAGAGGTTGGGATAGAGCACAAAGTTGGGAATCCCCGCGGTGCCCTTCGTGCCCATAAAGAGGGGCCGGCCGCCTTCCAGGAAGAGTCCCATGCCGCGATCACGCGTCGCACCGCCGCCACCGGCCATCAACGTATTCCCGCCGTCACCCAGCGTGCTCACCCACAGCTCGAACGTGGCACCCGCGGTGTAATCGACGACCAGCGGGGTCGCCACGTAGTCATCCACGCCATCGAACTGGAAAGCTTGACCGGACCGTCCGGGTGCGAACGAGGTGCCATTGACGAGGGTGCCGTGGTTGTTCCCCGTCGAGTCGTCGGCACTGCCCTCGGCATACCACGAGCTCACCAGGCCAGATGGGGCCTGCGATGCGAAGTTGCCCGTCGGGTCGGTGCCGATGTAATTGCCGGTGACCGTATTTCCGTTGCCGGACGACAAGATGCCGTTTCCGCCGAAGCCCTGGATGTTGAGGCCGTGGATGCGATTCTCCGCGGAACGCAGCTCGAGCCCGTTGGCCGCTGGTCCGGCGAGGTGGCCGGCCAGGACGATCTCGGGACCGAACGGGTTTGTATCGCCGGTGAGATTGTGTTGTGATTGGCCGTCGAGGACGATCCGGCCCCGCGTGAGCGCCGGCAACGGCGTGAGCGCCGTCACGACAAACACGTCCCGCGCTGGGTCACCGCCGGCCAGGAGCGCGTCGACATCGACGAACCCCGCGTCGGTCGCCGGGATGGCGAACTCAATGGTCGCCGGCCCGTCGGTCGTCACGCCATTGGCCCACTCGATCGCTGCCCGCAGCGACCCGGCGCCGCTGTCACGAGTGTTGGTGACGATGTACAGACCGGAGACGTCTCGCACCGAGTGGGCGAGTGAAAACTCGGACGTGTCTCCCATCAGGACTTCGGTAGCCGTGGCCGTTATCCACTCATCTGCGCCGACCGCGGCGGGGAGGTATTCGTCGAATTGGGCATCACCCGCCGCGTCCGTGACGACCACGACAGACCCCACATACCGCTGTCCCTCGCCGTAACCGCTCGGGTCGACATCGTCACTGGCGTAGAAATCGAGCGAATACTGCCGCAGCGGCGTGCTGTGCAAGCTCCCCGCGACGCGCAACTGTTCGCCCATCGTGGCGAACGTCACCACCGGATAGTTCTGGAGCCGATTGGCACCGGCATCCGCGTCGAGCGGATCATTCTCCGTCACGCCGGCGGGGGAGAGATCGCTTCCCAACTCGTCATTAGAGTAAATCGCATTCCCGCGCATCAACGTGCCGCGCTCGCCGCTCGAAGAAACAAAGATTCCCTCACCGTGATTAAAGGCGATCCGGTTCCCCTCGCCGGGCAGCAGTCCACCGATCACGTTGCCCGATGGTGCGACGCCCATAACCACGATCCCCGGCCCTCCGTTGCCCAGCGCCCGCGTGCCGGTCGGATCCGTGCCGATCGAGTTGTCGTGCAAGACGTACGCCGACCGCGGCGTTCCCACCAATCACATTGCCCAGTCCGGGCAGGCCGATCCGATTGCCGCTGGCATTGTTGACCTGGATGCCGTGCGCCGCGTTCCACCGCAGGTCGCTCGCCGACGGATCCGTGCCGATATAGTTGGCGGCAATCACGTTGTCGTGGCCCACGACGTTGAGCCCGGCAAACATGAATCGCTGCAGATTGAGCCCGTAGACATGATTGCGGTCGGAGGCCAGCGCCAAACCGGTTGGCAGCGCGTAGCGGCCGTCAAGTACGATATTGGGTCCGGCAGGGTTCGTGTCCTCGACGTCCGAAAAGGCCCGACTCAATCCGTTCACGATCACGTTGCCGCGGCTGAGGGCGGGAAGTGGAGCCGCGTTAGCGATCACGTGCACGTCGCCCACCGCGTCTCCTCCCGACGCGGCGTCGATATCGACGAAGTTCGGGTCGGTCGTCGGGATCTGGAACGGAATCACGACCAGCACGTCCGCCGGCAGTGTGGCGGAATTCTCGAGCGCCCAACGCAGCGAACCCCCGCCCGCGTCCGCTGTGGTCGACACGGTCCACGTATGATACAAACCTGTCGGCCGCACGCCCGTACCGAACAGCGAGTAATGAGTGTCGTCCCCCGCGCCGCCGTCGATGAGGTCGTGTCCCGTGCCGCCATCCAGTTGATCGTTCCCGTCCCGGCCGAGCAGATAATCGTCGCCCGCACCGCCGATCAGGATGTCGTCCTCGTCGCCGCCGTCGAGCGTGTCGTCGCTGCGCCCGCCAATCAGCGTATCGTTCCCGCCGAATCCCGCTGAGATGACACGTCCGCTGAAGAGTTGCGCATCGAGCAGGTTGTCGTGGCCGTCGCCGATCAGATTTCCGCGTTCGAATGAATCGAGCTGATCGACACCCCGACCCAGCAGCTGCGTGTCGCTGAGAATCAGGAACGTGCTGGTCACTTCGGCGACCCAGTCATTCCCGACGCCACCGCTCATGATGTCGTCGCCATCTTCGCCGCGGACGACATCGTCGCCGTAATCACCATGGAGTATGTCGTTGCCGGGT
>JALOQX010000323.1 GCA_025459265.1 Pirellulaceae bacterium | reverse complement strand
ATTGTGCTGATCGACTTCATCGACAACCGCCTGGAGGCCGGCCGGCCCCTGTACACCGCGCTGATGGAGGCTGGTCAGCGTCGGTTCCGGGCGGTGCTGCTGACCTCTTTGACCACGGTCGCCGGCCTGACCCCGATGCTGCTGGAACGCTCGTTCCAGGGGCAGATCCTCGTCCCCATGGCCACCAGCCTGGCGTTCGGGCTGATGGCTTCGACCGCCCTCGTGCTCGTGCTCGTCCCGGCCATGTACGTGATCTACGCGCGGCTCCTGGGCGATCGTTCGACGTTCGATGCGGCGCCGCTGCTGGGTGAGCTGGAGTCGCCCGCGGGGACAGCCGAGGCAGCACCCGTGGCCGAGGTCGAACTGATCCCGCGCTGAATCCGCGTCCCCCGCCTTGGGGCGCGGCGGCGGTGCCGGTACGATGTACTTAGCCGAGGTGCCCAGCGATGCTTGAAACGTTACAGATGGCCCCGCCCGATCCGATCCTGGGACTGAGCGAGGCGTTTCGTCAGGACCCCAATCCGCACAAGATCAACCTCTCGGTCGGCGTGTATCAGGACGCGCAAGGCAAGACACCGACCCTGGCGGTCGTGAAAGCGGCCGAGCGGCGACTGCTGGAGGAGGAAGCCAACAAAGGCTACCTGGGGATCGACGGGCTGCCGGAGTACGGTCGGCACGTCCAGGAGTTGCTGCTGGGTCCCGCGCACCCGATCATTGCGCAGGGACGGGCGGTCACGGCGCAAACACCGGGTGGGACGGGCGCGTTGCGTGTGGCGGCGGATTTTTTCCAGCAGAAGCTGCGGGGGCGGCGGATCTGGGTGAGCGAGCCGACCTGGGCCAACCACCCCAGCGTGTTTCAGGCGGCCGGGCTCGAGGTGGGGACGTACCCCTATCTCAATGCGGCGGGCACCGGACTGGACCTGGATGGGCTCCTGGCGACCTTGCGGACCGTGCCGGCGGGCGACGCGGTCTGCCTGCACGCATCGTGTCACAATCCCACCGGCATCGACCCCACCGTCGATCAATGGCGGCTGATCGCCCAGGTGCTCGTCCAACGGCAGCTCCTGCCGCTGGTGGACTTCGCCTATCAGGGATTTGCCGAGAGCATCGAGGCCGACCGGGCCGGATTGCTCGTCCTGGCCGACGCGGACGTGGACATGTTGATCTGCAGTTCGTTCTCCAAGAACTTCGGGCTCTACGGCGAGCGTGTGGGCGCACTGACCCTGGTCGCGCCCACGGCCGAGCGGGCCCAGGTCGGGCTCAGTCACATCAAAGTCTGCATCCGCACGAACTACAGCAATCCGCCGCGGCATGGCGGCTTGATCGTCGCCCGCATTCTGGGTGACAGCCAGCTGCGCGCACGGTGGCTGGACGAAGTAACCGCCATGCGCGATCGCATCGCCGGCATGCGCCGGCTGTTTGTCGACACTTTGCGAGCCAAGGGTGTCACGCGGGATTTCTCGTTCATCACCCAGCAACGCGGGATGTTCTCCTATTCCGGGATCACACCCGCACAAGTCGATCGCTTGCGCAGCGAGTATGCCATTTACCTCGTGCGGAGCGGGCGGATCAATGTCGCGGGCATGACCGAGTCCAACATGGATCGGCTCTGCGACGCCATCCGCGACGTGCTGTAGCCCGCGGGTGCCTCACCAGCCGAGTCGATCGATCGACTCGCTGCACTGCAGCGTCTGGCGAATGGCCGCCGCCATGCGCAAGATGTGCCCGTGGTCCAACTCAGTCAACGGGCGCTGCCGCCGCTGCCGGAACCATCGCGGCAGCACGCGATAGCCCCCGATGCGGAACTCCCACACCGCGTTCTCGACCCGGCGCCGCCAGGTCTGTTCCGCGTCGTCGCCGGCCCGTCCTGACCTGGCCGATCGCCCGGTGGTGCCCGCCAGCATGTTGACATCCGGTGACCATGCGTTGTCCGCGCTCGAGTCATTTTCCTGCGCCCCGACGACGTCGCAGTGCGACTGGACGAGTAGTTGCCCGAGGCGTGCCAGGGCGCGGAACGTCGCAGCATCTCGCGGCGATGGCACGCGCGGGAATTCCAGGCGCAGCAGCGAATCGAATTGGCGTCGATAACGCGGACTGTACAGCACGGCATACAGCCAGTGGAACACGTCCTGGGAGGAGAACGATGTGTCGTGATACGCATCATCGGGCGCGTCGTTCCAGCGGAGGCCGAGCCGCTGCGCGAGGTCGCCAAGAAAGTCCGCGCGGAGGTTGGTCCGCTGCTGCTCGCCCTCCCCGGTGTACAGCGGCGCGAGAAACGGAGCACCGTGGGCGCTGTAGAATACGCGGTCGGAGACGAGCACGCGTGTGGCCAGCACCTGGTCGTAGGGCTCCGGGCCACAGGCCTGCCGCATGAAGATCAACGCCAGCGTCCGGCCGTCCAAGTGCCGCATGACGCTGTACCGCGCGCGACCCAGCAGCGCCGGATCGTAGTAGATCCACCGCACATCCCATGGGGCGACCATGTACGGGCGCAGTTTGCCGCGATCGAACGTGACACCGGCCAGTCGCGGCCGCAGCCACGCGGGCAGTTCCGCCCCGCGGGCCTCGCCGGCTGATCCGTCCAGCACGCGGCACATCCGCGCCTCGAGCTCGTGCCGCGAGAACCCCACGAACAGCGCATCGCACTTGCTCTGCACGCCGGACACGTACTGCTCGAAGATCTCGTCCAGCCGGGGCCATTGCCGGTAGATGGCCTCGTCGGCGCTCGGCCTTGGCACGAAGAAAAAGTACGGCGCCCGCAGGGGGACCGGTTCCCAGGGGATGCTGGTCAGGTCGGCACCCGAGAGCGCGGCGAGCTTCTCGTGTCGCGATCCCCACAGCTCCGCGTGTCGGACCGTTGCTTGTCTCCGCGTCGTCCGCGCGCGACACTTGACCAGCAGCCCGATGGCGACCCCCGTCTGAATGTCGAATACGTTTTCGTCCCGCGTCCCCGCGGGTGTGTGTTCGCGCTTCTTCTGGTTCCCATGCAGGTCGAGCAGGTAGAGGTGATCGAACGAGGCCGCCAGCGAGGCGCGCATGACGCGATGGGTGAGTCCTGCGAGATACGTGTGGCTGGTGACCATCGCCAGGATGCCCGTGCCGGTTCGATCGATCCAATACTGGCCCCACCGCAGGAATTTGACGAAATCGTCGTCCAGATTGTGTTTTCGCTCGGCCAGTCCGGACTTGTATGCGGCCAGTTGCTGCCGGATCCAGGGGCCGCGGTTGCGTCGCCCGAAGTTGGCGTAGGGCGGGTTGCCGATGATGACCGGCAACCGGTCGCCGCAGAGGCGCTGCGCGAGCGCGACCTCTTCGAGAATGTTGCCGCAGTGAGCCCGCCAGGGGACCCCGAGCCGCAACTGCAGCAGCATCTCCGCGGCGCCGCAGCACGCCGGCAGCACGTCGATGCCGACGAGCCGTGCCGGGAGCACGTCCCGTGCGAAGCGCTGCCAGCAATCTTCCGCTGACAGGGTCGGCAGTCGTCGCAGATAGTCGCACACGCCCAGCAGGAACGCGCCGCTCCCACAGGCCGGGTCGATCACCCGCAACACGTCCTCGTCCGTTGCCAGACCATCGGCGACGCCCAGTTCGGTGCGCAGCAGGTGATCGACGGCGCGCACCGTGAACGCCACCAGGCCGGGTGGCGTGAAGTAGCCGCCGCGCTGCCGGCGGAGCGGCCTGTCGGTCGCCGCCCAGAGACGCTCGACAAGGTACGTGAGCGCTGTGGATGCGCAGCCTGCCCTGGAGTCCGGCGGCCAGACCTGGGCGATGTCCGTGGCCGCGAGCAGCTGGCGGACACCGGCCACTGCCGCGCGAATCGGCGGTGCCGCAGCGCTGGCCGCATCGATCCGCGCGAGGAGATCGGTCAGCGTGATCGATGCCGCAGTCGCTGCTTCGTCTGCGCCCGGCGGCGCGCCCGGTTGGGCCGACCAGGTGCGACAACGCCAGTCCAGCACCAAGGAGACAATCCACAGAAGTGCCTCTTGCCGAGCTGACTCGCTCGGCGTGGCCTCGGCAGGCGGCATGTCGTCTGGCGGGGCGGGCGAAGGGGTCTGACGGAACGTGCCGTGAGCGTCCAGGGCCTGCGCGAGCTTCCGGACTGCGTCCGCCAGGGCACGGTGCCACGCGGGCGGGTACGGGGGCACGTCATGCCGGGGCGTAGCGCTCATGCGTATCAGCATCCCCTCTTCGGCCCCGCGCGGGCAAGGGTGGTATAATGGAGCCACGTGGGAGCCCGTTCGAGACGCCCACACGCCTTCCCTTCTCCCCTTGCGAAGGGGAACGGGGAGACAATGTTCGGAAACGATAAGGTTCACGCGGTGCATCTCGGCAGAGCAGCGGCTCAAGCATTCCTGATCCTGGTCGCCTGCGGCGCCGCGAGCGTGTCGGCGCGGTATTACGTGCGGCAACAGAGCGAGTTAAGACTGGGCGATACCGCCTGGCGTCTGACGTACACGGTCCGCTGTGAAGCGCGCAACAATGGTGCGGCGTTGTATCTGGCCGCACCGGCCGACACGCCGACCTGCCGCGTATTGCGGCAGGATTTTCGCCAGGAGAATCTGCGGATGGACCCGCGCGGACGGTCCTCCCCCCAGGCGCGGGAAATCGTGGCGCTGGTGGAGGAACCAGGCAGTAGCGCGGCCACGCTGCGGTTTGACCTGCGGCTGAACCCGCGCCCGACCTGGTTCGTCGGCGACACGAGTACAGCGCTCACCGCGGACCAGCGGGCGGCCTGCCTGCGGGCCTCGTCGGAGATCCAGGTCCAGGACGCGGTCGTGACCGACCTGCTGGCGTCGCTGCGCCAGCCGGGCGTCGAGCAGGCGGCGGTGGCGCGGGAGTTGTTTGCCTACTGCCGCGACCATCTGTCTGCCCTGGACGTGGGCGCTGCGGACGCGGCGACCGTGCTGGACGAGGGCACCGGCACGGCGCTGGGCTGCGTCCGGGCGTTGATCGCGTTGGCCCGCGCGGCCCGCATCCCCGCGCGGCCCGTGGCGGGGTTCATCATCGAGTCGCAGCCGCGCGTTGAGCCGCACGTGTGGGCCGAGCTGTATCTGGGCGAACGGTGGATCGCGTACGATCCGGTGAATGGCTACGAGGACGAGCTGCCGTATAACTTCGTCCCTGCGCGCCGCGGGTCCGAGCAGGTCGTCGTGGCCCGCGGTGTCCGCGAACTGGAGGCGGAGTATGCGCTCACGCAGCTGCCGCGCGCGGCGCTCGGCGCCGCCGCGGACGGGCGGCGGCCGCGCGACGTGCTCGACCTGACGCGCCTGCCGCTCGAGATGCAGCGCGTTCTGGCGTTGATCCTGCTCATGCCGCTCGGTGCGCTCGTCACCTGCGCCTTCCGCAACATCGTGGGATTGAAAACGTCCGGCACGTTCACACCGACCCTGCTGGCCCTGAGCTTCGTGTTTGCCGACTGGAAGACCGGCATCGTCATCCTCGTGACCGCCGTCACGCTGGGGATTGCCACGCGGTACGTCGTGGACCGCTGGCGACTGCTGATGCTCCCCCGCCTGAGTATCATGCTCACGCTCGTCGTGCTCTGCATGGTCTTCGGCATCTCGGCCCTGGAGTACCTGCGCGTCACGCCGGGCAGCCAGGCGGTGCTGTTGCCGATGGTCATCCTGACGATGCTCGTCGAACGGTTCTATCTGACGACGCAGGAGGACGGCACGGGGGCCGCGGTCCAGCACCTGCTGGGCACGATCCTGGTCGGAGTCTGCTGCTATCTCGTGTTGCGCTGGGAAACGGTGGCGCAGCTGCTGCTGGCCTATCCCGAAGCGCACTTCTTTACCGTGGCCGTCATGATCCTCATCGGACGCTACACCGGGTATCAGCTGCTCGAGCCGTTCCGGTTCCGCGATTTCGCCGATCTGACTTCCACACCGGCCGGGGGCGCATCCTGAGATGAGGAGTGGGCGATGAGTCGCAGCGGGTGGCGATGGTGGGCGTGGCCGAGTGAGCTGCGTCGCGGCGGAGTGCTGGGGATGAACCGCCGCAACGCGATGTACATTCTGCCGCACAATCCACGGCGGAACTACGCGCGTCTGGACGACAAGGTGCTGACCAAACAAATCTGCGACCAACATGCGATTCCCGTCCCGCAGACGATCGCCGTCCTGTCGCGCCAAGGTGATGTCCAAATCTGCGACCAACATGCGATTCCCGTCCCGCAGACGATCGCCGTCCTGTCGCGCCAAGGTGATGTCCGCCGGTTCGCCGACGTGGTGGGCGCGCGCGACGAGTTCGTGGTCAAACCGGCGGCCGGCAGCGAAGGGCGCGGGATCCTGGTGATCGACCGGCGACAGGACAATGGCTGGGTCACCTCCAGCGGTCAGTTGCTCTCGGCGTCCGACATGCACTATCACCTGACCGATCTGCTGGCCGGCCTCTATTCGCTCGGCGGCCGGCCGGACCGCGTGCTGATCGAGCAGCGGATCACGCGGCACACGGCACTCTCGGGCGTCGCGGTCGGCGGGACGCCCGACGTGCGGGTGATTCTGTACCGGACGGTGCCCGCGATGGCCATGATTCGACTCCCCACGCGCCAGTCGCGCGGCCGCGCCAATCTGCACCAGGGTGCGGTGGCCGCCGGGATCGATCTCTCGACCGGCCGGACCCTGGGAGGTGTGCACCTGTCCCGCGTCATCGACGCGCACCCGGACACGGGGGAACGCATCAGCGGGCTGAGCATCCCGCAGTGGAGCCAACTGCTTCACTGCGCGATCCGGCTGGCCCGCTGTCTCGAGATGGGTTACCTCGGCATTGACTTCGTGCTCGATGAACAGCGCGGGCCGATCGTGCTCGAAGCGAACGCCCGCCCGGGACTGGCGATTCAGTTGGCGAACCGGCAAGGGCTCGTGCACCGCCTGGCGGCCATCGACAGGCTGTTGGCCAAGTCCGCTCCGCACACGGTTGCCGACGCCCTTCCCGACCAGGAATGCGAACTGGCGGCACGCCTGGCTGCGAGCCTCGCTCAGCTGTCGTCCGAACCAACGGCGTAACGTAGCCGATGATCTGCGCTACCCATCGGGCGAGCCGATGGGGGAGCGGAGCGTGCTCGCCGGCCCCCCGGTGCTTGGAGATTATCTCACTATTAAGTGCATGCAGCGGAGTGGTTTATCGAAAGGAAGTGACCTTCGCTTGGGAATTCCGGGCGCAACGCGAGTGCTCCCCACCGGCCCCGTGCCGGTGGAAGCACGGTTTGCGAACTACTCCGGGCAGGACGCGCGCGGCGCGTGCTCCCCACCGGCCCCGTGCCGGTGG
>JALOQX010000322.1 GCA_025459265.1 Pirellulaceae bacterium | reverse complement strand
AACGACGCGCGTTCGCCAGACGAGATCTGCTTCATGTGTGACGGCGACGTGGACGCGCAGACAATGGTCACGGTGCCGACCGAGAAAGGAAACGTGAACCTCTGCTCCGCGCATCATTTCTTCGTCATGCTGTCGTGCCTGCAGAAGGATCTCGACGCCGCGGAAAAGTCGGCCACCATCGCCGACGCAGCCACCGGCGCCATGATCCCCGCCACGACCGCCATCTACCTGGCCGGACTCGACCGGCAAACGGGCCGTCCGACGGTCAAGGCATTCGCAAACCAGGAAACCGCCGAGCGCACTCGCACCGTCGCGGGGGGCAGCCTGCTGAGCTACGACATCTTGAAACAGCGCGAGTGGGCTTGTCGCTGTGGCTTCTGTGACCGGTCGGTCTATCCCGAGGACGTCGCGTTGGTGAAAATCGAGGGCGTGTACAGCTGGGGATGTTGCGCCCACTGTGCGATGGGCTGCGCGGCGCGCACCGGCAAAGACATTGAGGTCCACCAGCCGGACGGATTGACCGGCCAACCTGTGGTCGTGAAGACAATGGGCGGCTATGTCGCCTCCGTCGAACCCTCCACCGCGGTGGCCTGGTTCGGCAAACGCAAGACCGCCGAAGGAAAGTTCATGTCTGCCGGCTGCTTTCACCAGGGCTTCTTCGTCAACGAGGACAATCTGCGGCAATGGGTGCAGCAGCATCCGTTGGAAACGGGTGAGGCCATCACCATCGAACAGTCGCTGCGCGACAAGATGGCGTTGTCACCGGCGCAGATGCAGACAGCGTGCAAGGTGGGCGAGTGCAGCCCGAAATGACCGGTGGGTCGAGGAAGTCGGCGTGGGGACGGGGCACGTCCTGCGCCAGCCGGCCCCGTTTTCCTGCCCGACTTGACCGGTGGAGTGCCGGTCTATACCATCTCCAAGCTGACGACGAGGCGTGTCAACCGTCTCGTGATGTGCGGTCGAGGTAATTTCTTCTCGGAGCAGCGTCGGGTGAAGAACGGCCTTATCGGCAGCGTCCTGGTCGCGGTGACGCTCGTCTCAAAGTGTGACGCTCAATCGCCCCCCGCATCCCCTGATTCCAAACCAGCGCCGGCAACAGCTCCGCGTGCAGATCATCCCGGCATTCGCCTGGGGCCCGATGACACACAGGCGTTCCCCGATCCTCCCGCGGAGGTCGACCAGCAGCGCAATGACACAGGCGTTCCCCGATCCTCCCGCGGAGGTCGACCAGCAGCGCAATGGGATTCCACACGGTCGCCTGGAAATGGTCGAGTATGACTCGAAGACGGTCGGCACGCGTCGCAAGATGCAGGTCTATACGCCGCCCGGGTACTCCCCAGACGAGAAGTACCCGGTGCTCTACCTGCTGCACGGTATTGGCGGCGACGAAACGGAATGGCAACGCTTCGCCACGCCCGACGTACTGGTGGACAATCTGCTGGCCGACGGGAAGGTCGCGCCGATGATTGTCGTGATGCCTAACGGCCGAGCGCAGCCGAACGATCGGGCGGAAGGAGACGTGTTCAAAGCTGCTCCGGCTTTCGCCAGGTTTGAGCAGGATCTGCTCGAGGACGTGATCCCGACCATTGAGGCACGCTACTCGGTCCTCGCCGACCGCGAGCATCGCGCGCTGGCCGGCCTCTCGATGGGCGGTGGCCAAGCGCTCAACTTCGGGCTGAAGCATCTTGACACCTTCGCCTGGATCGGCGGCTTCTCCTCGGCGCCGAACACGAAACCGCCGGCACAACTGGTGCCGGACCCGGCTGCCGCCAAAGCGAAACTGAAACTGCTGTGGCTGTCGTGCGGCAACCAGGATGGCTTGATCGGCGTGAGCCAGCGTGTCCACGCGTACTTGAAGGAACACGATGTGCCTCACGTCTGGAACGTGGATTCCTACGGCCATGACCCCGTCCACTGGCGCAACAACCTCTATCATTTTGTGCAACACCTCTTTCGCTGAGGGCACCGGCGTACTTGACTTCGATCGAGCACGTCGGCACCTGCTGACGAGGCCGGCGCGGTTCCCCGTCGCTGTTACCTGGGCGTGCCTGGCGATGTCTTGCCTGGCCGCGCAGGGGGATGACGTCAACCAACGCGCGCGGAATCCCATCATCTGGGCAGACGTCCCGGACCTGTCGGCGCTGCGGGTCGGCGAAAGTTACTACATGAGCAGCACTACCATGCACCTGAGCCCCGGGCTCCCGATCATGAAGTCCCGGGACCTGGTGAACTGGCAGCTGGTCAGCTACGCCTACAACACGCTCGGCGACAATGATGCCCTGACGCTGCGGAACGGGAAGAGCGCCTACGGCGGCGGGTCATGGGCGAGCAGTCTGCGGTATCACAACGGCACTTTTTACGCGACAACGTTCTCGAGCACGACCGGCAAAACGCACGTTTATCGCACGCGGGACATCGAGCAGGGCCGCTGGACGGAGAACGCGTTCCGCCCGGCGCTGCATGACCACTCGCTGTTCTTCGACGACGACGGGCGTGTGTACATGGTTTACGGCGCAGGCAGCCTGCGGCTGGTGGAGTTGACGGCGGACGTCACGGGCATCCTGGCGGGCGGCGCCGACCAGGTCATCATCCCGGATGCCAGTCGGGTGGCGGGGCCGAACCCTGGTCTCCCGGCCGAGGGATCCCAGCTATTCAAGATCGACGGCAGGTATTATCTGTTCAACATCACCTGGCCACAAAGCGGCATGCGCACCGTGATCGTGCATCGCGCGGACCAGATCACCGGCCCGTATGAAGGCCGCGTTGCCTTGCAGGACAAGGGCGTCGCGCAGGGAGGACTCGTGGATACGCCCCAGGGCGACTGGTATGCGTACCTGTTTCGCGATTTTGGCGCCGTGGGCCGTGTGCCGTATCTCGTGCCGGTGCGGTGGGAGGACGGATGGCCGGTCCTGGGCGTCGCGGGCCAGGTCCCGGATACACTCCCTCTTCCCGCGAGTGGCGGGATGGTGCCCGGCCTCATCGCATCGGATGAGTTTGATCGCCGCCCGGGCGAGCCGGCGTTCCCGTTGGCCTGGCAATGGAACCACAACCCGGACAATGACCGCTGGTCGCTGACCGAGCGCCCCGGGTACCTGCGGCTGACGACGGGCCGGGTCGATGGCGATTTCCTGTCGGCTCGCAACACGCTCACGCAACGCATGTTCGGCCCGGAATGCTCAGGGACAGTCCGCATCGATGCAAGCCAGATGCAGGACGGGGATTTTGCCGGACTCGGCGCGCTGCAGAAACACTATGGGCTGGTCGGAGTCCAGCTGGTAGGCCATACCCGGTGGATCGTCATGGTCAGTGCCGAATCCGGGACGCCGATCGAGGTCGAGCGCGTGGCGCTGGATGAACATATCGCATTCCTGCGGGTGGACTGTGACTTCCGGAACCGGGCTGATCGAGCGCACTACTTCTACAGCGTCGACGGCGAGCGCTGGACCAGGATCGGCCAGCCGCTGCGGATGACGTACACGTTGCCGCATTTCATGGGCTACCGCTTCGCACTCTTCAACTATGCGACGAAGTCTGCGGGAGGCAGTGTCGATTTCGACTACTTCCGCTTGACAAAACTTTGACGCCCGCACGTCCGTTCTTGACACGGGTTTGACACGCGGTGTGCGATACTAATGGCGGCACACCGGCGATGCCGGAGTCAGATCGCGGCCCTTGGCTGACCATGCCGGGCATCACGTTTGCCAGTTGTGTGTGCCGTTGAGGCCTGTCTTGTTTGCCCAGGATCGCGTCGGTCGAGGTACGACATGAACGGTATGGTGGTGATGGCGGCTGTAGTGGCATTCCTCTATTTGACCTATGTCATCTTGCAGCCCGAGCGGTTGTAAGGCGGCTTCGGACAACACCGAATGGGATCGGAGGTCGAACGTGCGTTACGTGCCACCACTGCTGCTCCTGCTCCTGGCCCTCGGCCTGTCGTGGCCGTTGGGCAAGTACCTGACGTGGGCCATGCAGCCCGCGGAGCTCGGTCGAGTGCGTCGACGCTTTGAGGATCTCGCTCGACGTCTGCTCGGCAGTCTCGCGCGGGAGACACAACCCTGGGCCGCCTACGGGCGTTCACTCCTCCTGTTCAATCTCTTGCTGTTTCTGGTGGCATTCGCGGTGCTGCGACTGCAGGGCATGCTGCCGCTGAATCCCGACCACAAAACGGGAATGGAGCCGACCCTGGCTTTCCACACGGCTGTTTCATTTGTCACGAACACGAACCTGCAGCACTATGCCGGCGAGGTCTCGCTGAGTTACTTGTCGCAAGTCAGTTTGATGTGGCTGCAGTTCGTGTCCGCGGCGACGGGACTTGCCGCGCTGGCCGCGCTGGCTCGAGCGCTGTCAGGACAAGCCTCGGTCGGCAACTTCTATGTCGACGTATGGCGAGTCACATCGCTGGTGCTTCTGCCGATCGCCGTCGTATGGGCCGTCGTGTTGACCCTTGGTGGCGTCCCGATGACATTTCAGGGTGCGGCAGTCGTCACGACGCTGGAAGGGGCGCAGCAGACAATCGCGCGCGGCCCCGTTGCAGCGTTCGTGGCGATCAAGCAGCTCGGCACGAACGGCGGTGGTTTCTTCGGTCCTAACAGCGCGCACCCGTTCGAGAATCCCACCTGGTGGACCAACTTCGCCAGCAATCTCGGCATACTCATGCTCCCCATGGCGTCGGTCTGGCTGTTCGGGCGGATCACGGGCCGTCTTCGCCATGCGGGCGTGATCTTCGTGGTCATGCTCAGTCTGTACGTTGCGTGCGGGGGAGTGGCCGTCGAGTGGGAGCGGGCTCCCACCCGCGCCCTGGCGGGTCTGCCGGTCGCACCGGCCGGCAATCTGGAAGGCAAAGAGCTCCGGTTTGGGGCGGCGGCGGCCCCCGTCTGGGCAGTTTCCACGACCGCCACGTCGAATGGATCCGTGAACGCCATGCACGACAGCCTCAACCCGCTGACAGGACTCGTCGCCATGGCCGGCATGTGGCTGAACGTGGCCTTCGGCGGCGTCGGGGTCGGCATGATCAACATGTTCCTGTTCGTTGTCGTATCTGTTTTTCTGGCAGGCATGATGGTGGGGCGTACGCCGGAGTATCTTGCGCGCAAGATTGAAACAACGGAAGTCAAATTCGCCCTCGTCACCCTCATCTTGCATCCCCTGTTCATCTTGGGGGGCGTGGCGACGTTTGCCGTGACGCCCTGGGGCCGGGAGGCGATTCAAGACACCGGCAGTCATGGCTTGTCGGAGATTGTCTACGAGTTCAGTTCCGCGGCCGCCAACAACGGTTCGGGATTTGAAGGGCTCGACGACAACACTGTGCCGTGGAACATCGCCACGGGCATGATCATGATATTCGCGCGGTACCTGCCGATCGTCCTGCCCTTGGCGATTGGCTCGTCCTTGGGCATGAAACGCGTCGCCAGCGAAAGTGCCGGCACGTTTCGTACGGACTCCTGGATGTTTGGAGTGATTCTGTTGGGAACGATCGTCATCGTCGGCGGCCTGCTGTTCTTGCCGCTGGCCGTATTGGGACCGATCTGTGAACATCTGGCGGAATCCGTTCCGTGAGAACCCTTATGTCCAGCACTGCGTGCAGCCGCCGTGACGCCCAAGCGGCGCAGTCCCATCGACCGCACCACGCACTGTTCACGTGGGACATGCTCTGGCCGTCCCTGCTGCGTTCGGTAGTCATGCTCAACCCGCTGCGCATGGCCCGCAATCCGGTGATGTTCGTGGCGCAGCTCGGTGCCGCGGTCACGACGCTGATCACAGCCGACGTGTGCGTGCGCGGCGGCGCCGACAGCGGCTACTTTCTCGCGCTCACCGTGCTGCTCTGGTTGACCATCGTCCTGGCCAATTTCGCCGAGGCGGTGGCCGAGGCGCGTGGCCGTGCCCAGGCGGCCAGTCTGCGTGCGGCACGCCAGGATGTGGTTGCCCGCAAGGTGTCGGACTTGGCGCGGCGCAGCGTGACAGAGCTGCCCGCGTCGAAGCTGACGGTGAACGATGTCGTGCTCGTCCGCCCCGGTGAGATCATTCCTGCTGACGGCGAGGTGATCGAGGGGATCGCGCTGGTGGACGAAAGCGCGGTCACGGGGGAGAGCGCGCCGGTGATCCGGGAGAGCGGCGGCGACCGCAGCGCCGTCACGGGCGGCACGCGCGTCGTGTCCGACCATCTGCTCGTGCGGGTCACGGCCCGGCCGGGGGAGAGCTTTCTGGACCGCATGATCGCGATGGTGGAAGGGGCGGAGCGCAAGAAGACGCCGAACGAGATCGCACTGACGCTGGTCCTCGCGGGTTTCACCTTCGTGTTCTTGCTCGTGACCGTGACGCTCTATCCCATTGCCCGGTTCTTTGGTGTCACGATTGACGTGCCGACGCTGGTGGCGCTGCTCATCTGCCTGATTCCCACGACGATCGGTGCACTGCTGGCTGCCATCGGTATTGCGGGCATTGCCCGGCTCAGCCAGGCGAATGTCATGGCCACGTCGGGGCGGGCGGTCGAGGCTGCCGGCGACGTCGACGTGCTGTTGTTGGACAAGACGGGCACGATCACGCTGGGAAACCGCCAGGCGGCTGAATTTGTTCCCGCGCCCGGAGTCGACCAGCGCGAGCTGGCCAAGATCGCACAGCTTGCCTCGCTGGCCGACGAAACGGCGGAGGGGCGCAGCATCGCGGTGCTGGCCAAGAGGAAGTTCAATCTCCGCGGCCAGTCCCTGGAGGAGGTCAAGGCCGAGTGGATCCCGTTCACCGCCCGCAGTCGCATGAGTGGACTGAATATCGACGGCCGCCGGATCCGCAAAGGCGCGGCCGATGCCATCCGGGAATTCGTCATCGGCCATGGAGGGCAGGTACCTGCCGAAGTCACTCAGCAGGTTCAGCGTATTGCGCGCGAAGGTGGCACGCCGCTGGTCGTCGCCGAGGACGGCCGCGTGCTGGGAACCGTCTCCTTGAAGGACATCATCAAGGGAGGCATTAAGGAACGGTTTGCCCAGTTGCGGCAGATGGGCATCCAGACGGTGATGATCACCGGCGACAATCCGCTGACCGCAGCCGCCATCGCCGCCGAGGCGGGAGTCGACGACTTTCTGGCGGAGGCCACGCCGGAGGCGAAACTCGCGCTGATCCGCCAGTACCAGGCACAAGGGCACATGGTCGCCATGACCGGCGACGGCACCAACGATGCCCCGGCACTGGCGCAGGCAGACGTCGCGGTCGCCATGAACACCGGGACCCAGGCCGCGAAAGAAGCAGGCAACATGGTGGACCTCGATTCAAATCCCACCAAGCTGATCGATATCGTGGCGGCCGGGAAACGGATGCTGATGACCCGCGGTGCCCTCACGACGTTCAGTATCGCCAATGACGTGGCCAAGTACTTC
>JALOQX010000084.1 GCA_025459265.1 Pirellulaceae bacterium | reverse complement strand
GTCCGATCGCCAGTCCGCAGCCGGCGCGTTGACCCGATCCGAACAGGCTGCCGTGGGGCGGAAAGAGCGCGTCGTTGCGCGGCTCTGCCAGTCCGCTCGCACCCGCATTGGCCTCTGCCGGCAACGTTGTGTCTGCCGTAGGTTGCACCCAGAGAGCGATGGTGAAATTGTCGTGGACGTCGTGTCCGGCACCTTCTCATCGAGCAGCGTCTTGCCTTCGCGCCGCACAGCCAGGACGCGGTCGTGCGCCGCCGCCCCGCGGCGAAAGACCACAAACACGGATCCCTCCGGACCCAGGTGCAGTGGCAGGCGGATCGAATCGTCCGTCACATCGTACATGGCGACCTGCGAGATCCGTCCGGAGTCGGGCCACCAAAGCTCCGGCACAACCCCCGGGACGCGGAACTCGGCGCTGGCCACGACCGCCTGCGGCCGCTGGTTCGAGATGAAGTAGATGTCCGCATCCGCCGTCCTTCTGTGCGTGTAGAGCAGGGGTGCACTACTGCGGAAGTCAGGCGCGAACGAGAACGGGGTGGCGACGCGCTGCCGGACGACTCCGCTGCCACCTTGCTGGTGGATCAGGACCGCGTCGGGATTGTCCCCCCACAACTCGTCGGCCAGCGCACGGACCTCGACGTCGCAATCGGGAACACCCTGCCGACTCGGCGACCGCGAGGGGGGCGGACCCCAGATCGCAGCGCCGGCACTCACCAGGTCGCGGATCTTGCGCAGCAGCTCGGGGCGCATCGTCGACTGGGGAGGCAACACGAGGACGCGATAGGCCGCGCCGGAGGGCAGCGTCAGGAGCCCGTCCTTCACCGTCAGCGTGGTTTGAATAACTTCGGCGTTGACGTAGTCAAAGTCCACGCCGGGGGGCAGTTCCGGATCGCGCACGCCCGTCATTTTCGGCGCGTCCTCGCCGATAAAATACGCCACGTCGGCCACACGCGTGCCCTGTTGCAGCAACAGACAGCAGCGGCGCAGATACGTGATCCAGTCGCGGCTGGCCGAGAACCAGGTGTTGTGCCGGTTGAACTCGGTGCCGAACCAGGCGTTGATGCCCGGGACCCGATCCTCTCGTGGCTGATGAATGTTGACGTGCAGCACCAGATGGTTGATGCCTTGACAGAACGCCCAGTCACCGCGGGCCTTGATCGCCGCGGGGACGGTCTGAAACAGCGGGCCGCCGGTGAACGCTTCGGCGTAGGCGCGCGAGAAACCGTAGATGCTGGCGGCGGAACTGGCGGCACGGCATTCGACCGCGCCGAGTCCGCCCAGCCAGAACTCGCCACCCAGACAATCCGACTGACCGCCGTACTGCAGGAACTCCGCCGGAAACCCCCAATGGCCGTAGTTTTCCAGCCACAGCTGCAACCCCTCGGCGCGGCAGAGCTCGCGCAGTCCTCCCACGTACTCGGTGGCGATGCGGTCGGCCACCAACCGCCGCAAGTCCCATAGGAAGCGATTCGATTCATCGGGGCTGCCGACCACGCGGCCGGTCAGGACGGGCAGCCACGGCAACGGATCGTAGCCGTAACGATCGCGAAAGACCGGGGCGAGGTCGTCGGTCCAGTTCTGGGAGCCCATCTCATAGCTGTCCGCCACGACGTGTCGGAGCGCTCGCCGGTCGCGAGCCGGCATCCGGCGGAGAATTTCTCCCATGAAAGCCTGGAAATGCGCGGCTGCTGCAGGCCGGCTCATCTTATCCACTTCCAGCCCGGATCCTTCGGGTGACGCCGGGCTGTTGCGCGTGCCGGTCGTGGTCATGCCGACACGCAGGATCACCCAATCGCCGTCCGGGACCTCCCACCGCAACGTGCCGTCTTCTGCCAACCTGCCGGTCAAGTCCACCACGTCTCGGGCGCGAATCGACAAGGCGGGTTGGTCGACGTCTGCTTGGGGCGGCCAGAGATACGTATCCCAGCGCGGAGACGGCGTCGGATGCATCTTGCCCAGCTGCTGCTCGACGAACGCTTCTATGCGCGCGGCGGGGGACAGGTCGATCTCGGCCAAGGCCGGGGCGCCGGTGACACCCGTGAACAGAATACGGTACTGCTGAGCCGTGACAGGAGCGATGGCGACGGTCACGGGTCCCCGTGGCATAGGACCCACGTTGATTTCCATGTTCGAGCGATCGAATGTGAAACGCCGCAAGGTGCGAAACGTGCCCGCGTCGTCGGCTGCCTGCAGCTCGCACTGAGCGGCCCACGGCTTGTCGCCGGGAGTGAGCGTCACGTGGCGCGCCGTCAGCGGCTCGCGCAGGCGAACCTCGATCGCCAGTTGGCCACCTTGCTGTCCGGCGCCGCCCGGAAAGGACCAGGCCGTGTCGGTGCGCCCGTCGACCAGCCGTTCGGCCCCGGGCGCGGCAGGTTCACAGTACACTTGCGGTGCCTGTGCTGCGAGCGAGTCGGCGTCCGCCAGCGGCGCGGGGAAGGCGAGCACTGCCACGTCCTGGAACGGCTGCCGCGGCACCGGCAACCGCGCGGCAAAGCTGCGCGGACCGGTCGCACGCGTTTCCGACGAAACGAGATAGCGCATGGCGTGCGCTGGCGTGATCCAGGGACCGCCCGATTGACTCCAACCGGGGCAGTTGAACATGGCGATGTCCACACCCACACGCCCTCCCTCGCGAATCGCGTGTTCGACCATCCCCCACCACTCGTCCGTCAGCACTTTGACGTCGCCGGCCGCGGTATCCTCGAAAAACACATTGCCGATGATCGCCTCGCCGATGCCCACACGGGCCATGGCCTCCAGGTCGCGCGTGATCCCTTGCGTGGAGATGTTGTCACTGATCCAGTACCAGTAACACCAGGGGCGAGTCGTCTCGGGCGGCTGCCGAAACGCCTGTTCCAGGCTCACTTGCGCCGCCGCATTTCGCCCGACGAGGGCTGCGGCAACCAGCGACGCGAGGGCGACGAGCCACGGGCGAACCAGACGAAGGACAAACGACATAGGAGCCTCCATCGACCAAACCTGACGCACCGGACCACAGCACAGACTGACTCACACAACGCGGCGCGAGACCGTCTTGTCGCGGACTCTGCGCCATCGCTCCCCTTGTTTATACACCACAAACACGCGCAAGGGAGACAGGCCTCCTATCCTGGGGCCGGGGTCCGTGCGACAATGACCGCATGACGGAACCTGATACCAGGCGAGTTGTCATTACGGGCTGCACACGCGGCCTCGGACGGGCGATGGCGCGCAGCTTTGCGCGTCGTGGCTGGGTCGTCGCCGGCTGCGGTACCAACCGGCACGCCCTTGAGTCGCTTGCCGCAGAATTGGGCGTGCCGCACCACATCCAGGCCTGTGATGTCAGCTCGACTTCCGACGTAGACGCATTCGCCGCGGGAGTACTGACTTCTCTCGGTGCGCCCGACCTGCTGATCAACAATGCCGCGATCATCAATCGTGTTGCACCGTTGTGGGACGTGACACCCGAGGAATTCGCGCGGGTCACGGACATCAATATTAACGGCATCCATCAGATGTGCCGGGCGTTTATCCCGGCCATGATCCAGGCCGGCCGCGGCGTGATCGTCAATTTCTCCTCGGGCTGGGGGCGCGCCACGTCACCGGAAGTGGCGCCGTATTGTGCGTCGAAATGGGCGGTGGAAGGACTCACTCAGGCGCTGGCGCAGGAGCTGCCGCGAGGACTGGCGGCGGTGGCACTCAACCCGGGCATTATCGACACGGACATGTTGCGTTCCTGTTGGGGCCAAGAGGCGGGTGACTATCCGACTCCGCAGGCGTGGGTGGAAGAAGCCGTGACTTTTCTCGAAGCGTTGGGACCGCAGGACAACGGACGGCCGTTGACCGTCCCGGCGTGAGCAGGCGGCGCCTCGGTGGACACACGCAATTGCCGTCAGCTGATGGGGGAGACGTCTCGCACGGATGGCGGTTCACCAGGGGGATGATCTGAGATCGGTGGGAGGCACAGACGATGCACAGCACGAAGGGTAAGGGCATCACGCGGCGCGGACTTCTGCAGGGTGCCGCCACGTTGTCCACGTGGGCGCTCTCGGGCACGCTTGGGACGCGTGCGGGACTTGCGCGTGACGAGGCACGCATCGGGATGAGTGTGATCCCGCGTGAAAATGCGCTGGAGGGAGCCACCGACTGGCAATTGACTCGCGTACGCCTCGACCGCGGCGACGGTTGCCGCGCGCCGGCGATCGAAGGGTACTGCTCCCAGCAGAGCGTCGCGGCGGGGGACCAGCTGCAAATCATGGTGTCGACGGATCCGGTCGAGGAGTTTCAGATCGAGATCTTTCGCACCGGGTACTATGGCGGCCGAGGAGCCCGACTCATGGCGACGCTGGGTCCCTTTGCCGGGCGCACGCAGCCGGTGCCGGCGCCCGACGAGCGTACCCGGCACGAGTGCCAATGGGAGCCGACCGTGGAGCTGAAGATCCCGGCCGACTGGACCAGCGGAGTCTATCTCGGTCGACTCACGACGTTGCCGCCGCGTGATGAGCGGCCTTACTGGCAGAGTTACGTGATTTTCATCGTGCGCGATCAACGGCCCGCCGAGGTGCTGTTCCAGTGCAGCGACAACACCTGGCAGGCCTACAACGGCTGGCCGTACCAGAGTTCCCTGTACACGCATCCGCGAGGCGGTCAGGGGCCGTGGGCTGACGTGAGTTTCGATCGGCCATACGGTCGCGAGGCGCAATACCTCGCGATCGTCAACGATCCGCTCTCCGTGGGCTCGGGCGCGTACCTGACGTTCGAGTTCCCCTTGGCGTACTGGCTGGAACAACAGGGCTACGACGTGAGCTACTGTTCAAACCGCGACCTGATCACTCCCGACCGTGGGCTCCTCTGCAAGGCATTCGTCAGCGTGGGCCACGACGAATACTGGGACATCCGCCAGCACGAGAGTGTGGTCGCGATGCGCGACGCAGGGGTCAGTGTGCTGTTTCTCTCGGGCAATGCCGTCTGCTGGGTGAGTCCGTTCAAGCCGAGCCATGCTGGGCGACCCGACCGGGCGATTTTCCGCGGGGGGCCGTATGGCGGCGCGTACAAATGGGCCGCAGATCGGGAGCGGCAGCATGGTCCCTTTCCCGAACGCGGGCCCGACGAAGGTTACCTGATCGGTGCGCGCAACGTGGATCCGGTCAACGGCGGCGCCGACTGGATCTGTACCCGGCCCGAACACTGGCTCTTTGCCGATACAGGCATGCGCCAGGGAGATCGCGTGCCGGGGCTCATCGGTTGGGAGTACCACGGCGATCCGCCCACGGACCTGGCCGGCTTGGAGGTCGTTGGTCAAGGCACGGCGTGGCAAGGCGGCGACGTTCCGTCGCCGTGGACGGCGACGGTCTATCCTGGCCCGAAAGGCAACTTCGTGTTCAACGCCGCCACGATCTTCTGGTGCCAGGGTCTGAGCATGCCGCCCGGTCATACGTTGCCCTGGTCGCACTGGAGCCGGCCGCACGGTCCGGACGCGCGCGTGCAGCAGATGACGCGCAACCTGCTGGCCCGTGCCGGATGTCGGACGTGAAGCCTCGGTCGGCTACCCGCTGGCATGCAGCTGGCGCGCCGCGAAGAGTCTCCGCGCGCCGATCACGACCAGCAGCACGCACGTGCCGGCGATGAGGCCCACTACCAGGTTGACCAACAGCGGCAGGCACGCGGCAAGCAGCACACCCACACCCGCGATCGTCTCGACGCGGTGCGCGGCGGCCTCCGCGGCATGGTGCAGGGCCGGGATCCCATGCGTCAAGATGCCGCCTCCCACCAGGAACATCGCCGCCGTCCCGGCCACGGAGAGTGCTTTCATCAGCCAGGGTGCGATGCGGAGAATGCCGCGCCCCAACGTGCGGTTCATCCGAGGCCATGTCCCCTGCCCTGCCACCGCGGAGAGTCGCGTGCCGGCGTCGTCGAGCTTGACAATGCCCGCGACAAGTCCGTAGACGCCCACCGTCATCAGCAGCGAGATCCCGGTCAGCACCAGCAGCTGCGTGAGGAAGGGCGAGTTGGCCACGGTGGCCAGCGTAATCGCGATGATCTCGGCCGACAGCACAAAGTCAGTCCGCACGGCGCCCCGGACTTTGCCCTTCTCCAGCGCCAGCGGGTCACCCGCCTGAGCGACCAGCGTCCGGGCCCGCTCCAATTGCCGCTCCTCGTCGTCGTGACTCCGATGGAAGAACCGGTGCGCCAGTTTCTCGCAACCTTCGTAGCAGAGAAACGCACCGCCGATCATCAGCAAAGGGATCACCGCCCACGGGGCGTAGGCACTGGTCAGGAGCGCTGCGGGGACCAGGATCGCCTTGTTCACGAGCGACCCTTTGGCCACCGCCCACACGACCGGCAGCTCGCGCTCGGCCGCGACTCCGCTCACCTGCTGGGCGTTGAGCGCCAGGTCGTCACCCAGCACGCCGGCGGTCTTCTTGGCGGCCACCTTGGTCAGGAGGGATACGTCATCCAGAACGCTGGCAATGTCGTCGATCAGCGCCAGCAGGCTGCCGGTTGCCATGGAAGTGCCTCGCGCAGTTTCAGAATCAGGAACGTGATATCTTGCGCGCGCTGCGTGCGGATGTCAATTGAGTTCGGACCTTTCGCGGGGAACTCAGACGAAGATCGACGCGACTTCCAGGCGAAACCCGGGCAGCAACTCGTCGTCCGCAAGCACGCCGTCCCTGCCGAGCACCACTGTTTCGACCAGGCTACGGTACACGGTGATGCTTCGAATGCGCGGGTCGATGACCCACACACGCTGGCAGCCGGCAGTGAGCCAGTCCTGCACCTTGGCAAGCACCTGCGTGGCGCGGTCATCCGGCGACAGAACCTCAACGGCCAGATCCGGCGCTCCTGGAAAGAATCCGGTGAACGCCGCGGGTGGAACGCGTGCGGCCTGTACGAAAGCCACGTCGGGAGCACGGACGGTGTCGGGATTGCGAGCGATTCGAAAGCCAGTCTCAGCGCCGACGACCACGCCGAGCTGTTGCTGTGTGACGAAGACGTTCAAGGGAGTGGTTACGCGCGTCACCAGCAGCCCATGCTCGAACCCGCTCGGAGACATCATCACCAACTCCCCCCGCACAAGCTCACAGCGACCAAGGTCCGACGCGTGCAGGAGTCGTTCCGCAGTGGTGATTTGATCGACGTCGCTCATCGATTTGCTCCGCAACTCGCTCGGCAGCGCACGGTGTTGACATTATTCTACGGCACCCACGTCAGGTCAATGTGGCGGCCGACCGCCCGTGCTGTCAGGCCGCCTCCGGTTCCGGGAGACCTGCCGCGGATCGACGCGGTCTCAGCAGTGTACCCGCGCGGTGAAGGCCGGCGGACACGATTCCGCGTATCTTGAGAGGAGCTCCCGCTGATGGTAATGTGTGCGCACAGCTGCAAAGGAAACACTCATGCGCATGCTCCGACTGATACAGACAACGGCTGTGATCCTGGTCCTGGGCGTGCCCGCGGCGTCACAGGCACAGGACCCGGTAGGTTCGACGGCACGTCCGGCCGAACCGGGGTTGCCGACCGTCGCGAACATCGTCGCGATCGATCAGTGCATGGCGGCTTTCGTGCGCGAGCGCGAAGTCGCCGGAGCCGTAACGCTGGTAGCCGATGCCGAGGAGGTGCTGCACTTGGGAGCAGTCGGACTTGCGAAATTGCCGGAGGCGTCGTCTCAGACACCGGAGCCGATGCGGGCGGATTCCATCTTCTGGATCGCATCGATGACCAAGCCGGTCACCGGCGTGTGCGTCATGCAGCTGGTCGATCAAGGCAAGCTGTCACTGGACGATCCGATCGACCGCTATCTCCCGGAGATGCGAGAGCTCAAGAACGATGCCGGCGAGCATGTCACCGTGACGGTCCGTCAACTGCTCAACCACACCTCCGGGATGCGCGAGCTGGAGGCCCCCTACGAACATCCGTCCTTGGCGGCGGCCAGCCTGTTGTACGCCCGGGCAGGCGTCGAGTTCCCACCCGGCACGAAGTGGCAATACAGTCAGACCGGTATCAATACTGCAGCGCGGATCGTCGAGGTGATCAGCGGCTTGACGTTCGACGCATATGCCGACCGATATCTGTTTCAGCCCCTGGGCATGGTTGATACGGGCTTCTACCTCACCGCCGAACAAACCGCGCGTCTGGCAACGAGCTACAAGCGGACCGAGGACGGGGACCTGGAACCGGTGGCGATCTTTCTGCTCGCCGGCAGAGACTCGACCGATCGCCACCGCATGCCGGCCGCCAATGGCGGATTGTTCTCGACCGCGACGGACTACGGGAGGCTCTGTCAGATGCTCCTCGGTAACGGAACTTTTCGCGGGCAGCGTATTCTGTCCGAGCAGGCGGTGCGGTCGCTGCGCACGCCCAGCACCGGGGATCTCGTGACCGGCTTCACTACCGGCAATGCCTGGGGTGTCGGTGTCTGTGTCGTGCGCGCGCCTCAGGGTGCCACCAGTGTCCTTTCCCCCGGATCGTACGGACACGGCGGGGCGTATGGCACTCAGGCGTGGATCGACCCGGTCGAGCAGCGGATCTACATCCTGATGGTGCAGCGCGCGAATTTTCCCAACGCCGATGATTCCGAGGTGCGGAAGCGGTTCCAGGAAGTCGCTGCCCAGGTGCTACAGTCCGATGTCAAACCGTAAGCGGGCTTCAGCGTGTCAACGACAACCGCCTCAGGAGACAAAAGCCATGCGACGATACGGCCCGTTCCTGCTGGTCACGGTCGGTCTGTGGACGACATGCCCGGGCGTCCTGCTGGCTCAGGCGATGTCGCCGGTGCCGGGCGGACTGCAATCGCTGCCGTTCCTGACCAAGGCCGAGACGCGGTCGATCAGTGCCGAGAACCCGACGGGCGCGAGGGGACAGGGAGGCATGATGATCCCCAATCCCTCCGAGCCGCCGGAGTCACAGGCCGCATCGGCCCGTGCCGCCGATGATCTTGGCCAGGGCTGGAAGGTCAAGCCGTTTCTGCGAGTCAACGCTGGTCAAGTTGCGACCTTGATGGATGTGGCTGGCCCGGGCGTCCTCCAGCACATCTGGCTGGTCGAGCAACTCAGCCGCGATCACGTACTGCGTTTTTATTGGGATCACGAAGAAACGCCCTCGATCGAAGTACCCGCCCCGGACTTTTTCGCCGTGGGTCACGAGCGATTCGCGCCGGTCAACTCGCTGGCCGTCATCGTCAACCCGGCCAATGCACTGAACTGCTACTGGCCCATGCCGTTCCGCCGACATGCTCGTGTCACACTTACAAACGAGGGCACGAGCGATCTGACTTTGCTCGCTTATCAGATCACGTATCAGCTGACCGACATCCCGGAGAATACGGCGTACCTGCACGCCCAGTGGCGGCGCGCCAACACCGGGACGCAGAACCCGTACGTGGTCGTTGATGGGATTCGTGGAAACGGACGGTATGTTGGTACGTTCCTGGCGTGGACCCAGATGGAGCGGGGCTGGTGGGGCGAGGGTGAGATCAAGTTCTTCCTGGACGGCGACCTGGAATTCCCCACGATTTGTGGAACAGGCACCGAGGACTACTTCTGCGGCAGTTACGGCTTTGCTCAGCCCTATTCCACCGCGTATGTCGGAACGACGCTTCCGACGAAGGACAACGATCCCCCGCCGAGCCAGTGGTCGCTCTACCGCTGGCACATTCCCGACCCGATTTGTTTTCAGCAGGAACTGCGCGTTACGATCCAGGCACTGGGATGGTATCCCCACGGCAAGTACAAGAAGACGGAGGACGATATCGCGTCCGTCGCGTACTGGTACCAATCGGAACCGCATGCGGCTTTTCCCCCGTTGCCGCCGATCGAAGCACGACGTCCCATTCACACCATGCTGCAGGTCAAGGGCGGCGGTATCGAAGGGGAATCCCTCCAGGTGCAGGCGGTCACGCGCGGTGAGGCCAAGATACAGGATGTCCGTTTCGTCGGCGCCCGCTGGAGCCAGGACAAGCATCTGTGGTGGACCGGTGCAGGCGTCGGGGACACGCTCACGCTAGGCTTTGACGTGCCGGAGACGGCGACCTACCATCTGTTTGCCCGACTCACCAAGGCACGGGATTACGGTATCGTACAGCTTGCGCTCGACGGTCAGCCGGCGGGCGAGCCGCTGGACTTATACCATCCCGCGCCGATGCCCACCGGCGAAGTCGAACTGGATGCTCGTGCACTGGAAGCTGGCCGGCACGAGTTGACGGTGAAGATCGTGGGTGCCAACGAACTGGCCGAAAAGGCGTATATGTTCGGCATCGACTACTTGCGTCTCGAACGGGCCAAGGCGGCGAAATAATCGGGAAGTCTGTCCGCTGAGCTGGTCCAGACCGCAGAAATCTCCGGGATGCGTTGCGGTGTGCAACCCGGTTATCGGTCCCGTCACGGACGTTACCTGGGGAGCGCCCCATCGTTCCACTCCGCTTGGGCTGCGGTGATCGCGTCGAGCGCAGGGCCCGCCAACACGCTCAGGTACAAGCACACTGCCGCAGCGGTGTTCATCGCATCATCCTTGCTTGGGCTTGGCCGGATTGACGTCGGTCGGCAGCCGCCGGGGCGAACCGACAGAGGCTGCTGAGTTGTCAGTGATCACACTCGCTTGAACCTCCTCGTCGGTGGCTCCTCGCCACAGACGCAGCGTACCGTCGTCGCTCGTGGAAGCCAGAGTGCGACCATCGGGTGAGAACGCCACCGACGTAACCCAACCGGTATGACCCGTCAGCGTCGTCTTCTCCTCACCGCTTCTCAGGTCCCAAAGCTTGATCGAGCCGTCTCTCCCGGCCGAGGCAATCGTCTTGTCGTCTGGCGAGATAGCGAGCCAACTCACGCCTCCTTTGTGTCCCCTAAGAGTGGCCCGCGATGCGCCGGCTTCCACATTCCACAGGATCAGTGCGCCGTCGGAACTTGCCGAAGTCAAGGTCTTACCGTCATGGGAGAACGCGACACAACGCACATAGTCGGTGTGTCCTGCAAGTGAGCGAGTTCTGACATGACTTTGCCAGTCCCACAGCTGAACGCACTTGTCGGCAGCGACGGCAAGCGTCTTGCCGTTCGGCGAAGCGGCCACGCACAAACAGCAGGTTGTTCCGGTGTCCAGCACTGCCGAAACATCCCTGGTTGCGTGGCTCCACAGATATACTTTTCCGTCGCGGACATCTCCGGCGGCATAGATTTCGCCTCCCGACAGATAGACTCCCGGCCCCAACGTGAGCTGTTTGTCAGCGTGATATCCTCCACGTATCCGGATCTCCAGCTGATCGTCGGATTCCCGCCCGCTCCTGTTCAGTTCCAGAAGGTCCTCACGAACGGCCACAGACCGACCCTCGGGCGAAAAAACGGCCACGACTGGCCGTTCCGTCTTCATCTCGAGATGTTCACGTGCCGATTTCCGACGTTGCCGCCAGTCCCAGATTTCGAGGCGCTCCGTGTTCTGTTGAGATCGGAGAATGTTGGGGTCCACGTCGACGCCGCGGAATTGGATTCCCTTCAGCGGAACACCGAAGAAGTCCTTCGGGTCGTTCCTCACGACCCAGGCCAAGCATCGCATGTCCGGCGAAAAGGCCGCGCCCAGCGTGGTGGCAGAGGGAACTTTACAGAGAACCTGGTCGTCATCACGGGGGACGGCCCAAACCCTCATCGTTCCGTCGGCACTTGCGGAAGCCACCTGCTGGCCTTTGCCGCAGGCCGCCAGGGAGTTCACTGCCGCTTCGTGGCCTTTCAAGATAGCTCTGAGTTCGCCGTTATGTGTGTCCCAGCACCTCAGCGTGGTGTCGAGTCCGGCCGATGCCAGGCTGTTTCCACTGGACAGGAAGAGCACGTCGGACACGCCGCCCGCGTGTGCGAGGAACTCCACGGTCTTAGCGCCCCTTTCAACATCCCAGAAAATGATCTTCCCGTCCGCAGCGCCGGAAGCGAGCATCTTGCCGCTGGGTGAGAACGCGACGGACCAGACGACTCCTTCGTGCCCGCGGAGCTCCAGTTTCTGCTTGTGGTCGGCCATGCTCCACACTTTCAAGCTCCCGCCGAAGCCACCTGCCGCCACGAGGTCCCCCGCACGCGAGATGGCCATGCAGAATACTGGGCCACCTCGCGCCCTGCGCGGCGGCGCGCTCTCGGCACTGGCGAACCAGGTAATCCCAAGCGATTTCGCGATGAAATTGAGTGTTGGTCCGGCGACGATCTGCACACCGTGGTCCACGACCTGGAGCCCGCTCAGCGCGCCCTCCAGGGCAAACGCTTTGTCCTCCCCAGCCAAGCGGTCGCGGACAAACACGTTTTCCAGCGGTGACCACGCGTACCGGCCGCAGGCGGCGTCGAATGCCACGCAGGTGCGCGAGCCGGTCGGGTAGCCATATGTGCCCGTGTACACGACTGCTCCCGAGCCAACGTCCCACATCATCACGCGGCCCTGGCCACCCCCCGCAGCGAGTGTTGCCCCGTCCTCGGCGAAGGCCAACGCCACGCAGTCGGCGTTTTCCAACTGAAACGTGTGCTTCCTCTGCGCGGTCTTCATGTCCCACAACCCGATTGTCCCTCCGACCTCAGCGCAAGCCAGCCAGACTCCGTCTGGCGAAGCCGCCACACGTTGGACTTCCGCGTCGTGTCGCAAGATCAGCAGTTCCTGATGGCATCTGCGCCACCAGTAATACCATTCAAAGCCCCGCAGGTCCTCCTGTTGGGCCGTGGGCAGATAGCGATCGAGGATCGCGCGCACGACCCCGAGGTTGTCAATTCCCCAGAAGTACTCGGCGCGCTTCATGTCAGCCACGTATTTCGCTCGGCGTTCTTCCACCGCCCGCTGCTCGACTTCGCGCGTGGCTTGCCGCGCACGGTCTCTTTGCACGCGTGCTTCTTCAGCTTCGGTCTTGGCACGCCGTTCGCCTTCTTCGGCCCGGGACAAAAGTCCTCGATTTTCTGTAAGTAGTCCACGTATGTACGCGGCCTTGTCAGCCTCGCGCACCGCGACAATTGGCCCGCCTGTTGCCAACACCAGCAGCAACGTTCCTGCTGCCGCACCGAGTGCTGCGACCATTCTATTCCTGCGGCACCACCGCCAAAGACGGGTGGGCCGGGCCACAGGGCGCGCTTCGATCGGCTTTCCCTCTCGGAAACGATCAAGCTCGTCTGCAAGATCTCGCGCAGTGGGATATCGCTGCTTGCAGTCCTTCTGCAAACACTTGAGCGCGATCGTCTCCAGGTCGCGGGGCACCTTGGGGTTCAACCGCCGCGGTGCGATCGGTTCGTCATGGAGCACCTGCGCCAAAGTGTCGGTCGCCGTCTCTCCACGGAACGGCGGACGGCCTGTCAGAAGTTCGTACAGGATCGCGCCCAGGGAGTACACGTCACTCGGTGGGCCCACATCCGCCCACTGGCCTGCCGCCTGCTCCGGTGGCATATAGCTCGGCGTGCCCAGGATCTCCCGCGTGTGGGTCAGACCTGAGTCCGCCTCCATCCGCTTGGCCAATCCGAAGTCGGTGATCCGAACTTGACCCGTTGGGTCGATCAAGATGTTGGCCGGTTTCAAGTCGCGGTGCAGCACACCTCGTTGATGTGCGTAGTCAATCGCTTGGGCGATGGTTCGCACATACGAGGCCGATTGTATCGCCGGCTGTGGACTGCCGGCGATCAGCTGCGCTAGGCTCGGCCCGTCCACAAAGTCCATCGAAAAATAATGCTGCCTCTCGTGCTCCCCTACTTCGTGGATGGCCACGATGTTGGGGTGTTGGAGATTCGCGGCGGCCTGCGCTTCGCGATGGAATCGCTCCACCTCGTGTGCCGAAGCTAATTGTCCGCTGCGAATCATCTTTAGCGCCACCAGGCGACCGAGGCTCAGCTGACGCGCCTTGTAGACGATCCCCATCCCCCCTTGGGCGATCTCGTTCAAGATCTCGTAGTCGCCGAAGTAGCGGAGCCTCGTGCCGGGCGGTCGGACCTCGGGCGCGCGGGCACGGTGCTCTTGAAACACTTCGGCGACCACCGCCTGCTGGTCGGGAAAGCGCGCCTGATACTGTTCCACTGTCGGCGTCTGGCCGCGCCGCTGCAGATAGTCCAGGTCCAGGCGCAGCAGTTCCCCGAGGAGCACGCCGCGTTCCGGTTCGGCCATGTCCCCCAGGTACGGCTCGACCTGCGGCGGCGTGCCCGTCTTCCAGGCCTTCTCGAAGGCCAGGCAGACCTCATCGATCCGCTGCAGGGCCTCCAGCGACAACGCGTCCTCAGGTTGGACGGTGTGGGTGCGTCCGGTCACGTTCCGATGGGGTCCAGACTCAGGGCACATCGGCAGGCTCCTATTGTGCATATCACCATCGAGCCCGGCAGCCCATCACGCCGCGACGTGCCCGCCTCGCCGCATCACATCGCTCTTCCGTGCCAGGCTTTGCGAATGAGCCTCAGACGTCGCTCCACGGTCGGCAGCGAACAGCCGACGGTCGTGGCGATCTCCTCGTTAGTGTACCCTTCTAGCTTCAGCTGTGCGATGTGACGCATGTCGCCATCGAGTAGTTCCAACAGATGACGCAGTTCATCGGTCACGGCCGCCGCAAACTCAGGAGTAGGTTGCGGCCCGACGACCTGGTCGATACCAGCCCCATCGGCCGAAGTCTCGGAGTTCCAGAAGGCCGACTCGCCACGCACCTGGCCGCCCCCGCGTTTCTCACGTGTCAAGTCACGCACCTGGTTGAGCGCCTTGCGCTCGGTGATGGTGACGAGCAATTGCCAGAGATCATGCCGGTCATGCAGCCGTGGGAATTGACCTGCCTGAGCCCGGCGAAAAAACGACTCAAATACGTTGACGACCACATCTTCTTCATCGGCCGCGCGCCGCGGAAGGTGGCGAAGTCTCCGACAGGCCAGCGCGATGAGGCGCGAGTAGAAGTGCGTCCACAGCTTGGCGGCAGCCGCTTCCTGACCCGCCTTGAGCCCCTCGATCCAAACCGTCACAGAGTCGTCGGTCGACATGAACTCGGCTCCTCGACTTCTCGAGGATACCCGCTCGAATGGTACCCGCGCCCCCATGGTACCAGTTAGCGCGCCCACGAACAGATGTTACGGTGCCGGCAAGTCCAGGAAAATCTGAAGAAGAAGCTGCCGGAGCAGCGTCGCTCCGGGGCGCTCCGACTCTGACATCCGTTGGCCAATGAAGCGGCGCTTATTTCCCGCAATCTGGCGCGGCGGCGCAAGGTCGTCCAATCGGGTGAGCCGTTCGTAACGCGGAGCTCGCCCATGGATTTTCAGGTGGGCCAGATCGGCGAACGGGACGAAGACCACTAGATCAGCATTGCGATGATTTCCAGCGCGGCATCTAACAGCTGGTGCGCCTGCTCTTGGGTGAGTGCCTTTCCTGCCTGTGCCTCCACCGAGTGCATGAAGGCGCACAGCTTGTTTACCACATCGTTTCGCTGACCCCCGTTCGCGGCCTGTAAGGCATCCAGAGCATTTTGCAGCTTCGCATCCAGGGCGTTTGCGATGCCGCTGGAAATGTCAAGCTCAGCAACGTAGTTGATAAGGTCTTCAAGCAGCTCGTCCGGTGTCGGGTTGTACGGCGGTACAACAGTGATCGAAACAGACCCGAACTCAACATCTTCAATCGGAACCGGGTCGTTCCATCCATACACCAATATGTCGCTGAATGGAAAGTTGTCGGGTGGATCGCCGAAGAAAGTGACAGTGCCCAATGCGTCGGCTCGAAAGCGAAGCGACAATAGGAGGAGTTCACCGACAGGCACGCCAAACCCATCCATCGCACCGATCTCGTCGAGCATCCCGGGATGCGAAATGTCCCCCTGCCCCGGAAGCAAGAAATAGTTGGGACCTGCAGTAATTGGACCCGCGACAGAAACCAGGGACTGACTGTAAAACACGTCCAGAAAGGCTGCGAAGACACCTCGCTCGGGCACGCGAAGGTCTTGGACGAAGACTCGCAGCAGAAACTCCTCCCCAATGTCAACAGTCGAAATGGCGTTCCCACTTAAGTCGCACGCTTCCAAGCGGATCGTCACCACCGTGTCCGCCTGCATTCGTCCTGTCGCCGTCAGGAGCAACGCCAGCCCTAAAGCAAGTCCTGCCTTCATGTTTCACCACCCTTTCAGTCAAAAGCCAACGATTGAACTCAATGCCGGGATGATTGGAGACGTGCTCCATGTGTAGCGCCTGTTGCCAGAACCCCCCTATTGTGAATATCACCGTCCAGCCCTTCAGCCCATCACGGCGTTTGTTCTTTTTTACGCGCCGGGAATCAGCCTGACACGCCGTTAACGGTTCTGTGGCAACGCAAACGCCCAGGTCGCTGACGCGAATGCCCCGGGGATCCACCGGGCGTCCGCCGTCCAGTAGAAAGCCGCAGAGATGATCCAGGCTGTCGTAACTCCGCGACCACACGACAACCCACAACGGGACGATCGTCCGGGCGAAAACGCAAGTGGCCAGTCAAACCGTGCACGACCAGTTTGTGTGTGAGACGATCATTCACTACCGCGTCCGCGGCACGCAGTGACTCCTCTGATTCATCATGCGGTATGCATGTCTTGTCCGAAGACGTCCCTAAGTTCTCTGCGTTCTCGGAACCGGAACACGCCCCTTCGTGAACAAGCCGAGTCCTTTCACCTTTCCATGTAGCGCCACAGGTGCGCACCGGACCCGAAATACAGGCCGGTCGTGGTCAGGGCAAAGCCACAGGAGACAGGGACCGGCGCCCGGGCGATGAGTTGCACGTCGCAGGTCTGCGGGTCGACGGTATACACGCCTTGCGAGCAGAGGCCGTAGAGCAGTCCGTCGGAGTGCAGGCCCAGTGAGATTTCGACCTGGCTGCCCGGGATCGCCACCTGCTTTGCGACCGACATCGTGCGAGTGTCGAATACGTAGAGGGTTGCGCCGACCGCAGCGAAGACTCGACCTCCAGCGGCGCACATGGCGGCGTAAGTCTGCGCACCCGGCACCAAGGGAACCTCGAGGACCTTTTCCTTCTTGCGCGGATCAAAGGCGAAGAACATGGCCTCCTTCTCCGCGGGCTCGGTACCCCCTCCCCCGTAGTTGCCGCTGCCACCAAAGATCAGCCCGCTTCGCGGTTCATAGGCCAAGGCCACGATGCTTTGATTCTTCACCAGGTGACGGTAGTTTTCCACGACCTGGTTCTGCTGCGGGTCCCAGACCGCCATCGCACCGCCGAGTTGCCCGTAGGGCGGATGGCTGCCAATGTAAATCAGATCCTCCGGGCCGCGGATCATCGCCCGGGGCCGCAGATGCCCGTCGCCCAGCGCACCGAAGCTGCGCGGATTGCAGTCCGGCGTCGCACCCCACTTCCAGAGCGGGTTCTGCGGATCGTACAGATTCATCACCGAACCGCCGTAGTAGCACAGGTACAACTTGCCGCGGTCTTCGAGCATCGAATAGACTTCGCCGCCGGGCATGTTCCCGAGATGTTCGCTCGCACCCTTTCGCGGGTCGTACCGGAACACCTCCAGCGGCATTGCGGTGCTGCCGTAAACGCAGCCTTCCGGACCGACCCCCACGACGAAGATGCCGATCCCTTCGCCTTGGTAGCGAAACGGGACCGTCGCGGACTCCTGCGTTGTCTCGTCACGCACGATGAGCTGGCCCGTTTCGGCTCCCACCACGACGTCGCTCACGACTCGTCCGTCGCGCAGCCGCTGCACAACGTACTCGGGGTGGTCTTCGGGCAACAGATGGCCGTTGTCGACTCGATAGAGTCGCGAGACTGGGCTGTGGGACTCCGAATCATGGTGCGAGATCTGGGCATACACTTTGCCGTTGCTGCCCGCCACGACCTGCGTGCCGGTCACCTCCTGCCAGTCCGCCGGCAGAATCGAGCGGTGCTCCTTGGTGGCCGGATCGTACATCACGAGGTCGGGCTTGACGAATCCGATGCTGGTGTAGAGTTTGCCGTCTGCTCCGGCGGCCAGGTTGCGTGCGTACATTTCCGTGGCGCTCATGCGGCCGAGGTCTTCCATCACGCCGCTTGCCGGGTCGTACGCGACGAGTTTCGCGCTGGGGTACGTGCAGCCGTAGAGCCGCCGGTCGGGGCCCACCACCAGCTGCCAGATGTAGGTTTCTGTCGGCGCGGGGCGGCCCACGACCTGGATACCTTGATTCGGTCTTGCCGGATCAAAGCAGAGAATGAGCCCTTGGCCGAACGTACCGAGGTAGATTCTCTGGTCTGGTCCGAGCACGGTCGCCCAGCCGCCCGAGTCTTGCGGCGAGAAGTACTGGGTGGCCTCGCCCGTCTGCGGATCGACGGCCAGCAGAAACAGCCGCCCGGCGTTCTGCATGAAGTTGAGGTACACCAAGTCGCGCTGCCCCGAAATGTCCGGCCCCACGACGAACCCCATCAGGCCTGCCTTCTTGACAGGCACCCCCAAGTCCTCGAATTGGCCGGCGCGGAGAGACGTTGCCAGCGTGGCGGTGACCACAACGAAAATGAACCAACACCACGGACTTGCGTGATTCCGGGAATTTCCGGGTGGCTGGGGACGAACGAAGTGAGCCCCCAGCGTTCTGCATTCCGGGGGCTCGCTGCGCTCGTCCCCCGCCACCCTGGGATTCGGCAGTTGCGGACTCCCGCAAGTCCATTTACTCAGCGGCGTTTTCATGGCGGAGCTCTTCTTTCGGCGCATACTCGGCAGATCACTCCGCTGATCGTATACCGCGTCGCGACAGAATGCGACACCGGAGACTGACTGGCCCGCGGCGCCGGCTGCCACGCTCGCGGCGGCGCGCGCAAAAAAGGAGCGCGACGAGGACCCATGCAGTATGAAAAGGTGGAGGTTCCCCGCGCGCTCTATAAATATAGACGTTGTCGGTGGGGCTATTTCCCGCAGCAGTAGCCCGCACTCATGCGGTCAAAGCCGTTGATTTCTGCCGGTGTGGCCGCCGACGGGACGGCCGCCGAGAGTCCGGCCTCGTCGGCTGTTCCCGCGTCGATCTCGCGGCCCGGAGAGATCGTGGCGGCGGATCGCCGGTCGTCCGCTGCGGCTCGGGGGACCAGCTGCATGGTCAGCCAGCCACCCCCCAGCACGGCCAGCAGCGCGGCCAAGAGAACCTTGGCCAGGCCCGTCCGCGCGCCAGCCAGCGCCGTGTGTGCCAACTCGGCGAGTCCCGATGCCGCGCCCGCGGCACCGGCCTGGACCGCCGCGGCGGCCGCCTCAACGGTGGCCTGGATCAGTGCTGGGGGCACGTCGCAGCGGGCGGAACTGGCCGCGAGCGCCGCGCCGAACAATCCGGCGGACGTAACCACGCCACGGCGCTTGAGCCGCAGCCGCAGTTGTTCGCGGGCCGTCGCGAGACGTCCGGCCATCGATCCCACCGGACAGCCCAGCATCCGGGCGGCCTGGGCATGCGTCTTACCCTGCAGGTAGCACAGGATCAGCGGGTCGCGATACTTGCCTGGCAAGCCGTTCAGTTCTTCGTCCAGCACGGCCTGAATCTCAAGTTGCTCCACCGCAAGCTGCTGATCGATCGCCGCCTGGGTCCCGGTCCGCATTTCATGGTCTACACGTTGAGCCATCTGGAGTCGTCCCCGGAGCGCAATGCGATAGGCCACACCGTAGAGCCAGTTGCCCAGCCGTTCCGGTTCGCGAAGCGAGGCCGCCTTGCGCACGAGCAGCATGAACGTAGCCTGGAATGCATCGTCGGCGGCATGCGGATCGCGGAGCATCCGGCGACACACGCTCAGCACCATCGGCCCATGCCGGCGGACGAGGAGCTCAAAGGCGTCCGCGTCGCGCTGCACCGCGAACCGCCGCAACAGCTCCCGGTCGGACTGTTCCGACCCGCGCTGCGCCACGCCCGAATCCCCTCGCACGCCGCTACTTTGCACGGATACGGCTGTCATAGGCCCATTCGCTCCCCCGGAACAGCGATTTCATAGGAGTACTGCAGCCACGCGGCGAGATAACTGCGAGATTCGCAAAAAAATAAGCAGGCTCGTCCCAGCCCGGTACCCGGGGCGTGGGCCGCACCGCGATCCGCACTCCCCGCGTCAGCCCGGATTCACGCATGCACCGCCCTACTTTAGCGCCGTGTCAAGGTGTCGCGGGAACGCTGGCATGGATTTGCGGACTCCAACAACCTCCGGGTGGCCGGGGACGAGCGCAGCGAGCCCCCAGCCACCCCAGGATCTCGCATTTCCGGAATCACGCATTTCCGGATGGATGGCCGCCGCCTGGCAACGCCGGCAGAGCGCCCCCAGCCACCCCGCGGTGCCTCGCCGTGGCGAGGCACTACGGTTTGCGTTTCCAGACCAACTTCAGATCAGGCTGCGCGTCACCTTTGATCCGGCGATCCGTGTCCACCACATGCTGGACACCGTCGCCTATCGTGATGGTACTCGTCCACGTGTACTCGCCGCCCTCCGCCCGCCGGCGGCATGACTGACCGGCGAATCGCAAGAGACCTTGCGCGTCGTTGTAGCTGACCAGTCCAACGAGCCGCCGACGCGGGGTCGGCGGGGCGTGGCCTTCTCTTTGCGCGTCGTTGTAGCTGACCAGTCCAAC
>JALOQX010000321.1 GCA_025459265.1 Pirellulaceae bacterium | reverse complement strand
GGATGGGGAGCGGGAAATCGCGCACGGCGCGCGCCAAGTAGTTTCCAAACCGCGCTCCCACCGGCACAGGGCCGGATGGGGAGCGGGAAATCGCGCACGGCGCGCGCCAAGTAGTCTCCAAACCGCGATTCCACCGGCACAGGGCCGGATGGGGAGCGGGAAATCGCGCACGGCGCGCGCCAAGTAGTTTCCAAACCGCGCTCCCACTGGCACAGGGCCGGATGGGGAGCGGGAAATCGCGCACGCCTTCGCTGACGCAAAGCAGCACCGCAATTTCCGCCGACTTCATGGCCGAACCCTGCGTCGCGCCGTCGCCGAAGTCGGTCTGCTCGTCTTGGCCCAAAACACGCTGACGCTCCACCGCCTTCGTCAGAACGCCGCTAAGTCCAACAGCAACAGCACTTAAAAGTGAGACGATCTCCCTGTCACCGGGGGGAAGCGGACCATCAGCTACTTGCGGCCACCATCAAGACTCCGGCGGCCGAGTCCCAACGCCTCCAGCAAACCCGTGCTCGGCCGAGGCCGCCACGGCCGGTGGCGGGCAGTCGAACACGCCAGACACTCTGGCCACGGATTCAGTGGGCCAGTGATGACAGTGGTATCACGGCCAGTTCCGCGCTGTTGTTGTTCCACAGCTGCCGGCCCTCTCCCACACGTCCGGCGTTGCCGCCGTTGTTCGAGTAGCCGACGTACAGATGGCCGTGGTGTTCCACGGCGTACGGATAGGCCAACGCCGCCTGCGGGTGCGACTCGCCCGGTCCAGCCGGGAATTCGGCCTGGCGGATCACCCGTACGCGGCTGAACCGGTTCTCACCAGGACGAGTCAAGGCGATCGTCAGCGGTGCGCGACGGTGTCCGCTATCGGCGGTGGTCGTGCCGATCAGGTAGTGCTCGCCGGTGCTGAGCGTGCCGGCGTACGGTTTGCTGCCTGCCAGGGGCAGATTCGAGGGCCGCATTTCGCTCCACGAGCGTCCGCAGTCGGCGCTGGTCGCCACCAGCGCCCGCGCCTCGCCGCCATAGCGTGCGATGTTGATCAGTGCGCTGCCGTCGAGTAGGACGGATGATTCACCCCACATGGTAATTCCCGGCGGCGCAGGAATGACGACCACGTTCCAGTTCGCCAGATTGTCGCCATCACTGCGGGCAACGGCGGCTGGATTGCCGTCTCCAACGCGGATGCCGGATACAATCCAGTTGCCGTCGGTCATCTTGAGCGGTGCCTGCATCGGCCAGAATCCCGCGCCCATCACAACACCCTGCGGTTCCCACGTCCCGGACGGTTCCTGCAGGACGTAGGCGCGGGTGTGAACATTTTCGAGGATGCCCTGAAAGGCACCGTGCAGCGCCCAGAGCCGGCCCTCGTGCGACAGGAACACGCCGTGACTGACGCCGAACTCGGCATTGCCCGCATCGATGGTCTGTACCGGTCCCCATGTGCGGCCCTCATCGTCACTGACACGGTAGCGCGCTTCTTCCGTGTCGGTGTTCTCCCCCCCGCGGTTGTGGCCGAATGAAGCGTAGAGCTTTCCCCGGTGAAAGCACAACGCGACACCGTGCAGGAATCGGTACCCGTCCTGAGCGAACTCGTACGGTTTGATGACGGAGAAGCGAATGTCGGCGAGTACGGGCAGGTCGGCCGCCGGCGCGAGTGTTTTGGCATCATCCCACAAGGCATACGGCGCGACCGGCGGCACGTCCTCGCGGGGCGGTGAACCGTCCGCGGTGCTGCAGATCATCAACCAGCCAATCGACAGTATGCGCTGCCACACGTGGTGCGAGGATGCGCTGCCAGCCACCGAGCAATTGTCCTGCATCGTACTCAGTTCCACACGGGCGAATCGAACAAGCCGCAGCTCGAATTGAACCTGTTGCATCAAGTCGCCGCCGTAGGTGGCGAGTTGATGCAACTACAGAGTCAAGTCCTGTCTCACGCCGGTTTCCGCCGAGCGGTAAGCGGCGAAGACCACCTCGAGCGCACGCAGACTCTCCAACGATGTGATTGGAGGTTCCGCCAAACCGGCCGCCGCCCGCACACACGCGCTGACAAAAGGCGTGTAACCGCTCGGTCCCTCGATGCGCTCGATCCGATGGACTTCCGGCTGCGGCTCGTCCTGGCTGTACCACGTGAGCGGCAATCCGCCATACGGTTCCAGCTGCAGCCAGCCGCGCGAGCCCCAGATCTTGATGTGCGAGTGATATCCCTGGTCCAGATAGTAGCCCGAGGTCATCGTGCCAAAGGTCCCGTTGTCGAACCGAAACGCCAGCGCGGCCGAATCCTCCACGTCCAGCGGTTGACCTCCCACGATTCCCCGAAAGCCGCTCACCTGCGTGATGCGCGAGCCGGTCAAGAACATCGCCAGATCCAGCCAGTGAATGCCGAGCCAGATCAGGTGCCCTCCGCCCGCGCGCGCCTGCTGCGCATACCAGCTCTGATGATAGGCAGGTTGTGTCAGTCTTGTCTGATCGGCGATCAGGTGCATTTCCAGCCCGTACAACTTGCCGATCCGCCCTTCGGCAATCAGCCGGCGCGCTTCGGTCACTTCGGGGTTGAGGCGATTGGCCAGCGCCAGCATGAGGTGTCGCTCCTGACGCTGGGCAAGGGCCGCGAGCCGCGCGAAATCCTCGATCCGCACGCAGGCGGGCTTCTCCGCCAGGACGTGACAGCCGGCCTGGAGCGCCGCCTCGATCGCCGGCGGTGCCAGTCGCGCTTCCATCGACACCAGTGCAAGAGCCGGTGGTTCGCGTTCGAGCATCGCCGCGGCAGAATCGTATGTCGCCGTCAACTTGTCGCCCAGGCTGCTCCGCGCAGCGGCGACCGTCGCCCCGTTCGGATCGGCCAGCACGACCGAGGTCGCTTCCGGCGTCTGAGCCAGGGCCGCGAAGTACGCGTCCAGGTGAGCGCCGTCCGCGTGCGTAATCACCCCGACCTTCACCGGGGCACGCCCCTGATCGGCGCGTGCCAGGGCTGCCAGAATGACGGGACTGGCCCCCACGGCCTGGATGAATTCCCGACGGTCCACCATGCGTTCGACCCTCGATCACGGACCCAGCACGCTCGACATGTCTACGGCGATTGTCTCACGTCCCAGGCCTGGATGCGACCGGGCACTCGCGGACGGCGGTTGCCCCGAGGCTGCCATCGTGGCCTCACGGAGGCACCAAGGACACCGACGTTCAGGCCCGACGCTTGGACCGGCGCGCCGCCCCGGCCTTTCGCGCGTTGGCCGGCGCCGCGAACGGGACCGTTGCAGTTGCCTTTTCGCCCAGGCCCACTACAAATTCGCGTCCCGGGCAGCCGGATGGCCGTGGCTCGGTGCGGTCACAGCCCGCGGCGGACTTTGGCCGATTGTTCCCGAGGTTGGAGGACGATCAGAATGCGTAGACTCTTGGCGATCGTGTGGCGCAGCCTCCGCACGCCTGGACTGGTGATGCTGGCGACCGTCAGTCTGTGCGGGGGAATTACGCTTGGGCCCGCCCACGCCACGATCCTGCTGTTTGACCAGGAGCGTAATGGAATCGAATCGGTCATTCCCACGACCAGTGGTGGACTTGTGCCCGACGACTACGGCGACAACGTGACGGGCTCAGTCATGGCCGTGCCGGGCGGGTTTTTCACCTATGGCGATGGTGGCGAGGGGTTCACGCCCGATGTCACGGTGGACATCTTCGCGGATCTGGCCACGGAAACCGATCCCCGCGCACGACTCTGGCAGAATGGTTACGGCGATCTGGTCAACGTTGTGTTTGCCGAGGGTCCGGGAACAGCCGGTTCGCCGGGGCTCAACGTACGGTTCACTGCCTCGCCCGGGTACGTGGTCGACCTGTATGGTTTCGAACTGGCGGGATTTGGTGCAGATTACACGATCGCCTCTGTTCAGGTCTTGTCGGGGGTGTCCACCTTGTTCTCCGCGGCGGATGTGCTGGTCGAGGGGAACGCCACCGGCCCACAGCGCACGACGTTTGCCTTTGATACGCCGCTCTCGGCCGCCGAACTGCTCGTGCGGCTGGATCTCTCCAATATCGCTCCGGGTGTCCAGGACAACATCGGCATCGACTCGATCCGTTTCGGGCAGACGCCGCCCCGCGTAGTACCCGAGCCGGCGACGGCAGTCCTGCTGCTCTTGGGCGGACTCGCACTGGGCTTGCGCCCCTGGGTCAGGTGGTCCTGTTCGCGCCGCACCGGGGCCTGTCAGGGTCGTTAAGGGCGAGTCGGCCTGATGACGGCCTCCACGCTCACCTCGAATCCCGGCAATACGCGCGACGCGGCGTGAGCTTCGACACCAGCCTCGTGAGCGACGTGATAACGGTCGCCCTCCAGGCTCAGCACCAAGATCTTGGGTTCCGCGGGATCGACGATCCAGTATTCGGGAATACCGGCCTGTGCATAGTCGCGGCGCTTGTCTTCGTAGTCACGAGCTCGGCTCGCGGCATCCTCGCTGACAACATCCATCACAAGATCAGGTGCGTGTCCGGTCGGTAAACGACAGGTAAGTCGCCTCGGACCAGTGCCCCTGGGGCGGAAACAAGCGGGCGATTTCCCACGCCGGCTCGGGCGTAGCCTCGGGCGAATCACGAGTTGGGCCGACGGTCGCTGCCATGCCCGTAAGGCACGGCCGTACACTGGCTCTGTCAACTGCTGGACCAGTCCGGCCTCTCCGGTCACAATGAGGACGCCCGACGTGGGATGCATCATGCTCGTCGCAACTTGGGAGATCACGCGACATGCGACGCAGACGAGTGCCACGAACCGGCGACCCGCTCCGCAGCGTGCGGTTCGCGGCGGCCCTGTTGATCGGTATCGGGACCAGCAGCTCGACGGGCGCTCAGGAACTGTCTCGTCCGACCTGGGAAGGCCGCACGATCGGGACGGCGGCCGTGCTTTGGTGGGCCCGCGCGCTGGGGGATGTCAATGGCGATGGATTGAATGACATCCTGCTGCAGGACAACAACGGGCATGGCGGCGCACTCAGATGGTACGAGACGCAGGCAGACGGCAGCGCGTGGTCCCCATGTCTGATCGCGCGACAGGCACCGGACGGAGGCCCGTTTGCCGCCGGCGCGCTCGATGCGGCCGACATCGACATGGACGGTGATGTGGACACGCTCGGGTTCGCACACCCGGGAGAATGGAAGCAGGCAGATGCGCCCACGGAGATCTACTGGTATCAGAATCCGCTGCCGGATGGTGACCCGACACGCGACGCGTGGCTTCCGCATCACATTGGCCGGACTCCGGCGTTTGTGAAAGATGTCAAGCTGGCGGATTTCGACGGCGACGGCTGCCAAGACGTGGTGGCCATCACGTTCGAAGGGCATCATTTTCTGGTGTTCCGGCAGGAGTCGCCGGCGCACTGGACGCTGGTCCAGGACCTGGCCATCGAGAACTTGCACGAAGGGCTCGATGTCGGCGATATCGACGGCAACGGCCGACCGGATGTGGCCACGAACGGTTACTGGGTCGAAAACCCGGGCGGAGATCTGACGGGCACGTGGCAGGTGCGCACGATCGACGCGAAGTGGCACAATCAGACGGGCGACTGGTCGCGCAACGCGACCAAGGTGTTCTGTCGCGACGTCAACGCCGACGGGCGCGCGGAGGTCTTTCTGTCCCACTCGGAACGCAGCGGCTATCCCGTGGCGTGGTACAGCAGCGACGATCCGCGCAGCGGACCGTGGGTGGAACATGTGCTCACCGATCAACTCGCGGCCGTGCACACACTGCAGGTCTTCGACCTCAACGCCGATGGGCACTATGACGTCCTGGCGGGCGTCAATGCGGGGCGCGCCCGCGCGCTGGGAGCGACCGAGTTCCCGGTCGTCGTGTGGCTCAATCGTGGCGACAACCTGCGGTGGGTGGAATCGCTGATCACGACAGGCGGCATCTACAACGGGCAGGTTGGTGACCTGACCGGGGACGGCCGGCCGGACATCGTGCGGTTGCCGAGCCATGATGCCGCGTGCTGCGAAGTGCTGGTCAATCAGGCTGCCGAGCGCTTCCCCGGTGGCAGCACGCCGGAGTGACGTGTGAAAACGGACTCCCGCGATTCCCGTTAGTCGCGCACCAAGATACGGCTGGCGGAACCCGCGAGGTGCACAGGCAGGTTGCCGGCCGTGTCCGCGGTCGCGGCGGACGCGGAGCCGGTGGCCGGGTCGAGCACGACCCACGATCCGGCCTTGCCGACCT
>JALOQX010000320.1 GCA_025459265.1 Pirellulaceae bacterium | reverse complement strand
CGGCTCGGCAGGAGCCTCGCCCTCCCGACGTCGCCTCGCCCTCCCGGCGGCTCGGCAGGAGCCTCGCCCTCCCGACGTCGCCTCGCCCTCCCGGCGGCTCGGCAGGAGCCTCGCCCTCCCGCCGCCGCCTCGCCCTCCCGAGCGCGCCTCGCCCTCCCGAGCGCGCCGCGCCCGTCCAGGTTGCGGTTGATTGCAACCCGAGCATTTGTTACCGTCCGCTGCGCTGCGGGAGAGAGCAACAGGCGTTTTCCCTTTGTTGCTTCCGCGTCCTTGTGCCGGGGCGAACGTGTGGTCGGACATCGAGCTCTGACATGCATCGCGCTCATCTGCCTGCCGACGGTCGTGGGCTGCGCCGGGCTGGCGCGTCGGTATCGCCCAGACGACGTCGTGTTTGCCCGCCAGATTGCTCAGCGCGGCATGGACGCCGTGGACACGGGCAACTGGCAAAGTGCAGAGGAGTTCTTTGCCAAGGCGGTCGACATTTGTCCGGTCGACGAGCAGGTGCGATCGCGCTATGCCGAAGCGCTCTGGCACCGCGGCTCACGCCGCGAAGCGCTTGAACACATGAATGAGGCTGTCCGTCTCTCGGGCGGCGATCCGAATCTGGTGGTCCAGTTGGGCGAGATGTACCTGCAGACGGGGGATTTGGGGCAGGCCGGCCAGTTGGCCAACCGGGCACTGGGATCCGGGCGCCAACTGCCCAACGCCTTTCGGCTGCGCGGCGAGGTATTGCGTCGCGAGGGCAAGTGGCGCGACGCGCTGGCCGACTTCCACCGTGCACTGAGTCTGCAGCCGCAGTATCCGGAAGTACAGCTCGCGATTGCCGAGGTCTACTATCGGGAGGGTCGGCCGCAACGCGCTTTGTCCACACTCCAGGCGCTGGCCGGTTCGTATCCATCGGGCGAGGAACCACCCGAGGTGTTGTACTGGCAGGGACTCGCCTGTGCAGCTCTGGGGCGCCACGAACAGGCAGTCACTCACCTGGCAGCGGCCGAGACGCGTGGCCTGCAATCGGCCGATCTCCTCTGCCATCTTGCCCGCGCCCGGTACGACATGGGCGATCCATCAGCCGCCCAGATCACGCTCGAACGACTCCTGGAACTCGATCCGCAACACGCCGAGGGGCTGCGGCTGGCCGAGTCGATTCGCAACTCGCGGGAAATCGCCAGCCTGCCGAAATGACCGCAGGTGCGGATTGTGACGATTCGAACACGTGACGGGAGAGAGGGGAGATGTTCTAACCGATTTGTCGTTCGCCCCGAATCAAGCAGACGTCGGACGGACTGTGCCCCCATCGGCCATTTGACCCGCCTGACTCCGCAACCTACCTTTGCGTGGTCCCCAATTCGTAGCGGTGGGGGCCGCACGTGCCATCAGTCCGCCACGCGTGAAGCCCCAGAGGGTGTGCGATGACGCAGCCAACCACCACGCCAGACTCGCCGTTCGTCGACCGGCGCGAACCAACATTTGTCGATCGGCGCAGCCCCGAAACGCCGGCCGTTCCACCCGGTGTCGAACGCCGGCAGTTCGCCAACAGCCACAATGAACTCTCACCAGCGGCGAAAGAACTGGCGACAGCCATCGACCAGTACAAACTGCTGCATCGCCGCCGCTTCATCACGTTCGAGGAAATGCTCGGCGTGATCCAGTCGCTCGGCTACCGCAAGTGCGACCCGGAGACCGAGTGACAATGCCCGAATGGGCCACGGTGTCGTGCGCGCAACCAGTTGTAAAACCCCTTCGGGGTTTGGGGGTTTTCATGACGCGCGTGACCCGGGGTGGCGCTGCGCGGCTGCGCCGCTCCGCTGACCCCGGGCTATGACTCAGTTCTCCGGGAACAGCGGGTCGGTGAGTTCATCGGCCAGGAGCAGTCCGAGCGGATTCCCGTTGAGATCTTCCACGATTGCGGCCGCGGCCTGGTGCGATTGCAGGTGGATGAGTGCCGACAGCTGCGTCTCGGTGCGCGGGAGCCTTGGCAGCGGATGCACCGTCATGACGGTCGGCTCGGCGCGCAACAGCAGCTCGATCACGCGGACGTAGCCGGTCAACTGGCGGCTGGTGGGATCCCGCACGGCGACAATCGGCATCTTCTGGCGGGCGGCCAGCCGCAGGGCATTGGCCTTCGGTTCGCCGAGCGCCACGGACGCTACGCGAGTCAGTGGCATCGTGAACTTCATGACATTCTGCGTGGCATTGGCGAACAATCGCTGAGTCAGTTCGCGTTGGGCTGGATGCAGCAACCCCGCCTCCTGGCCCTCCTGCAGCACCTGCTGCAGTTCCTTGCGCGCCAACACCAGGCGAATGCGCAAGGGGGTCTGGCCGATCAGCGATTCGAGGAACCGGCCCAGCAGCCACAACAACGCGGCGACCGGCGCGAACAGGACGGTGAAGAAGAGAATCAGTGGACCAGCGCGCCGCAGGAGGCGGTTGGGTGCCCGGTAAAAGAACTGCTTGGGAAGCAGTTCGCAGTAGACGAACACCAGCGGCGAGGCCGCCAGCGTCGCGATCAATTCCGGCCCTGAGGATCCGTCGGAGAACTTTTGCACCAGCAGCACGATACTCAACGACGTCAGGTAGTTCGCCAGGTTGTTCCCGACCAGCACCGTAGCCACGAACAGTGCCGGATGGTTCGTCAAGCTCAGCAGCCAGTGCGACACACGATCGCCGTCCAGGCCGCCCAGCAGCAGGCGGACGCGCGTCACGCGATAGAAGCCGGTCTCGCTGCCGCTGAACAGTGCGCTCAGGAACAGCCCCACGGCCAGCAGCAGCCCGATCAGCCAGGTCATGGTGTCGGCTCCTCGACCGTGCGTCGTGTGACTTCGATGAACAGGTGTCCGCGTCGCGGGGCCTTGAGCACCCGGAAGTGGAACGGGCCCCAATCGACTTCGTCGCCTTTGGCGGCCAGTCGTTGCAGGCAGTCCTGCACCACGCCGCCGACGGTGACATTCGTCGTGGGCGGCAGCTCGACGCCAAAATACCGTTCCAGCCGCCGGAGGTTCGTGATCCCCGTCACATGCCAGGCGGCGTCTGCCACCTTCTGAATCGGCTCGCGATTAAGCAGCCGATGGCTGCGGCTCGGGTTCTCATGGAACATCGTCGCCAGCACGTCCTCGAACGTGAGCACGCCGATCGTCTCGCCCATCTCGTTCACCACCGCCGCCACCTCGCGCCGCTGCTGTTTCATCTGCTGCAGCACATCCGCCACGGTGGCGCACCAGGGAACGTAGAGCACCGGCTGGGCGAGTCTTTCCAGGTTTTCGGCCGGGACCTCGGACAGCTGCAGCAGGTTCAGCGCCGCGACCACTTCGTCACCATCCGACTCGCTGGTCAGCAGGTAGCCGCTGGCCGTCATCCGCCCCTCCAGATCGGCCAGCGACACCGGCTCGCGAAACGTCACGTACTGCGTGCGCGGCCGCATCCATTCCTCGACTCGCGTGTCGGACATCATCACGATGTTGCGCAGCGTTGCCCGCTCCTGTTCTCGCAGCGCCGCATCTTCGGCCGACAACTCGATCGCCCGCTCCAGGTCCCCGATCTCCAGATACGGTTCCGGCTGAAACCGCGGCCAGAAGAGCCGCTGGGAGAGGAGCGTGATGAGCCGCAGGACGGGCATGATCGGGTCGAGCAGCCGTACGCAGGCCGACAGCGGCAGGGCGACCCACCGCGCCACGCTGCGAGCACTCAGCACCGCAGCGCTCTTGGGGAACATTTCACCAAGAAAGATCAGCGTCAGCACGCTGCCGGCCGAAAAGAGCACCGCCGCCGATCGGCCGGGCCCGCGCTCCAGTTGCACCGCCACGATCGACGCGATGCTGAAGTACGCCATGTTCGTGACGAGATTCAGCAGCAGCACGGCCGATAACAGACGATCGGGGTTGGCCAGCAACGCGGCAGCCGCCCGTTGCGCCCGCCCGCCCGCCGCCAACGCCCGGCGATCCTGCCAGCGCAGATAAAACAGCGCCGCCTCGCTGCCCGAAAAAAACGCCGAGCAGCCGATCAGCACCCCCATGCCCGCCAGCCAAGGTGCCAGTTCGATCATCTCCCTTCTAATCCTCGTCATTCGCCATTCGTGTCCGGCCCATCGCGATATCGAACTCGTACACGGCCGGGACAAGCATGGCGGCGGCGGCGAATCCGTACGCGACGCTGACGACGAGAAACACGGTGAGCTCCTGATTGCGCAGCAGGAAGCTGGTGATCGCGAAGAACGTCGCGAAGGGGAGCGACAGTGACGCCAGCGTGATGGCAGGGGAGGGGTTGCGCCAGCCCAGCGCCACATACAGCCCGACACCGCCGCCAAGAATCGCGGCCAGGAACGGCGCCAACTGGTTCTGAAAACTGCTGCTGAACTTGACCATCATGATCATGCACGCCGAGACGCCCAGAAACAGGAAGAACACCGTCCCCAGGCTGGCCCCGATCGCCGAACGCGAATTCGCATACATCATGCCGCAGTGGATCCCGAGCGTGGCGATGAAGAGGTTCATCACCATCAGGCCCCCCAGCAGGAAGACCAGATTCTCGAGCGTGAGGATGCCGAACCACCACAGATAGATCCCCAGCAGCATGGGCAGCACGACCATCTCCTTGGTCACCCACAGCACGCCGCCCAGCTTGCCCGCCACGAACTCAAACGGCGACAAATCGGTCACCAGCAGCAGGTCGAGCGCCTGACCGTCCCGCTCGTTCGTGATCGAAGTGACCGCCAGGGCGTTGAGCACGACGAGGCTGACCAGGCAGAAGAGCGCCAGCGGCGCGGTCGCAGCGGGCAGGATCGTCGCGAACTCGTCCTGCGGGCCGGCCGCCAGCTCGGCACGCACGGTCCAATGCAGTGCGCCCCAGGCCAACGCGAACAGGACCAGGTACGTGAGGCGAATGATCAGCACCTTGCGGCCGTACGCCCACGTGCACATCTCCCGCCACAGGATCGGATTGTCCCAGACTTCGCGGCTGGCCACGCTGGCCCGTGCGGCGCGGGCATCCACGTGCTCAGCCCGTGCCCGCTCAGCCGCGTCCATCGACTCGCCGACCTCCAGGTCGTGTGCCACACCCCAAATGCTCGCCTGGTCTTCCTGCATCGCCTGACCCGGCCGCACCTCGCGAGACGGATTCCACACCCGCACCCGGGCAATCGCAATCACGTTCAAGACGACCGTGACACCCAAGGCGAACAGCACAAACCACGTGACCGCGTCGCCCCACAGATCGGTCGCGCCGCCGGCATCCAACGCCGGATGCGCCGCGACCAGAATCGCCCGGAATGGACTGCAGATCGTCGCCCACGTCTGACCGTCCAGGCCCGCGATGGAAACGTCGCGCAGACCGACATGAACCGCCTCCCACACACCGAACCAAATCACCAGCGTCAGGGCGGTGATCGATAACGTCTGAAAGGTCTTTTCGCGCCAGAATGCCAGCGTCGAGCCGAGACTGCCGGCCGCCAGCGCACTGACCACCGTCACCGCGAACACGCGCGCCACCTGAGCGAACGATACGCCCCCGAAAAGCGTCGTCAGCATGAATACCGGCGCCGCGGCGGCCAGCAGAAAAAAGATGCTCAACAGGCTCGCCGACAGCTTGCCCAACACCAACTCCGTGTTGGTCATGCGCGTCAGCAACAGCAGGATCAGCGTGCGGCGGTCCTTCTCCAGGCTCACGTTGCTGGCCGCCACCATCGCCGCGAAGAAAATGACCAGGGTCAGCTGCAGGACCGACATGATCTGGAACAGAATCGTCCCGAACCGAGCCATGTCCCCGACCGTCAGGATGATCTGAGTGCCGGTGACACGCAGCCAGGCAGTACAGATAAGCAGCAGCAGCCCGAGCACATAGACGCTGCGCACCACGAAATGACGCGGCCGACGCGGCATCGTGGTCGCCTCGCGCCCAAAGACAGGACCCAACAAATCGGCATTCCCTACGTCAAAGGTAAATGGCCCGGCACTCAGCGCCCCAGCGGCGTCGGGCGGCAACAGCTGGATTATACTTGCCCGCCCAATCCGAGGGGACCCCGGCCAACTCGCGGCCAAGCATAAGGTGCCTGGAGACAACAGAGGGTGGCTGGGGACAAACAGAGGGTGGCTGGGGACGAGCGGAGCGAGCCCCCAGCAAGGCAGCAGAACTCAGAGTGACGAACAAGGATCTCCGAGTGACGAGGGGGAGTGCAGCTCCGGCGGGTGGCTGGG
>JALOQX010000319.1 GCA_025459265.1 Pirellulaceae bacterium | reverse complement strand
GTGCGGATGATCAGTGACACCATCCAGGTCCGGGAATTCGCCCGCCTGGTCACGCGCAACGGCGGTGAACTGGCGGAACGTTCTCCCCAGCGTTAACCGTGTTGCGTTTCGAGAATCGCCAGCGTGGATGGCGGCGAGCCGCACGGTCCGCGTGAGTCACCGGGCCGCCCCGGTCGCTCCATGGCGGGCGGCGGCGCACGATCGCCGCTGCCCGCCGACGCGCGGGTGAGCATCTCACCGCCGAACGGTCTTCCTGTGGTTCAAGCAAGGAGCAATCATGTCTGCGACACGTCTCCCTGGCATTCACTCGGATATTACCGACTGCATCGGCCGCACGCCGTTGGTCAAGTTGAACCGGATCGCGGCCGGCGAAATGGCCACCATTGCCGCCAAGCTCGAGAACTTCAACCCGCTCTGGAGTGTGAAGGACCGCATCGGACGCGCCATGATCGACGCGGCTGAACGCGATGGGAAGATCGGGCCGCACACGACGGTGATCGAGCCGACGAGCGGGAACACGGGCATTGCGCTGGCCTTTGTGTGTGCGGCTCGCGGGTACAGGTTGCAGGTGACGATGCCGGAAAGCATGAGTCTGGAGCGGCGTCGCTTGCTGAAAGCCCTCGGCGCAGAGCTTGTGCTCACGCCCGCCGCCGAGGGCATGGCCGGTGCCGTCCGCCAGGCCGAGGAGTTGGCGGCGAGTGACCCCCGCTACTTCATGCCACAGCAGTTCAAAAACCCTGCCAATCCCGAGATCCATCGCCGCACGACGGCCGAAGAGATCTGGCGTGACACGGCCGGCGCCGTGGACATCTTCGTGTCGGGCGTGGGCACCGGCGGCACCATCACCGGCGTGGGAGAGGTTCTCAAAGCGCGGAAGCCGGGCATCCGCATCGTGGCGGTGGAGCCGGCTGCCAGCCCCGTGATCACCCAGCATCGAGCAGGTCAGCCGTTGCGACCGGGCAAGCACGTGATCCAGGGGATCGGCGCCGGGTTCATTCCGGCAGTCCTCAACGTCGGCGTGATTGACGAAGTCGTCACCGTCGCAGACGACGACGCCTTGGAGACGGCGCGACAGCTGGCGCGACAGGAAGGATTCATGTGCGGCATCAGTTGTGGCGCCGCAGCGTGGGCTGCACTGCAGGTCGCGCGGCGACCGGAAAACCAAGGCAAACTCGTGGTCGTCGTCCTGCCGGACCTGGGTGAGCGCTATCTTTCGACGCGTCTCTTCCCGGAATGACTCCTTGTCCGCCGGGCCCGACACGCGGGGTGCCCGGCACCGCCGCGTCGCCCCGCATTCGCTCAGCATGAGGTGAACAACATGTCGGACAACCTGTTACAGCGCAGCGTGACCGCCGGGGTGGCACGCAATCTGGCGACAACGACGAAGACGGCGCCGCAGATGATGTCCATCACGCCGCGGTGGCTGCTGCGCCTCCTGCCCTGGGTCCAGGTCGACGGCGGGATCTACCGGGTGAATCGCACCCGGGTTGAGTTGCCCAAAGCCCAGCGGATTGCCGTGGAGATTTCCGCGGGTACCGCTTCGTTTGCCCCCGAAGCCCTGCGGAGCGTGCCGCTCTTCTCACGACTGCCGGACGCGATCATCACGCGGATGGTCCAGCGTGTCAAGACAGAGAACGTCTCGCTGGGAAATCCGTTGATCGTCGAGGGGGAGGACTTGAGCAAGTTCTTCATCATCGCCCAAGGGCAGGTGGAGGTGTTGAGCAAAGGAGCCCACGGCAGCGACCTGCGAATCGCGCTGCTGACCGAAGGCGAGTACTTCGGCGAAGGGGATCTGGTGTCTGGCAGGCCGTCGGATGTGACCGTCCGCACCATCACCCCCTGCATTCTGCTGACCTTGTCGCGCAGGGACCTGGAGGCCGTTCTGGCCGAGGCGCCGACGCTGAGCGAGCATTTCCGCAGGGCGGTTGAAGAGCATTTCGAGCTGCAGTCGGTCGTCAACCGTTATGGGGAACGGAATATCGATCTGGTGTCGGGATTTGCCGAGAACGTGGAGATTCCGGAGACGTTCGTGGATTACTCGGCGCAGCCGCGGGAATACAGCCTGTCGGCGGTGCAGACGGTCGTACGCGTGCACACCCGCGTGTCCGACCTGTACAACGACCCGTACGATCAGCTGCAGGAGCAGCTGCGGCTGACGATTGAGGGGATCAAGGAACGGCAGGAGTGGGAGCTGATCAACAGCCAGAAGTTCGGCCTGCTGCACTCAGCGGACCCCGCCATGCGGATCAGCACTCGCTATGGCACGCCGACGCCCGACGATCTGGATGAACTCCTGGCACTGGTCTGGAAGAAGCCGGCCTTCTTACTGGCGCACCCCAAGGCCATTGCGGCCTTTGAACGGGAGTGCACGTGGCGCGGCGTGCCGCCGGTGACGGCGAACCTCTTCGGCTCCCCGGTGATCACCTGGCGGGGCGTGCCGTTGGTGCCCTGCGACAAACTCGAAGTCACCAGCCGCTACCAATCGAATCAATGGCTGGGCAAGACGAGCATTCTCCTCGTGCGCGTGGGCGAAGCGGACCAAGGGGTCGTGGGGCTGCATCAGACGGGGATTCCGGGCGAACTCATGCCCAGTCTGTCGGCTCGGCTAATGGGCCTGGATGCTCTGGGCGTAGCCTCGTACCTGCTCACGCTGTACTTCTCCTGCGCCGTGTTGACGGACGACGCACTGGGCATTCTGGAGAACGTCGAAGTGGGCTATTACCACGCCTACGAACACCGGGAATCGAGCGGTTTTGACAATGGACTCGGGATCTGAGCGGTTCCTGGATGATCGCGCGCATCTTGTATGAGAAAGGCAGTTGCGAACATGTCGGACAGTCTTCTGCAGCGCAGCGTGACCACGGCAGTGGCCAGGAACCTGGCCAGCACGACCAAGACCGCGCCCAAAATGATGTCCATCACCCCGCGGTGGCTGTTGAGCCTGTTGCCGTGGGTGCAGGTACATGGCGGGATCTACCGCGTGAACCGCACGAAAGTGGAACTCCCCAAGGCCCAACGGATCCTCGTCGATGTCACGCCCGACGGAGCGGCGTTCTCACCGGAGGCGCTGCGCAGCGTGCCGCTCTTTTCACGCCTGCCGGACGCGATTCTCAGCCGCATGGCCCAGCGCGTCCGCACGGAGCGAGTATCGCTCGGCAATAAGCTGATCATCGAGGGCGAGGATCTGAGCAAGTTCTTCATCATCGCGCAAGGGCAAGTCGAGGTGCTGAGCAAAGGTGTTCACGGCAGTGACCTGCGGATCGCACTGCTGACCGAAGGCGAGTACTTCGGCGAGACGGACATGGTGTCGGATCAGCCGGCCGGCGTGACCGTCCGCACGATCACGCCGTGCATTCTCCTGACTCTCTCGCGCAAGGACCTCGATGCGGTGCTGGCGGAAGAACCCAGCCTGAAGGCCGACTTCCAGAGGGCCATTGCCGAACTCCGCGAGCTCCAGTCGACGGTGAATCGCTACGGTGAGCGCAACATCGATCTGGTCTCGGGGTTCGCCGAGAACGTGGAGATTCCGGAGACCTTCGTGGATTACTCGGCGCAGCCGCGGGAATACAGCCTGTCGGCGGTGCAGACGGTCGTGCGCGTCCACACCCGCGTGTCCGACCTGTACAACGACCCGTACGATCAGCTGCAGGAGCAGATGCGGCTGACGATTGAGGGGATCAAGGAGCGGCAGGAGTGGGAGCTCATCAACAGCCAGAAGTGCGGCCTCATGCACTCCGTGGATCCGGCGCTGCGGATCAGCACGCGGTATGGCGCGCCGACACCGGATGACTTGGACGAATTGCTCGCGCTGGTCTGGAAGAAACCGGCGTTCTTTCTGGCGCATCCCAAGGCGATCGCCGCATTTGAACGCGAGTGCACGTGGCGCGGCGTCCCGCCGGTCACGGTGAACCTGTTCGGCTCGCGCGTGATTGCCTGGCGGGGTGTCCCCTTGGTTCCCTGCGACAAGTTGGAAGCCGACCAGGGCGTCGTGGGCTTGCACCAGACCGGCATTCCGGGCGAGATCCTGCCCAGTCTCTCGGCCCGCCTGATGGGCCTGGATAGTCTGGGCGTCGCATCCTACCTGCTGACCCTGTATTTCTCCTGTGCCGTGTTGACCGACGACGCCTTGGGCGTCCTGGAGAACGTCGAAGTGGGTTATTACCACGATTATCAGCACCGCCTGCAGAGCCCCAAATAGTCCGGTCCAGAACGATCATCGACGGCAACCAGCCAGAGGCAGCCATGCACGATATCACTCCCGAGCAGATCGCCCAGATCACCTCACGATTGCTCGGCGCACTGCCCGGATTCGAGCGGTCGCCCACGCCCGACCTGCGCGTCGCACGGCCGACATCGGCCACTGACGCGCCAGAGACCTCATTGCCACCACTTCGACTCAGCACTGTCGCGGACCTCGTACCGCCGGATGCAGCGCGGCAGGCGATTGCCGCATCCGCTGCATCGGAGACGTGGGAAGGGCTGCGCGCATTTGTCGAGCAGGTGCGGACCGCACCGCATCACACCTCACCGCCAGGTGTCCGGACGGCACAGGCACCTCGTGATGACCCGCGGTGGCAAGGCAGTCTGCCCGGAGCGGTGTCGAGCGGGAGCCGTCCCTTGAACGTGGTCAGCGTCCGGCGCGAGTTTCCCGTCTTGGACCAGCTGGTGCACGGCCAGCCTCTTGCGTGGTTGGACAATGCCGCCACCACGCAGAAACCGCAATGCGTGATCGACGCCGTATCAGCCTTCTACGCGCGCGACAATTCGAACATCCACCGGGGTGCGCACACGTTGGCCGCGCGGGCCACGGACGCCTTCGAACAGGCCCGCCAGCAGGTGCAACGCTTCCTCGGTGCTGCGTCGCCGCGGGAGATCGTCTTCGTGCGCGGCAGCACCGAAGGGATCAACCTCGTCGCGCAGACATACGGCCGCAAGTTCCTTCAACCCGGCGACGAAATCGTCCTGTCCACCCTCGAGCACCACGCCAACATCGTGCCGTGGCAACTGCTGGCCCGGGAAACAGGGGCGGTGCTGCGCGTGATCCCCGTCAACGACCGCGGCGAAGTCCTGTTGGAGGAGTACGCGCGGCTGCTGAGTGCACGCACCCGGATCGTCGCGCTGACGCACGCCTCCAACAGTCTGGGCACGCTTCTGCCGGTGACGGAGATGACGCAGATGGCCAAACGGTACGGCGCTCGCGTGCTCATTGACGGTGCTCAGACGGTCGCTCACGTGCCCGTCGACCTGGCGCAGCTCGGCTGCGATTTCTTCGTGTTCTCGGGACACAAGATCTTCGCCCCGACCGGAATCGGCGTCCTCTATGCGACCGAGGATCTCCTGGATATCCTGCCCCCCTGGCAAGGTGGCGGGAACATGATTCGCAACGTCACGTTTGAGGAGACGACGTATGCCGAGGCGCCTGCCAAGTTCGAGGCCGGTACCCCCAGCATCGCGGACGCAGTTGGGTTGGCCGCTGCGCTGGAGTTTGTGCAGCGCTTGGGGTTGATCAACATCGGACGATATGAACAGGAACTCCTGCACTACGCGACCGAACAACTGGCACGGATTGACGGCCTGCGGTTGATTGGCACGGCTCGGGACAAGGTGGGAGTCCTGTCGTTTGTATTGCGCGATCGCCCCACGGAGGAGGTGGGACGTCTGTTGGACCAGGCCGGGCTGGCGGTGCGCGCGGGTCATCACTGCGCACAACCGTCACTGAGACGATTTGGACTGGAGGCCACCGTGCGACCGTCTCTGGCCCTGTATAACACGCGGGACGAGATTGACCGCCTGGTGCAGGCCGTACGGAGAATCCTCCGGACGTAGTCGTCGGAACCGGCGGTCATGCCGAGGGAGGGGAGTATGCAGCAGGAGATGCGGGCCGGGGAACTAGCGGCGCTGGCCGACGAACGGCGGGCAATCGACCTTCTGGACGTGCGCACGCCGGCTGAGTTCCAACATGCGCATGTCGCCTTCGCCCGCAATGTGCCCTTGGAACAGCTCGATCCCGAACTCGTCATGCGCTGGCGCCCCGCGGCGCCGGCCGATCCGGTGTATGTCCTGTGCCAGTCCGGTAGCCGTGCAACAGCCGCCTGTGAGCGACTCCAGTCCGCAGGCGTCACGCAGGTTGTGCAGATCACAGACGGTGTAGAGGGCTGTGCCGCCGCGGGATTGCCGATGATCTACGGCCGCGAGCGCGTATCGATCGAACGTCAAGTGCGCATTGTTGCCGGCTCGCTCGTGCTGATCGGCTTGTCCCTGGCGACTCTGGTACATCCCCTGTTCTCGGCGTTGTCAGCCGTTGTGGGCGCCGGTCTCGTCTTCGCGGGTGTCACGGACTTCTGTGGCTTAGCGCTGCTGCTCGCCCGAATGCCGTGGAACAAACGGTCCGGATCCGCTCGCTCTGCGCCGCACATGTGCAAATCGCAAACACGCGCGGTTGACGGCTAGACGCGGCAGATCAGCTCTCTCAGAATAGGCACGGTCACTGTTCGGCCGGCTCTGCGAGCACTTCGGACCATCAGTGACCGACGTACGGTCGAGCCTGCCGCATTTGCCACGGCGGTGATTGCACGCGGGCGAGTTCTCCTGCGCAGAGACAGACACCCGATGGCCAATGACGTTCCCAGAGCCGTTTCGTTCACGCCGCGCACCGCACCCGTGATTGCAGCCCTGCTTTGCTGCGGCTGGACCGCCGTGATCCCGAGTGCCATGGCTCGCACGTGGTCGACCCCGAGCGCTGCCATGCGTGTGGACGGGGACCCGGAGGCTGTCGAGAGGACGCTCACCGCCGCGGCCCGGGTGACTGCCGACAGCAGTTTTCCCGGCTACCGCGTCGACGTCGCCGTGGACGGGCGCTGGTATGCCCCGGGGGAGGAACTCCAGCCGGTCACCGACAACAGCCAACGATTTGGCAACGGCGGCAACAGCTGGGTGTCGGGCGAGGCGGCGACGGACCATTGGATGGCATTTGCGTGGTCGCAACCTGTACGCGTCAACGAGATTGAGATCTGGTGGAGCCTGCGGGCGTGGTATCCGCGCGCGTTCCGCGTCGAGATCGAGCGCGACGGACAATGGGTCGCCGTGGAAGGAGGTGACGTCTGGTATGCGCCCACGCAGCGGCGGAGCGTGCTGGTCCTGCCCGTTGTCCGGACGCGTCAGCTGCGCATTCTGCAGCCGGCGGCTGGTGCTCATCTTCGCCGCTTCCTCGCGCTCCAGGAGGTGCGGGTGGCCTGTCGCGAGGCGGCCGCGCCGGGCGTGACCGGGGCGCGGACCGTCTCCGCCGAGGCGCTCGCGCGCCAAGCACCGCGGCCTCTGCGCCGGGAGCTAGCGGACCTGGCTGTCGAGTTGCCCGGCGCGTCCCGCAGCGTCCGCTGGAACGACCAGGGGGGCTGCGCCGACGCGCCCGAGCTGTGCGGCGGCAACGCGCACCGGCCGCGCGCGCCCTTGCAGCACGGCGAAGCGGTCGGCGTGCTCTGGCCGGTGCGGCACGCTGTGGAGCGCTGCGCCGTGACGGTCCGCGAGAATACGGCGGACAGCGAGAGTCTGATTCTGGAAGTGGACGACGGCCAGCGGTGGAGACGACTGGAGGCCACAGCCACACAAGTCCAGGTCGACGATCGCATGCAGATCGTGTGGACCTTCACGCCGGTTGTCTCGCGCGGGCTGCGCGTTGTCTGTCGCGCCGCACAGCCGGTGCTGGTCAGCGAACTGGAGGTCGACCGGTACCTGCCGGCGGATCAGAACTCGTGGTCCGACCGGTTTATTGCGCGGGAAGGTCTGCGGCAAGAAGTCCTGGCTGACGCGGCGGATCCGTCGTTCGAGCGTCTCGCTCTCTGCGCACATGGCATCCCGACGGCCCGATATCCGCTGGGGCTGCGCGATCACCGCGTGGAGACAGGTGTGGCGTGGGACGGCGCGTTGATTGGACGGGAGACGATACGCTTCACGTTCGGCGCCGAACAACGAGCGCTCTCCGAGTACCGCGATACCGTCCGACGCAGCCTGATCGACGGCTGGCGTCCCGGTGTGATCGTGGAAGGGCAGATGCACGATCTCTACGTCCGGCAGACCGCGTTTGCCATACCCTCTCCCGGTTCAGGCAAGCCGGTCGTCTGGATCCGGCTGGCGGTGCAGAACCTGGCGTCGGCGCCCTGTGCGACCTCCGTCGAAGTGGTCATTGAAGGGGAACGGCCCGAGGCACTGTCGCTGCAGGATGGCGTGATTGCTCGCGGTGATGACCCGCTCGTCATGTCGCTGGTCCCGTTTGCGACGTCCGCAACGTCGGAGTCGTGCCGGATCGACTTGGCGCTGGCGGCCGGTGAAACGCGCTGCCTTGACCTGCTGCATTCCCAGGAAGCAGGCACCGACGCCTCTGACCTTGACGCAGTGCGGCGGCTGTCGTTCGAGCAGGCTCAGGAGGCGTTTGTCCGCTGCTGGGACGGTATCATGGCGACACCCGTGAGCGTCGAGGTCCCGGAGGAGCGAGTCAATCGCCTGATTCGCGCCGTCTTGGCGCAGATCTTCGTGTGTGCGGATGGCGATGTCATGTACTACGGTGCGGCTCCTTCGGTCTATGAAGGGAGCCTGTTCGGGATTGAGGAGAGCTATCCGCTGCTGGCACTGGGGCTCTTCGGCTACGGCGACGCGGCTCAGCGGTACATGTCAGCGACTTATCTCAGGCCCGACTTTCTCCGCAAGGTGGACGAATATTCGCCGGCGGAGCCCGAGTCGCGCCACCAGCAGTATCGCAACGGGCTGCAACCGCATTACGCGGTGAGCCTGTATCGACTGACGCGGGATCGCGCGTGGTTGGAGCCGCATCTGCCGTTGTTGCGGGAGTGTGCCGCCTGGACGATGGCGGCGCGGCGCAGCACGATGGAGCTGGCGGATGGCCGGCGTCCGCTGCACTGGGGGTTGTTGCCCCGGTGGGCCTACGGCGGCGATGTGCTGGAGGTGCTCTGCCACCCGTTCTACCCCAATGTCTGTTGCTGGCGCGGTCTGGTGGACACGGCCTGGCTGCTGGACCAATGGGGCGATACGGCCGGGGCCCGCGCGTATCGCGAAGAGGCTAACGCCTATTGGGTCGATATCGATCGCGCGATGACCGGGAGTTTCCTGCCCGACCATCGGCCGCCGCTGCTTCCGCTGCGCGTGGGCGGGAAGCGCGCCGATGAGATGCTGGACTTCTACCAGCTCTTTGCCGGTTGCCTCCTGGACCTGGAGGCGCTTTCGCCTGAGAGTCAGCCCGCCGGTTGGATCAGCGATTTGCTGGACGCCGATAACCGCACGTTCTGCCATCTGCCCCGCTACCGTCCGATGGGTCCCGGTGCGCTGGACGCCCTCTACGGCAAGGGGCACCTGCTGCAACTGCTGCACGGCGGCGCGGTCCGCGACTATCTGCTGGGTTTTTATGCCTATCTCGCGTTCAACATGGATCACGACACGTTGGTCTCGCGCGAGTCGAACGTGCTGTACCCCAGCGACCTGCATGTGCGCGGATCGTATGGCGCTGCCGAGATTACGGATCCGTTGCCGTGTGCCAGTGCCGTGGCGCTGCATTTGGTCCGCCATATGCTCGTCACGGAGGAACGTGGTCCGGCGGGAACGTATTCGGGGCGCTTGCTGTTGCTGGCCGGAGTGCCGCGACACTGGCTGCACGACGGCCAGTCGATTCGCTGCATGCAGCTGCCCACGCATTTCGGGCCCGTCAGCCTGGAGGTGCAGTCATGTACGCGCGACGACCGGATCGATGCGCGCGTGGTTCCGCCGCAGCGTGAGCAGGCCGCCGCTGTCAGGCTGCGACTGCCTCACCCGGACGGACACGTTTTGGAGTCGGTACACGTCAATGGCTCGCCGTGGGACCGGTTCGACGCCGCGGGCGAATGGATCGATTTGCCGCCAGGCACGGATGCCATCAACATCACCGCGCGGTACCAGCAACCGTAAGCCGGTCAAGCTACGGGGACAGATCCAAGTGCCATGCCATTCCGTTGTGCAACCATCGGTTGGCGCCCCCAACCGGGCGAGCCGGTTGGGGCGCCAGATCATCGGCTGCGCGTCAGCCCGCGCGGTTCCCCGCCCCCAACCGGCTCGTCCGGTTGGGGCGCCAGATCATCGGCTACGCGTCAGCCCGCGCGGTTCCCCGCAACCGGCTCGTCCGGTTGGGGCGCCAGATCATCGGCTACGCGGTCAGCCCGCGCGTTCCCCGCCCGCCCCCAACCGGCTCGTCCGGTTGGGGCGCCAGACCATCGGCTACGCGGTCAGCCCGCGCGTTCCCCGCCCCCAACCGGCTCGTCCGGTTGGGGCGCCAGATCATCGGCTACGCTCAGCCCGCGCGTTCCCCGCCCCCAACCGGCTCGTCCGGTTGGGGCACCAGACCATCGGCTACGCGGGCAACGGCGACGCGGCCAAACTTTGCTATACTATCGCGTTAAGGAATCCGACTAGGTGAGCCGGCCTTCCCTTTCATATCTACGCATGCCGGGAACGACGCACCAGCGGAACCCCTTGGTCGTGTCGCAATGAACATCCTTGATCGCCCCATTGGCGGACAGTGCAGTTGGAGTCGAGCGCTGGGCGGTGGGATCGCGGTAACTCTGCTAACCGCGTGCGTTCTTAGCACCGTCGTCAACGTGTGTTGGCCAGAAGTCGAAACGGACCGAAAGCTCTCCAGCACGCTGGGAGCGGCAGTGTGGGTCGTGTCGATTTGCGTGGGTATAGTGCACACAGTACAACGTTCATCGTCAAGGGCCGGGAACTAGACCCGGCGTTGCCACGATTCTTCAAGCCGCCCTGGCCTGAAAAATATCCACCGGCTTCTCGTGCGCCGCCGGTGGTGGCGGCCTAGGCCGGCCGCAGGTGTGGTGGAGGCTCTGGGACTCCGCCGCCCTCGTGCGGTTCGCCTGCCTGATTTGTCCCAGCGAGTCCAAGACGAGTCCCCAAGACGAGTCCCAGATACACGGTTTGTCCGGGTTGGTGGTGATCCAGGGTGCGGTTGGCTATCCGCCGCCGGTTGTCGCGGCCTGGGCGGAATGCGGGTTGCATGGAGGCGTTGGGACTCCGCCGCTCTGTGGGGTCGTGGCGGCTCGTAGCCGATGATCTTGCGCCCCAACCGGGCGAGCCGGTTGGGGGCGATTGTGGCGCTGCTCGTTCGTAGCCGATGATCGTGCGCCCCAACCGGGCGAGCCGGTTGGGGGCGATTGTGGCGCTGCT
>JALOQX010000083.1 GCA_025459265.1 Pirellulaceae bacterium | reverse complement strand
CAAATCGCACGATGAGTTGATTCTGACAGAAGAATAGTACGCCTGCTGCTGGATAACGTCCACGACGAGCGGAAAGTCATCGCCCGATGTGTCATAGCATCGATACGGCTTGAGCCATTGCACATTCTTGTTCCCCTGGAGGATCTTCCCACAAAAAACACCGTCGTCGTTCAGACCGCTGGTGTCTTCCAGTTGTTGGTCGATCTGCGGGAATAACTCCACCGCAGTTGCTGCCCACGGTGTGTATCGGAAGACGCCTCCAGTGGCTAGTTGTCCAGCCACCTGTCCCCACGTGTTCAGCTGCGGATAATCCCGCAAATCACTGGGTGCCTCAGTCGCAAGGTGGTCGAACCAGTGGCATCTGGTTGGTGCGTCCAGATTCCACACAAACAGGTACGACAGGCCAGCGGCGTCATCAAAATAGCGGCCCAAGACGTCGCCCATCTCGTTGATGCCGTACCCACGCGTCCTGCTGGCTCCTGGCAGCACCAAGCTATCGATGAGCCTCAGGGAGCTGCGTCCCGGAATCAGATCATTATTCGTGTCCAGCACGTAGGCCCATCCCAGTCGTCCATCGGGCATCCACATTGTGCCGGTGACTTTGCCGGAGTCCGAAATAGCGGCAATGGAATAGGTCACCCCCTCCGGAACGAGGCCTTGGTCTTCAAGGGCCACCAGATCACGGATTTCCCAACATACCGCACCTGTCTCTGCATCGAACAAATATCCCTTGCAGCAATGTGATGCCCCAGCTGCGATGCCCGAGTTGCTTATTCTGCTTAATCCCGTGTTCAGTCCGTCCGGGTGTCGCAGAAACTGGATCTGATACTTGAGCGGGAACGGCTGGGTTGGTTTGCCGGCGAGCCCTATGTCGTTTCCCGCGACCATAGTCGCGAGAAAAGCCGAGTACAATGCCGTTGATCTCCATTTGGTGACCATCATCAGTCTCCTCATCGTCTTTGGTCTGCGAGCGCGTAGGAAGCACCTGGACCCGCCGCGCGCAGACCGAGCCGCGGGGGTCAGGCGGCGGCGGGCGAGTTGGCTGCGTGGTTGTGGCGCTCGCCGGCCGGTGTCGTTACCTACTGGTGGTGCGGCGTTTCTGTCGGCCGTGCGGCACTATTGTCCGACGCGTGTGGCGTGTCGCACGTCCAGCTTGCTGGCTCTGCCACACTGTGTGCAATCCAGAAACTCCAAACAACCGATGACGCATCGGCCCGGCGTGTGTTGCACTGCCTGCTGGCACACCGTTCCACACGTCGGAACGGAGCTGACAAGGTTCGTACCGCGCGCGTCTAGGGCTGGTTCGGAGGAATTGCCGGGACATTTCCGATTGGTGCGTCCGCCGCCGACCCTTCGTGATCACCGACGTTGAATTGTTCGCGCGCCGCCTTCTCGGTGCCGAGCAGCTCGTCCGCTTCAGCGCGAAAACGTGTGAGTTCCTCAGTCAACGCTTCATCGGCCTGGTCTTGCATCCACGTTGCAGCGCGGTCGTACCACGTGCGTGCCTCATCCCGCTCCCCGCGCTGCCAATGCGTCATGGCCAGGAACAGCCAGTCAATTGCCGTGCCTCCCGAGCGTTCCATGGACTTGTTCAGTGCGTCAATCGCTTCGTTCCATTGGCCATTGCGGTAATGGGCCACTCCCAGTGTGTTCCACGCATCTGCATCCTGTGGCATCAACCTGACTGCCTCGAGCCCGTGCTGGACAGCCTGGGCGGGTTCGCGATACTGGACATCGGGCGTTGTCGCCAGCAGCCATGCCAACTCGTTTTGCCGTATGGCTCCCGCTGGGTCCGTCGCAAGCGTCGCGCGGTAGGCGGCAATCGTCTCCTGTGTGCTTGGCGGTTCATCCAAATTCATGCCGAGCAGGTTCGCGGCCTCCTGCAGGACATCCGAGGTGAGACCCCGACCACTCTGATCGAACTCGCTTTTGCCGACGACGAAGCATGCGCGGGCATCGTCGGTCTGGCCCAGTTGCCAGTAGGCCATGGCGCGGTAGAGATGGTTCTCCGACCAGGACAGGGTCGAGTGGGTGTAAAGCGTCCCATACTTGCGCGGATCCACGAAGCTCTCTGACTTCTGAAACGCTTCGATTGCCGCCTGCCAGTCCTCGTTGTGGAAGCGGGCAATACCTAATGCCTCCCACGCCAATTCCTCTTGCGGGGCCATTTCGACCGCCTGCGATGCCAGCGCGATGGCTTCCTCGACATTGCGGACCGCTGGGTTCTGCGACGTGGCGAGCAACTCGGAGAGATTCAAGTAGGCCAGATTCAGGGGGTTCGGGCGTGGATACAACCGAATACTCTCCCGAAATGCCGCAATCGCCTCTTCCTCCCGATCGTTGACCCACAAGCATACCCCCAACGAGGCATGCATCTCTGCCGAATCTGGTTTCCGGGCAAGCACTTCGCGACAGACCTGGACGGCTTCTTCCGCTCGGCCCTGACGCTGCAGAACGTTGGTTAGGTTGGTGAGTGCTGCCACGAGGTTGGGGTCAAGTTTCAGGCTGGCACGGTACGCCTCGCAGGCCTCATCCGTGCGCTCCAGGAGTTGCAGCGCGAGCCCGAGGTTGTAGTGGGATCTCGCATCGCTGGGATTCATAGCGACCACCTCACGGAACTTTTCCAGCGCCTCGTCCTTCCGCCCAGTACCAAACAGTTCCATCGCCATCTGGCTGTGTCCATCGACCAGCCTTGGATCCAGGCGGAGTGCTTCCCGGTAGGCAACGGAGGCGTCCTCGTTCTTCCCCAGTTTTCTCAACGCTCGTCCCAGGTTGGCGTACGTGGCTGCTTGTGGCCAACGTTGGACCGCTTCACGCGCGACCGCCTCAGCCTCAGCCTCTTTCCCCATCTCGATCAGAATGTCCACCAGGCTGCAGCGCGGCGCGGCGTAGAACGGAGCAATGCGCAGACTCTCTCGGTACTCGGCAATGGCCTCATCCTGACGGCCCAACTCATGCAGCGCCACCGCCAGATTCAGGTGTAAACCAGCGCTTTCCGGGCGTAGCGCGATGGCCGCTGTGTAGTAGCGTATCGCTTCTTCCACTTGCGGCGGGCGGCATTGCCGCAAGGCATCGGCCAGATTCGCGTTGGCCCACAGGTCACTTGGGTACGCTTTCTGCACCCTCCGTGATAGTGCCGTTGCCAAGTTCCTTGCGTCGAGCACTCCCAGTCGATCGCCGAGCACCTCCAATTGGACAGCGAGCCTCGTCAGAACCCGCGCGGGTTGGTTCTGAACGTCGACTTGCTCGGCCAGTTGGGTGAGAGCCTCGACCTGCTTTGCCGGATCTTCGAGCTTGAGTGCCTTGCGTAGTCTGCACCGCCACGGATCGCTGTCCGCCGTTTCTACCACCGCCTGGAGCCAGGCTGCGGTGGGATCGCGTTGGATCTCGTAGACGCGAGATTCCGTCGCGCCTGTGGGGATGATTTCGAGCCGCACAGTCGTTCCTGATTCACCCACGAGTAGTTTCTTGACGGCTGGTCCAGCCGAGGACTCGATGTTCACGATCTCTCCCTCGCGTCCTTCGCCAACGCCCACGAGTGTATCGCCTTCACGCAGCCGACCATCACGTGCCGCCGGGCTGTCTGGAGCGATGCCGGTGATAACCGTCCTGCCGTCGGCGGTCTGCAGCGCCACACCGATGATCGGTCTGGCCAGCGCACCCCATTCTTCCATCGCGGCCAGCAAGTGCTGCCGCACTTCCGGCGGGCGGGATGTTACTATCGCTGCCACGTCTGCAGCCGGCATGTCCAGGACGCGAATGCCGTACTCCTGCAGCGCCTTGCGCAAGAGGGGAATACTATCTTCTTTGGCGAAGCGAGATTCAGACACGTCCACATTTGCCTGGAGCAGCCAGGCCGCTTCGAGAGTCTTGAGCAAATCTCGATCGCGTCGGTCTTGGGCCAGCACTGCTCGCTCGTCCTCTAATTCCTGCTCGAGCGATCGCAACGGGGCCATCAGTTCGGGATCAGTCGGACCGCCTGCCGCCAATCCAAGCGCGAGTTGCAGTTGCTCGCGGGCGGCGGTCAAAACAGCCTCACTGCGTTGCTCGGCGATGGACGCCGACACTCTCAGCCGATTCACCTCCGCCAGGGCCTTGTTGACTCCTTGCTGGACGCGCAACCGACGCTCAGTCCGTTCGCTACGAATTTCCGCTGCCTCACGGGCGGCGCGTGAGAAGAGCGAAAACGCGATAAGCACGGCGAGCAAGCTGAGAACGACCATGGAGGTTGCGGCGAGCGTCAATCTGTTACGTCGCGCAAACTTGCGGAATCGATAGGCTGTCGACGGTGGACGAGCTTCTACGGCCTCATCGTGGAGATACCGCTCGATGTCCCGCGCGAAATCGTTGGCCGTCTGGTACCGCCGCGTGCGGTCCTTTTCCAACGCCTTCATCACGATCCAGTCCAGTTCGTGGCGCAGCGCGTTGCTCAACTCCACCGGATTGGTTCGTCGGTGTTCGGAAACCGTGGTGGCGGCCTGGCCCATCGTGCTGATGCGCGTACTGGGGCGCGGCGGCTCTTGCTCACGGATCAACCGGCGCATCTCATCCAACCCCGCCGCCCTGAGCCGGTCCCGGTCGAACGGCGTGGTGCCGGTCAGTAACTCGTACAGCACTGCACCGAGCGAATAGATGTCGCTCCGCGTGTCGATGTCGCGGCCGCTGGGCTCCGCCTGCTCCGGGCTCATGTAGAGCGGCGTGCCGATCAGCTGGCCCGCGTTGGTGGCCAGGGTCTGCGTCAGCAGTTCCTGGTTGATCGCCTTGGCCACCCCAAAATCGATGATTTTGGGCACCGCGGCCCCGTCGTGGAGCGTGACCAGGATATTCGACGGCTTGAGGTCGCGGTGAATGATGCCCTTCTGGTGGGCGTGCTGCACGGCGTGGCACACCTGGACGAACAGCTCCAGCCGCTCGCGGGTCGACAGGTGACGGTCGTCGCAGTACTGGGTGATGGTCACGCCGTGGACCAGCTCCATCACGAAGTAGGGGCGACCGCTTTCCGTGCGTCCGGCATCCAACACCTTGGCCACATGGGGGTGATCCATCAGGGCGAGGGCTTGCTCTTCGGCCTGGAACCGGGCCAGGACCTCCCGGGTATCCATCCCGGGCTTGATAATCTTCAGGGCCACCTCGCGCTGGATCGGTTCATGCTGGGAAGCCCGGTAGACGATGCCCATCCCGCCGTCGCCGAGTTGCTCTACCAGTTGGTACGGCCCGATCTGCGTGCCGGGACGCTCCGTCGATGGGGCCGGGGCCAGCGTTGCCACGAGCCCAGTGCGGTCCAGCAACTGGTTGGCCTGCTGGTGCGCGGCCAGCAGTGCTTCGACGTGCTGCCGAAGAGCCGCGTCCCCGCGCGTCGCATCGTCCAGGAACTTCGGCCACTGGTCCGGTGTGTGCTGCTCGACAGCGGCCAGAAAAATCTGCTTGGCGTCTTGCGCGAGTGAAGTCATGGACGCACCTCCGTCCGGTGAGACCTCCTAAAGACAATGCGAAATCCGACCGAGAAATATTCCACATTTCCACGAAAATCGATCGGCCCCGGCGCCCCCGACGGGCTCTTCCGAGTCGGATGGACCGCTCCACGAAAGGTGACCGGGGCTATTGCGCAACCGGCTGGCCCCCGCCGAGGTGCATCTGCAGGTAGGCGCGGGCGTACGTCCACTGCCGAAAAACTGTCGTTCTGGACTGTCGCGTATGGGTAGCCACATCCTCCAGGGTGCAGCCCCCAAATAATCGCAGCTTGGCCACCGAGGCAGCCTGCGGGTCTTCGCGCGCGAGGCTCTCGACTGCCTCGTTCAGATCGAGCACCTCATCACCGGAGGCGTTGGTCGCCGCATCGAGATCGTCCAAGTGCACACGCCGTCCGGCATCTCCTGCCTTGAGCGACTTCTTCTGCCGGGCGCGGTCAACGAGAATCCGCCGCATGGCTTCCGCCGCAGCCGCAAAGAAATGCCCCCGCGAGTCCCAATGTCTGGCCTGCTGGTGATCTACCAGCCGGAGATACGCCTCGTGCACCAGCGCCGTAGCCTGCAGCGTCTGGCCGGGCTTTTCGTGGGCCATTTTGGCGGCCGCCAGTTGACGAAGCTCTTCATAAACCAGCGGCAAGAGCTCGTCCGCGGCGTGGGGCTCCCCTGCCTCAATGCGGCTCAAGACCTGGGTCACGTCGCCGCTCATGGCCGTCGGCACTCCCGAGAGAGACTGCCCCTGTGGCGCGATTGTAACGCGCCGTGGCGGACGCCGCACCCGTTCGTTTGGACGCGACGAATTTCCCGGCATGCCATAACTCTGCAGCAGCATTTAGAGATAACCCACTGGGCCACACTGCGAAGGATGCCCCGCGCGATAGCCTGATCAGCTGAGTGAGGCAACCAGGCACTCCGAATAGTGGTACGCGACCTTGATCACCCAAGGCCAAAGCACCTGGCGAATCCGTGACGGTTTGTGCCAGGACACCGTTCAACGCCCCGATTTTCCAAGACCGATTTGCGTTTTCGCGGATTCCATGAAGTTCACCGTGGTGATGTGGGATCGGTGTGGTTGCTCGTAGCTGCTTCAGCCTGGGAATGCCGAGACGCCCGCCAAATCGGACCGAGTGAAGCTCACGGATTCACCCGTCTGATACAATCTGCATCGAATTCCGGGCCACGGCACAAAACTGACAGGAGAGCAGGAGAGCCAAGTCGTGAGAAGGCACATCTGGGGTTTAGTTGCGCTGGTCGTCACGGGCAGTATCGGCGTGGCCTGTGCGGACGAGCCGACGGCCAGTCCACGCTCTGGGCAACAGTTGGCGGCGCAGGAACAGGCGGCTTCCGCAGAGCCTGCAAGGGCCATTGCCCCCTTCGACGCCGAGCAGGCAGGGCGGCACCAGGAAGCGTGGGCTGCGTATCTGGGAGTGCCGGTTGAGATAACGAATTCGATCGGCATGAGGTTGGTGCTGATCCCGCCGGGGGAGTTCATGATGGGAAGTTCCGTATCCGCGGAAGAGACGGCGCGCGCTGCGCTGGAGGCCGTGAAGAGGGATTACGGAGGAATGAGACCGCCAATTGCAGTGGCAGGGTTGATTAGGCCGGAACGCTTTCAGCGTGAGCATCCGCACCATTTAGTCCGTTTGACGGCGGCATTCTACCTGGCTGCCTGCGAGGTGACCCAGGAACAGTTCAGTCGCTTGATGCGGGAGATCCCTCGCCGGGTGGGAGGACCTGAGCATCCGGAATACAACGTCACTTGGGAAGTTGCGAATGAGTTCTGCCGCAGACTATCCGCACTAAGGGAGGAGGCTGCGGCTGGTCGGACGTATCGTCTTCCGACCGAAGCGGAGTGGGAATACGCATGCCGGGCGGGGAGTACGACGCAGTATTGGTTCGGGGACGACGCGAGTGTCTTGGCGAAGTACGAGTCGTGCAGTACGGTCGGGTCCTCATCGCTACACCGTGTGGGCGAGAAACTTGCCAATGCTTGGCGGCTGTACGACATGTCAGGCAACGCGTGCGAATGGTGTGCGGATTGGTATGGTGAAGACTACTACGGGCGATCACCGGTCGATGATCCGCAAGGTCCACCAACGGGAACGTCCCGTGTGGTGCGGGGCAGTGTCCTGCCGTATTCCGTGGACTTCCGTGCCGCGTTTCGCTCGCAAGGTAATCCGAATGCCCGTGACGCGCGTCAGGGCGTCCGCGTGGCCTTCGACGTGCCGGCGAAGGCTGGGCAGCCTGCAGAGGGCAGGTGACAGAAGCTTGCCGGCCCGGTTGAGGGTACCTGAGCTTTTCCCGTGAATCGCCGCGGATCGACCACGTACGTCCTCCCCCCAAACGCCTCCCCCGAAAGCTGCATTGACTGTCGCTGGACCAGAGCCAATGATGCTAGTGAAGGCTCGCCGGTGAAGAGGGCCGACACGATAGCAGCGGGTCCTGGTAGAACGACCCGCGTGAGTTTCGGTCGGTAGTAGCTAGCTCCTCTGGTCATCGCGAGCCTTCGCTGTTTCTTGGCGGCCGCGAGGTGCTCGCCGAACATGGCAGGAGGGACGGGCTGCTGCCATCGGCTGTCTGTCCACCGTGCGGTCCCCACCTCGGCGCGATCAGGAACTCGCCATCAGCCGCCTTGAAGGAATGGCAGACACTCTGGGGCCGCCACAGTTCCGTCATGATGCTCAGCGCGTTCCAAGCGGCCTGCGGCGGTGAGCGAGCAGACGCGTCGCACGCCGCGATGAGGATCATTCACGATCCGAGTCAAGCGGAGGGCACGGGACTCGAACCCGCAACCCCTTACGGGGCACCTCATTTCCAATCCGCCGACGAACTCCAGGCTCGCACGGCAGACGGCTCCGCCACGAGCGTACCGCTGGGCACGACTTCCGCGCGACACGTTTGGCAAACCACCGAAACCAGAGCCTCGCCTGCGGTGGCCGTGAGTGTGGCGGGTCGGCGATGCCCTGCGGATTCGTGTTGCCGGGGGCCAGCGGGAAGTTGTTCGTCGCAGTCATCGCACCAGACGTGGAGCTGCGTCCGTTGGTGTACTGGTACACTCTGTCCGTGCCGCTCTCCCCCTTCACGTGTTGCGACTCTGGACCCTCGGGTGTGTCACAGGCTGACCGCAGCGCGTGATGGAGGCGAGGACAGGATGAGGGGGCCGCAGCGAGTTTCCAGCTGGGCAAGACCAGGGCAAGACCAGAGTGTCTGTATGCTTCGTCTGTATGCTTCGATTCAGCGTGGCGAAGGCACGGGGATCGCGCACCACCCGTAACTCAGTTTCGGTGTCGACCGCAGACACACTCGCTCCCCGGCATGGACTGGTGGCCGGCAGGGGCTCGCCCCCGGAATCACGATCGATCGCCAGGACCAGCACGAGTGCGTGATCAGGCTGTTCACCATGTGCGACCTGTTCATCGGGTGGCCGCCGATGCCTCCTGTGAAGGTTGCCCCAGGGTCCCATGCTTGTCCACCGCTTGAATGCGGTAGAAATACCTCGTTCCCGCTTCCACATCCTGATCGACGTACAAGATGCGGTTGTAATCGCGAAGCTCCCGGGTCACGGTGCCGAATCCGTGAGGGGTGGTGTGTGTAAAACGAGACGTGGCGTCGATTTCGGTGAGCAGCGTGTCGGCGTCGGCTGTGAATCCGGGCACACGGCCACGATAGACTCGATAACGCGTGACATCGGACTCGGTGTTCGTGTAGAACCACAACGCCAGGTAGTTGTGCGGGCTCACCGGGCTGACGTTCACCACGTACAATCCCTCCACGCGTGCCGGTGCGGCGTTCGCGAGGCCCGATGGCAGCGTGGTCACCGGCACGGCTGGCGCGCTCGGTCCGCAGTTGTTCCAGCGATCGACGCCGCGGACCCGGTAATAGTAGGTCGTGTTCGCTTCCAGCCGATTGTCGATCCAGCCACCGTAGTGCAGAACGGGTCGGTCGGTGTAGGTGGGTTGCGTGGAACGGCCGACCCAGGAACGCAGTCCCACCGCGAAAGCGGGGTCGGTGCCCCGGTAGATGTCGTAATGGCTCACCTGCTCCTCACCTCCAGGTTCGGGTCGCCACGAGAGTTCCACTTCCATGTCGCTTGTGGCACGCGCTGCCAGGTCGTGGACAGGTGTCGTCGTGGCACACGCCTCGATCCGCACTGTCTTGACGCCGTGTGGTCGGATGGAGAAACCGAACCTCGACGGTTCGGGAGTCGGCAGACGCACATCCCGATCCACCTCGATCAGGGAAGTCTCCACGGCACTGGACATATCGGCGAACCATGGTACGCGGACCTTCACCTGTGACGCCTCGCCTGCCAGTTCGTGAAAACGCAGGATATAGCCACTGCCGTTCGACTCGGCCGGCTTCAAGGTCGTCAGTACGACATTCGGCGGGTCGACCTGCACGAAGCTGTGTTCGCCCTCGGGAAGCACACCGGTCTGCCGTCCGACCACGGTGCTGCCGATGAGCGGATGCGAGGTGTCCCAGCCGAATGTATAGGCGCGCCCTTGCCGCCAGTCGCCGGTGTGGCTGCGGAGCGACCAGGTGATGGTCTTAGGTCCTGGCTGATCGATCCGAATATTGGTTCCAAACCAGTTGTTCATCAGATACAGGTAGACGTGGCTGCGCTGCGGCTTCTGCAGGATTGACTCGCCCACCCAAGTCTGGCTGGGGCGCGGATGTCCGTATTGCACCAGCCCGCACTCCAGCGTGGCGACCGTCACGCCGTAAGCCGAGTTGGAAAGGTCGGTGAAGTGCTGGATGTTGTAGTAGTCGGTCGAGGAACCGACGGACTGATCGGCGATCGGTTCGACGACGGCTCCGGCTAACTCATGCCGAATCTGGAAGTCGGGCACCCGCAAGGGCAGGGCGTAGAACACCGCCTCCTTGCGGTGGTTTGCGCGAGCGGGATCGCTGGCCTTGTAGTCCGCGAGCGTCCGGCCGCACGAGGTCTTATCGAGCCGCGACACGAAATCGATCCGTTTCAGGCCCCGGTAAAGGATGACTTCCTGGACGATTTTCTCGACGCCCGTACCGTGCAGCGTCGCCGTCATCACGGCCGCCACAGGGCCTGTGGCGGGAGCCAGTGACGCCGCGTCGACGCGATGCCAGACGCCTTCCTGGCCGTCCACGCGATGGTACAGATACTCGTTGAGCCGATAGGGCGATTCACGATCCACGAGTTCCTGACCCAGCTCTTTGTCCAACAGGCTGCTGATCCCACCGGTCTGCGCGTCGAACGTCACGCGGTAGAACTCGTTTTCCAGCGTCGTCGGGGTGACCAGGAACTGAGGTTCGGTGGGAGAAGACGGCGGCGACGGCGAAACAACCTGGTAGGTCTTGTAGCCGACGGAGGGGACAGCTTCGGCCAGGAATGCGATCGTGCCGTCTGGCAGTTTCTGCCAGGACACCTTGGACCCGGTGACCGCGTCGATCAAGGCGAACGAGGCGGGCAGACCCTCCGGCTCCATCCGTACGATATCGGTCCTCGACCAGTTCAGCGGATTGAACACGAGGACCGACCGTTGGCCGCTCGTGGAGATCATGGTGCGCAGCGTGGCGAGCGTCTGGTCTCCGGCTCGCTCTGCAAACCGTTCGGCCTCATCGGCGAGTCGCCGGTGCATCTCCACTTCCGCTTCGTAGTACAAGGCGTTTGCGGCGGTCTCGTCGCGCAGCGAGGGGGGTGCATAGATCGGCCCCTCGGCATAGGCGGCGTTGGTGTGTTCGTGGTACATCAGCAACCGATTGTAGGCCTGCCACAGGTCGCTCCACGGGTATCCCGCGCGTCCTCGAGCCATCACGAGCGTGGCGAGCTTCTCCAGCGTGGGCAGCGCGTAGCCCAACCGCCTGGCCTGCGCCGCCGCCTCCGCATCCGAGTAGTCCTGATCGATCCACGTGTTGGGCGCGTCCCGCTCGAACACCAGGATCTGTTCCGGGTCCATCTGCGCGGCGATCGCTTCGAAGAACATCGTCATCGTGCCGCACACGACGCGGGGATAAACGCACCTGCGATTCCACTCACGGATCTGCGTGACTTTCTCCAGCAGCGGAATGCTGAAATCCCAGCTGTCCACGCAGAGGATGGCATCGCAGGGCCAGTCCTGCCGCATGCCATACTCGGCAATGAGTTTCCGCACGTTCGCTTCATTCAATTCCGGCAGGTCCTGGCCGAACTCGTGCGGGTACAAGTGATAGCGCTGCGTGCGAAACAACGTCGATCGCTCCCGGTCACCGTCGGGCGGCAACCAATAGTAGACCGGCTGCGCGGAGGCGGGCTGCAGCTGATCCTGCAGCATGTTGCGTCCGTGATAGAAATAGGCAATGTCCGCCTCTTTCGTGTACAGCGGCAGAGGACGCGTCAGGCCGACCACGTCATCCAGGAGCGCCGTCTGCCGCGGCTCAATGCCCAGCAGGTCCACGACGTGCCGATTGGGCGTGTAGAACAAGCGTGCCAGCGCCTCGTAACTCAGGCCTTCCGTGTTGGACGAATTGTGAATCGCACCCAATTCAATACGCCCCTCGCGAATGCGACGCACCAGCTCGTCGACCGTCTCGCGAGATTGTGACTGGATGAAACTGGTAAGCGGTTCCGAAGTCTCGACCGTCCAGCGGTATCGACTGTCTTCATCCCAGTCGTCGGTTTCACGGCAGAATTGCAGCGCCCGCTCGATGCCCCACTCACGCACGTCCCGACGCATCATGTGGTAATAGTCGGCGTATCCGAGGTCATGATGGGACACCGCGACGTGGTAGATCGTCCACTTGCGCTGGGGGCGCCATGTCACGGTATGGCGATCCGCCACCGCGCCACCGACGTGCAGGACGACGTTCACCTCCACCGCCTGTTCCACCGCGGGGACACAAATCTCCTTCACGGCATCACCGCTGGGCACCGCGCCGAGATGTTCGGTCCTGGGTTGCCCGTCTCCCAGGGTGATCGTGACGGACGCGTCGACTGGCGGCCCCGCGTTGTGCAGCGTCAGCTCGGCCAGTTGCTGCAAGGCCGTACCGGCCTCGGCGCGCGGAAAGATGCCCGTCGGATTTAGCTCCTTGATCCGCACGCTGCCGGGCGACTGGCCGATCACGGCGTGTTGGTCCGCGGCGAGGACGAACGGGACTGCCAGCGACAGGTAGATCCAGGAACGCATGAAATGATCTCCAAATGCACAGGCTGCCGTCGAGCCGGTCGCAAGGCTTGGGCTTGGACAACGCCGGTGTCGCTGGGCAGCAGACTCCGTGGGGAGAATAAGACGCCCGAGTCACACGAATGTGATAATCGTGGTCGCAGCACCACGGACAGACCACCTCATGAAGTACCAGGGTAGCGGAGTGCGGAAGCCGATGTCAATCTGCCCGTGGTCATCGATCAAGACGGGTTGTGGCCTGATGGCGGGGGTGACGGGCCCGCTTATGTTCACTGTCGGACCAGGGATGCCGTGCCCCGGAGAGTGGCCTCAGCTGATTCACCTTGCATTTCCGGATCACATGATCGGCAATATGCGGGCTTACGTTGCATTCGCAAGTAGGCGAGATGATCGCGAGGATCAAGGCATTGACCGACATCCCGGTGGCCGTGTTGACCAACGGATCACTCGTGTTCCGTCGCCGACGAGGAGACGTGACGACGTCTCAACTGGTCACGCAGGAGGCGGGTTGCCTCCTCGCCCTCTCGACGCTGCTCCCGGACCAGCGTCCCCGTGTCCGCGCTGTTGTTGATCCAGAATCATCTTTACAGCGCGGTTTCCGACGACGATGGGCATTTGGCTATCAACGATTGGCTAATACGGACAACTCGCAGCGCCAGGTCGGCGTGTCCGAACTCAATGCCTCCGGGCAACGGCAAGAGGGCGACGTCGTCGCCGACGAAGTTCGCAGGGTTCTCGACATTTCAGGTTTCACTTCAGGGTTGGTTTCGCAGACTCCGGCGCGACAGCCAGCAATGCGTCACGCGTGCCGCGGCCTGGCTGCCGTCGGGGGGTGCGTGTGTCCCCCATACGAAATTCGCCGCGGCTGATTGACAGGTTGCCAAAGCGGGAACATAAAAGGTACCGCAGATAGATTACGTTGACCGCAGGGAGCATCAACATGAATCGGTTCACATGGGAACTGACCGTCTGGATGCTGCTCGGGATCGTTGGCGTCAACGCACAGGAGCAGCAGAATCCACCAGCCAATTATGAACACCTGAAATCGTATGAGGCACTGATCGGCACCTGGGTGTATCAAGGCGATATTGCGAACAGCGATGAGGATGATGATGAGTCGGACGGCACTGAGATGACGATCAGGTCATCCTGGAAATGGATTGTCAACAAGACCGCGGTGGAGGTGGACTGGCAGTTTGCGTTCGAGGATCGGCCGCCATTCACAGGGAAATCAATCATCCAGTGGGATCCCGTGCAACGTGGCGTGAATGTCACGTTTTTCGGTTCACATGGTGGGACTCAGCGTGGGCCGGTCGACATCGATCCGCAGCACAACACTTGGACGCACAATTTGGCAGGTGTCGGGGAAAGTGGCCAGGCGGTGTCGGCCCGGGCGGTCTTCCGACTCATCAATCCTGACCAGTTGAGCTATCAAGCCAAAGACCGCCAAGGAGGGCCTTGGACGGGGGACGGCCTCGAGATGATTTTCCACCGCGTCAAACCGACAAATTCCGCCGCGGCACATTTCGAGTACTGGCAGCCGTTGATTGGCAACTGGAAATCGCGATGGTGCGTCGACGGAGCCGTGGTCGAGGGAACCTATCTGTACGAGCCGTCAGCAACCGCCCATTGTTTTACTTCTGTTTCAACTCTTGCGGGTCAGCCGGATCGCCGCGATATCCATGGCTACGATCCGGAACGCGATTGCTGGCTAGTCACCGGATTCACGTCGGATGGAGGTCGCGAGACCAGTTGTCTTCGGATCGCGAACATGGATGAAATTCCTCAGTTGGCGTCGGGCGCGAAGGGCACGTACGAGTCGGTCAAGATCGCTCCCGACGGTACCGCGTCGCGATCGGAGGGACGCTGGACGTGGGTCGCGTTCGACAGTCCGCGGTTCGTCCTCGAGCTGAAGGAGGTTGTCACGGATGGTGAGCCGCAGCCTGACGCGGAAATCACCATGGAGCGATCGTCGTGCGACGGCGCCCAGGCCTCCCGCGAGGATGCAGAGTCATTGATCGAGGAGTACATCCGAGTCTTCTCGGGGCGCTTCGTGTGCGACTTCGTCGCGGACGAGGATATCGAGGGTTACGTGTCCAAGGGCGAATCGGTGCGCGTCGAGATGACGCAGACACCGTTTCCGGACCGGACCGGGATGAGCCATGCGTGGCATCTGGAGAAGGATGGAGTTATCCGCGGTCGGTCGCATGGAATCAGCATCTGGAACCCGTCGCAACAGGTGTTCAAGAGCTACGCGAGCGCGACAGGAGGTTTTCACGTCGAGGATTGGAAGATGAAGCGAGACGGAGCGTGGCACTGCCGAACCGTGATTACCTTTCCTGACGGCCGCAGATCCTCATCCTCATCGGCGGTGGAAGTGTCCGACGACGGACAAACGCACACGACTGTGGTCTCCGATCGCTTGACGCACACGGGCCAGACGCTGGCGCCGGTCACCAACGTCTGGAGGCGGATCAGCAAGAACCGGGAGGTGCTCGAAGAACACGTCGAGTGGCTGATTGGTGACTGGACGGGCAAAGTCGACTTGCCCGGCATGGGAGAGACCACCGTCGACTACTCGTTCCGTTGGATCGCTCGCGGCGAGGTCATCCAGGTCGAAATGAAGGGTGCGGAATGGGAAGGGCTCAGCATCATCTTTTACGACCCGGCCGACGGGGCGATCAAGATGTGGGGGGCCCATTCGGCGGGAGGGAACGGCCAGGCCGTGATGCAGCCGAGTGGAAACTCGCTGGCGTGGACCAATACGGCCTTTTCGTCGGACGGCAAGAAGTCGGTGCGCGATTTCATCTTCGAAAAGCGCGACGATGGAAATCAGCTATGTGTGATCGTGTTCGGCGGTGAGGGCGGTGAGCAGTGGGAGGTTACGCTGCACAGGAAGTGATCTGTGGCGAGTGTGCGGCATTCTCGTACCGCGATGGTCGGCGTAGATCATCGCTCGGGAAGTGTTCGATGGATGTGTCAAACAAAAGGACCGACGCATGAAAATGGCAGCTACGACAATCGCGATTCTTCTGACGATCTTGGTGTGGCCATCCTACTCGCAGGAAGTCACTCGCAAAGATTTCCAGGAATTCTGCGAAGTGATGCAGGGACGATGGGTGGGGGACGTGACCTGGGTTGCAGACTGGCCCGGCTTGGGTAAACAAGGCGAAAAGGTCACCGCCTACAGTGAAAATACGGTTGCGCAAGACGGCAATGTCATGGTGACGAAGTTCTACGGCGGCAACGGTTCGGCGATTGGACTCGTCGCCTTTGACGCACTTGCAAAGCACATCAAGGGGATGTTCGTCGTATCGGGCGGCTTTGTAGGCCATACCACCGTTCAGAAAGTGGATGGTAAATGGGTTGAAAAAGGGATTGGAAGTACTCCAGACGGGACCAAGAATGAATGGACCTGCACGCTGACCATTACTGATGAGGGAAATACGCACACCTGGACCGGGACCGGAACACTCGGTGGCGAGAAAGTGCTTGACCAACACGATGTGTGGCGTCGTGCAAGCAAGTAGCGAAATTCGTGCAGGCGGTCTGGCCAACGGCTGAACGGGAGCCGTGAGCGGCTCGAGAGTCGTCGTGTTCGGACAATTCAGCCGAAACGGTCAAGGGCACGTACATCGAGATCTCTCCAGCGCCGGAAACGTGTGAGCACATTGGCGCCAAGATCCGGTGGACGTGTAGCTACGAACACCAGGGCTTTTAAGCTGTCACAAGGAAGCTATCCGGGGGAGGTGTTTTGTTTTTGCTGGACAAGAGGACGTGTGGTGGACACGTGAGGAGCGTCTGGCGAGTTTTTTCGCATTGGCGGCGGCTTCTTGGGGCCACGTATGTTCTTGAGGAGTTGATCGAGTCGAATGGTTGCGGCGAGTTGTGTGAGGATGGTGGCAAGCTGCCGGGGTGTGAGATGAGCGAGAGCGTTCGTCCACTTGTCGGACGGAAGGGCGATCATCATGCCGAAAGAAGCGGCGGAGATCTCCGCGGCCAGATAGTGTCCGGAGATGCGGTTAAACGCAGCAGCTTCCTTATACACTGCGCGCATGGAATACTTCAACACGCTCAATACATTGTACGTGTACAACGCGATGCAACACGCCAGGAACGCTGCCTTGGGGTAACATAGCGTATTGATCTCACCACGCAGTGCTTGCCCCAGTTCTTGGAAAGCGTTTTCGATTTGCCAGCGTTTGCGGTACAACTGTGCAATCGTTGTGGCATCGGCTCCTTCCTCAGGCAGGTTCGGCACGATGTCAATTTCTCGATCGACATCGCGGGTCGCACGATCGTGCTTGACCGTGATCCGGCGGAGCTCCATTTCTGCCGGCGCCTCCTCCGAGGCATTCCGCTTGCTAACGCAGAGTGTTTGCTCGTAGACCATCCCGCCATCGCCGCGGCCGATCTTGCGTTGTCGTCCCACCAGGCGCTTGTCCGTCAACGTCAAGCCGTGCTGCCGGATGACGAACGCGGCGCGACGATCGGCGATCTCAAACAAGAGTCGTCAACGGATCGATCACGGGAATCAACCTCGTCGCTGTATCCCGAACGATTCCGCAGGACACCTGAGTCTCCGTTTCTTTCAGTGTGTTACAAACCGAGACGACTGAAACCCGCAGGTTCTCTCGCTCCGCCTTGTATGCATCGTTCACCGCCTTGCGGACACCTGTGACCGCCAATGCCAAGACGTTCATGGCAGAGGAATACAGCAACTCGTCTTCATACTGCTCCTGGGATCGCTCACGAAAAATCTCATCCAGCTGGCCGGGGGGAACTGAGTATTCCATGATCCCCCGCATCATGACGGTCACAGGACTATACTCGGCGAATCGCTCGAATACCTTACCCAGCATGGCTGCTGCCACCGCATGGCCACGAACTCCGTATGTGCCTGGAAAGCAACAGCTAATCATCAAAACGTCTCGAGGTTCAGTGCTTTACATGAGCTGATTCTCGCGGCGTGATGACAGCTTTACAGTTCTGGGGAGTATGGCATCGGTATTCGAACGTGGTGGCAAGAGGGCCAAAGCTCACTGGTACGCCGCGTGAGTCGACCACAACGGCAAGCGCCGGACCAAGTGCGCCCGGACGACCGACAAGGCGACGGCGGAGCGGATTGCGGCCAAATACGAGGCTGCCGCACAGTTGCGGCGTGCCGGCGTGATCGACCCCGTGCAGGAGCGTTTTGCGCAGGAGGCACGCCGACCGATCGCCGAGCACCTGGCAGATTTCCACGCCGCCCTGGTGGCGCGCGGCCGCAGTCCCAAGCATATCGCGATGACAGACAGCCGGGTGCGGTACGTGGTGCGAGAGTGTCATGCCGAGCGGCTCGACCAGCTGACCGCCAGCACTGTGCAGCAGGTCATCCGAGGTATCCGCGACGCGAGCCGCAGCCTGGAGACCTGCAATTCGTATATCCGAGCTGCGAAGGGCTTTACTCGCTGGCTGTGGCGCGACGGTCGCCTCCCGTCCGACCCGCTGACCGCCATCGAGTCGCACAACACAGCTGGCGACCAGCGGCACGCGCGTCGTGACCTTTCGGCCGAGGAGTTGAGTTACCTGCTCGCGTTCGTGGCGCAGCATACGAGACACGCGCACCGGCCTCATTCGACCTGGACAGCGACCCGCCGACCATCGCGGTTGAGGCCGCGTACTCCAAGCGCCGCCGGCGCGACGTGCAGCCCATTCGGCAAGATCTGGCCGGCGTTCTGCGGATCTGGTTGGCGGACCGCGCCGATAGCGAGCGTGTCTTTGGCTCGCTGCCGCGTGTCCTGGCTCGCACGCTGCGCAAAGACCTGGACGCTGCCCGCGCCGCTTGGATCGCTGCGGCAAGCACCAAGGACGAGCGCGAGGCCCGCGAGAAATCCCAGTTTCTTTGCTACGTGGACGACGACGGGCGCATCGCGGACTTCCATTCGCTGCGGCACACGTACATCTCCCGCATCGTGGCGGGCGGTGCGAGCGTCCGCACGGCACAGGAGTTGGCGCGACACAGTGACCCGCGACTGACGATCGGCCGCTACGCCCACGCCCAACTGCACAGTCTCACGAGCGCACTCGACGCGCTCCCCAATTGTCACCCGCTGGCCGCTGAGCCGGCCCAGGTGGGGGCAACCGGAACAGACGATTCCCACCCGCGCAGCGCGTGGCGCAGCGCGCAAGAGGCGAAACGGCGCCAAGCCCTGCGAATGGGTGCGACCAAGAAACGCAGCGGGCGAGCCGCGCCCACGCGGAGCACGCTCGCCCTAACATGTTGTCCGTTGCGAACCTAAGTGAGCCGGTGCGACCCAGTGCGCAAGCCTGCGACAAGCGGAGGGCACGGGACTCGAACCCGCAACCCCTTACGGGGCACCTCATTTCCAATGAGGCCGCTAGCCATTCGCTTACCCTCCGGGATGGCTGCGTGGCAGCCGGTCGGCGTCAGCTGAGGTCAGTCCAACACCTTGGCACCGCTGATGAGCTTGATGAACTCGGCGTTGGTCTTGAACCGCCCGAGCTGCTTGGTCAACTGCTCCATCGCGTCAACGTGGTGCATGGACGTGAGCGTGCGGCGCAACATCGTCACCGCGTGCAGCGTCTCGTGCTCCAGCAGCAGTTCCTCGCGACGCGTGCCGGACTGCGTAATGTCGATGGCGGGCCAGACGCGTCGATCCGCCAGCTTGCGGTCCAGCACCAGCTCCATGTTGCCCGTGCCTTTGAACTCCTGGAAGATCAGTTCGTCCATCCGGCTCCCGGTGTCAATCAGCGCCGTGCCGACCACGGTCAGCGACCCGCCTTCCTCAAACGCGCGGGCCGTCGCGAAGAGCTTCTTCGGGATGTCCATCGCCTTGATGTCCACTCCGCCGCTCATCGTCCGCCCCGTATTGCCGACCCACTTGTTGAACGCCCGGGCCAGCCGCGTGATCGAGTCGAGCAGCAGGAACACGTCCTGCCCCATCTCGGCCAGCCGCCGACAGCGCTCCACAATCAGCTGTGACAACCGCACATGGCTCTCCACGTCCTGATCCAGACTGCTCGCCACGACCTCGCCGTCCACGTTGCGGCGCATGTCGGTGACTTCCTCCGGCCGTTCATCGATGAGCAGCACGATCAGTTTGAGGTTCGGGTGGTTGACTGACACCCCCTGGCTGATGTGTTGCAGCATGATCGTCTTGCCGGTGCGCGGCGGGGCCACAATCAGTGCCCGCTGACCCTTGCCCAGCGGCGTGAGCAGATCCATGACGCGCGTGGTCAGCGGCTGCGGACCCGTTTCCAGACGCAGCCACTGCTCCGGATTGATCGGCGTGAGTTCATCAAACGATTTCACATTGACGTAGTCATCCGGCTTGATGCCGTCGACTTCCGTGATCTCGCGCAGCCGCGGGCCCTGCTGCTTGCGCGCCTGCTGCACCATGCCGTGAATCATCAGCCCGGGGCGCAGGCGGTACTTCTCGATCATCGTGCCGGGCACGAAGGGGTCGGTCCGTTCGCGGGAGTAGTTGTTCTCCGGGCTCCGCAAGAACCCGTAGCCGTTGGGATGCAGTTCGAGCAGTCCGAAACCCGGCTCGAGCGGGGCATCGGAATTCTCGGCCGGTTCCACATCGGGCGGCCGTCGCATGCCCTCCGGGGGTCGGCGGCGCCGACGCCCTCGCCCGTTGTTTGCCGGGTGTCCCGGTCCGCGCCCGGAATTCTGTTTACCGTGCTGCTTCTTCACCATGATTCACCTACGCACGTGCCGCCTGCGGCTCCCGTGTCCGGCGAGCCCGCGCAGCGGATGGCTCTCCCCTTGATTGTCAGGACTCGGAACGGCCCTCAACACTCCTGCGCTCAGCCGCGCAGGGACTCGACCGAGCGGCCAGCCGCTCGCATCGCACGCTCTCGCATCAGCCACCCTGGCGGGCGGCCAGACCATACTCTCTGCGCCGCGAACTGAGAGCTTCTCGACTCACCGTCGGCTGCCCCACCCGGACATACGACCGACGCGCATTCATCGAACCCGGTGCATCTGTTCCGCAATCAGAGGTTCGTCGCACCCTTCAATTCAGGAAGGATTCGAGAAGCGCCACCCCCCCCGGCATAAACTCCACTTGGTCGCAGACTAAGTTGGTTAGCCGAGGGGCGCCCGATTTAACGATGCATTGGGCAAGCAGCGCCTACAACGCATGACAGAAGTCTGCTAACTAACCGCAATATAGTGATCTCTTCGTCCGTGTCAAGCGCTGGCTGCACTGAAACCGGACAATTTAGCGAGTTTCTCCGGGGGACAGGCTACCCGGTCCCGGCCCAGGCGCGACCGGAAAAACTCGCGAATGCCTCCCATCCGGCAGTTTTTCTGCAACCCGCACGATCGGAATACCGATAAGGGGAACTGACCAGCGGATGGTCCAAGGTGGGTGTGTGCACCCCAGGTGTAGGCGTCGCAGAGGAAGGTCGGCTCATGGCTAGGGCGAGACAACTGGTATTGGTGGCGGCATGCATGCTGCTGGCTCCCCACGCGGCAATCCTGGCCCAACATCAGGTCGAATGGACCACGACGTGGGCCGATGCGCAGGCGCTGGCCGCCCGGCACCAACGCCTGATCCTGATCCACTTTTGGAGCCCGGACTGCCCGCCCTGCCTGAAACTCGAACGCACCGTGTTCAACCAGCCCGAATTCATCCGGGCGGTCGGCACGAACTATATCCCGCTCAAGATTAACGCCGCAGCCGATCCGCCGCTGGTCCGTCACTTCGGTGTCGACCGCTTCCCGACCGACGTTATTCTGTCCGCGTCAGGTCAGGAGATCTACCGCTCGGCCAGTCCCTTGGACGTCAACCGTTACATCGGGTTGCTGGATCAGGTCGCGTCGCATGCACGAGTCGGGATGCCGATGTCTGGCAGCCCTACCACCGAAGTGGCGGTCACACCGTCGGCCTGGGGTGGGGCACCGAGTGCCGCGGCGCCCACAGCTCCGGGATTCCCCACGCCGTCGACCGACAGTGCCACATTTCCAGTACTGGGGGCTGCCGGGGGCCCGGCCGCGACGGGCTCGCCCGCCGGTTATGTGGTCTCGAACAACTATCCCGCGCCGCCGGTGAACTCCGCGGCGATCTTGCCCTCTGTACCGCCGGCAGCATCGCCTGTCGTGCCAGCCCTTGAGCCCAAGGCTCCGGCCTGGCCCACCGCGGGTCTGCCGTCCGGCAGCTCCGCGCCCGGGGCGGTGACCAACCAGTGGGTGACCAATGAGACGCCGGGGGTTCGCATGCCGATTGCCGAGCAGCGCGCGTCGTTCACCGCCCCTGCAGGCGGCGATTTTCAGGTCCCGGCCGGCACGGCGCTGGGTCCGCCCGTTGTACCGCCCATGCCGGCAGCATCAAGCACCCCCATGGCGGCTGGATTCAGTGCGTCGCCGAGTGCCGCGGTGCTCGGCCCGCCGCGCGCCGAGAACGGCGTTGGAGGAGTCGACCTGCCGGCGGCCGCGGCACCGCTGTCGCCACCCGTCCAACCGCAGGGGGCGGCGCCGCCGGCCGCCGAACCGCAGTTTCCACTGGCGTTGGACGGCTACTGTCCGGTCACGCTGGTGGAACGTGAGAAATGGGTCAAGGGTGATCCGAAATGGGGTGCCCGCCATCGGGGTCGCACGTACTTGTTTGCCGGTCCGGAGGAACAGAAACGGTTCTTCGACAACCAGGCGTTCGACAAGTACGCGCCGGCCCTCTCGGGCTATGATGCCGTCAAGTTCGTCGAGCAAGGCGCGACTGTGAACGGCAAACGCGCCCACGGCGTCTTCTATCGCGGGCAGGTATTCCTGTTTGTCGATGAGGCCACCCTGCAGCAGTTCTGGACTGACCCGGAACGCTATGCCGCCGTGGTCCGCGCCGAACTGCAGCAGAGTGCCATGCGGGCGAACCTGCAGCGCTAGTCCCACAGCTGCCACCGCCAGCCGGCAGCGATCAGGATGCCCAGCGCGACGAGCCCCAGGCCGAGCAGGCCGTGGAACCAGCGGGCACCGGTCCGCGTCAAGTGCGACTCGAGCCAGCGCGCCGACCGCAGCGAATAGTACCACGACCAGTTGACGGTGGCCGCCGTGAGCAACCCGACGCCGAGTGCGACGGCGACGAGCCCGACGAACAGGTCCTCGTGACCGTGGATCATGGTGACGGCGTATCCCAGTGACGCACGCGCTCGACGGCGCGTCGCCACCGGCGCAGGATGGATTCGCGGCACCCCGGGTCCGCTGCGGGCGCGAAGCTGCGGTCGAGCGCCCAGTTGCGCGCGACATCGGCCAGGCTCTCCCAGTACCCGACGGCCAGGCCCGCCAGATAGGCGGCGCCCAAGGCGGTCGTTTCCCGCACGACGGGACGCTGCACGGTCAGCTGCAGCATGTCGGCCTGGAACTGCATCAGGGCGTTGTTGACCGACGCGCCGCCGTCCACGTTCAGAATGGTCAGCGGCGCCTGCGCGTCGCGACGCATCGCGTCGAGCAAGTCGCACGTCTGGAGGGCCATCGATTCGATCGCCGCGCGCGCCAGGTGTCCCGCGGTCGTGCCGCGCGTGATGCCGAACACAGCCCCGCAGGCATACGGATCCCAGTAGGGTGCGCCGAGACCGACAAAGGCCGGCACGAACACGACGCCGCCACTGTCCGGCACCGTGGCCGCCAGCGCCTCGACATCCTGCGACTGGGCGATCAATCCCAGCCCGTCGCGCAGCCACTGCACGACGGCGCCCGCCACGAACACGGAACCTTCCAGGCAGTACGTGACCTGCGCGCCGACCTGCCAACCCACGGTGGTCAACAGCCGGTGGGCGGACCGGAGCGGCTGGTCGCCGACATTGAGCAGCAGGAAGCAGCCGGTGCCGTAGGTGTTCTTGGCGGTCCCCCGTTCGAAACAGGCCTGTCCGAAGGTAGCCGCTTGCTGGTCCCCGGCGTCACCCGCAATCGCCACGGCGTGGCCCAGGCACGCCGCGTCGCAGTAGCCGTACACCTGGCTCGACGGCCGAACCTCCGGCAGCATCGCGCGGGGCACTTCCAGGATGGCCAGCAGTTCGTCATCCCAGGCCAGCGTATCCAGGTTGAACAGCATCGTTCGGCTGGCGTTGCTCACGTCCGTGACGTGGCAGCGACCGCCGGTCAATCGCCAGATGAGAAAGGAATCGACGGTGCCGAAGAGCACGTCGCCCCGTTCGGCGCGGGCGCGGAGCGACGGATCCTGCGCCAGCAGATACCGGATTTTCGTCCCCGAGAAGTACGGATCGAGCCACAATCCGGTCTTATCCCGGATCACCTGTTCGCAGCCGGCCGCCCGCAACTGCTCGCAGATGCCCGCGCTGACGCGACTCTGCCACACGATCGCAGGGTGGACCGGACGGCCCGACTGCCGGTCCCAGAGGATCGTGGTCTCACGCTGGTTCGTCACGCCCAGCGCCGCGATCTGCTGCGGTGCGATCTGGCCGCGCGCCAGCGCCGCACGCGCCACGGACAACTGACTGTCCCAAATCGCCTCCGGATCGTGTTCGACCTCGCCCGGTCGCGGGAGGATCTGCGGCAGCTCCTGCTGGGCGGCCGCCACCACGCGGCCCTGATGGTCGAACACGATGGCTCGACTGGAGGTGGTCCCCTGGTCCAGGGCCAAGATGTACTGGTGCATGGTGGCTCAGTGCATTTCGACGTCACAGGTGCCCAGGCCCGGCCGGAAGAAATTGAACTGGACCTGGGGGTGGTCGGCCAACAGACTCATCGGGACCGCCGCATCGGGGAGTCGTTTGGCGATCATCAGCGTGGTCAATCGCATGCCGAACGGGTTGTCGTGGTTGCCCGCCTGCCAGATGGAGACCTTGTCGGCCTTCCACGTCTCGACGGGTCCGACCGTGGCGGCTTGCGTGGGGACGAGCGAGATGTTCCCGCCGCCCGACGTGCGCGCGTTCTGCATCACGGTCATCGGGTGCAGGTCGACAATGCGGGTGGTCAGCTGCCGATACTCGCCCGGACTGGGCGGCGCGTCCTGATAGGGACCGGCGCGGCGGACTGGGTCGTTGAAGGCCCAGTGTTTCACGTCTCCCTGCCCACCCTGCATGGTCACGCAGCGGATCTGATCGTACAGCCCACTGTACGCGGCCAGGTCGCCGGTCGGGAAATGCAGATTTGCCTCCGGCATGCGCAGTTCCTTGCGCATGCGATGGAAGCAGAGTTCCAGGTCGGCCTTGGCGAAGGACAACGGATGGTCCACGCCAACGGCGCGGCCGTCCAGTACCCATTCATCCATGCCCCAGAAATGGGCGTCGAGCCGCCCCAGATTCAGGTCCAGGGCGTTGACCAGACGTGCGACCAGAGGCAGTTGTTCGGTGGGGCCGATCGGGCCGCAGATGCCGGCCGGATTGTCCGGCGTGGACTCGCGCCAGGCCGCGATGTACTCCAGCGCCTCGGCCAGATAAAAGTCCTCGATCGTGTCGTACATGACCACCTGGAACCCGGGACGACTCAGCTGGACCAGATCGTCCGGAGTGAGTCGCGCCGCGTCGCTGACGATCTCCGCATCGAGCGTCGTGTAGTCCCACCACTGGGGCGCTACGCAGCTGAGCTTTCTCATGGGATGCTCCTGGGCCGTGAGAATGTCGGGACGTTTCAGCGACCTTCCAGTGTGCGCTGCAGGTAACCCACCTGCGCACGCACGTTCTCCATGTCCGGATTGAGCGCGAGAGCCAGGCGAAAGCACTCAAGCGCCGCGACCGCGTCGCTCAGCTCGAGATGGCAATGCCCCATGCCGACTGCCGCCGGGAAGTGATACGGATTGAGCTCAATCGCACGGCGGCAATCGCGCAGCGAGTCGGCGTAGCGTTCGAGCTGATAGCGCGCAATCGCCCGCTGATTCCACGCTTCTGCAAAACCGTCCGCCTCCTGGATCAGCCGTGTCGCGTCGAGCGCCGCCTGGTCAAACCGGCGCGAGTTGTTCAACCGGATCACGGTCTGCAGCAGCTGCTGCTGCGACTCCGAGCCGTCCCGGTACCACAACTCGCGAATACTGTTCTCAGCCAACAGGCGCACGACGCGATCCGCATCGCGCAGCGCGCGTCCCATCACGTCGTTGCTTTCGAAGCTGCCCAGGAACCCGATCGCCAACACCGCGGCGCGGCGTGTCGTGCGCGAGCCGGCCGTGGCCAGACGTTCCAGCGTTCCCAACGTATAATGCTTGGAGACCTCGGCCACAAACCGCGCCGACGTTTCGTTCGTCAGGTATTCCTGGTAGAGAGCATCAAGAAGAGGAGTCTTCGCTGAAGCGTCGGACACGCGCAACGTCTCCCGGGGGTGTCAATCATCAGGCACTGATCGTCCGCACGGATGCAGACCGTGGGGCCGACCGCTCATGTCTCCGGGAGTCGAGTGTACTTGGCCCCAGGCAAATCCACAACGGCCGGCGACGCCGGCCCGGCAATCCAGGCCGGGGCCGCGTGACGCGGCCGCCTGGACGTGCAAGGGTGATGCCGACCACAACGTTTCGGGGAATTCCGTGTTATGAGTAGGCTGGGTAAGCCGGTGCGGTGGCGCCGGGCGGTGGGCGTGATGTGCTGTCTGTGGGCAGTCGGAACCGGGCGTCCGGGCGAGGCGGCCCCACCGCGCTGTCAGACGGCGGCGGAGCTGGAGCGGGCGTTGAACGCCGGCGTACGGGATGTCGTCTGGTCGGCGGGCACGCCCGTGCGCCAGGCGTTGACGACGCTGGCGGGCACGCAGGGCATCGCGATCATGCTGGACCGCCGCATCGATCCGGCAAGTGGCATCGAGCTGTCACTGCACGAGGTGACGGTGGCGGAGGTGATCGCGCAGCTTGCGGCTCAGTGCGACGCGGCGCCGCGCGTGCTCGAGGCGGTGGTGTACATCGGTCCGCGCGCGGCCACGGCGGGTCTGACGACCGTGGCGGCGGAGCGGCGTCGCGCCGCGCAGCAGTTGCCGCCTGCACTGGTCGCGCGGCTGACGGCGGCGCGTCCCTGGAGCTGGGAGGAACTGGCGGAGCCGCGCGGGCTGTTGGAGGAACTCGGGCGCGAAGCCGAGGTGACGTTTGACGACGCCGCGCGGGTGCCGCACGACCTGTGGCCCGCCGCCGACCTGCCGCCGCTGGCGTGGACGGACCGCTTGACGCTCGTGCTGGCGGGATTCAACCTGACGTTCGAACTGGATGCGCTCGGCCAGCGTGTGCGACTGGTGCCCATGCCGGTCCTGACGCCGGTGTCCGGCGACTACCCGGTGCGGCTGCCGCCGAGCGAGCGGGCAGTGTTGGCGCGGCTCTTTCCGCAGGCGGTCTTCGACGACGCGACGGGCCGTGTGACCTTGCAGGATGTGCCGGAGGAGCACGAGCGGCTGCAGCGGTGGCTGGAACGCGTCGCGACGCAGCGACCGCGTCCGCGCGGCGCCAGCCGAACCGTGATGACGCTGCGCGTGGTCCAGCAGCCGGTCGAGGCCATTCTGCAGGCGGTCGCCCAGCGGTTGGGCGTCGCGTTCGAATTCGAAGGGGAGCTTGGCGAGCGGCTCCGCAGGCGCGTCTCGATCGATGTGCGCGACGCGACACTCGACGAGCTGTTGACCGCCGCGCTGGAGCCGGCCGGCCTTACGTTTCGCCGCCGCGACGATGTCATCGTGATTGCCGCGCCGTGACGAGCCGCGCGCTGCGACCACTACGAACCGTACAATCCGCGGTGTCCGCGTCCGCAGCGGTGTCCGCCGTGCCGCGCCGGGCATGGTCGGTTTGACGCCCGCCGGTGTGCGAGCTAGGTAACTACGGGGCAGTGTGCACTGCGCGCCCGTCTCGCCTCTTGATGACAAAAGGAATCCGCGATGGTTCAGTCGCCGGTCGAGCCGAGCCCGCTGACGCAGGTTGGGCCGACCCCACCGCGTTACGGGAGTGTGACCATCGTGATGAATCCCCCCGTGCGTGAGGCGGAGCAGACGCCGGACCCGGCGGCGCGTCCGCAGTCACCGCGCGAAACCGTGCCGTTTTCCGCCGGGGTGATGACGGAGGACGTGCCCCAGGGGGAACCGACCATCGAGCAGTACATGGCGGAACTCCTGGCCCGGACGCGGCCGTATGCGCCGATGCCCGAGCCGGCGGTGACGCAGCCTTTTGTGCCTCGCAGCGCGCCGGCCAAGCCGGCGCCCGAGATGATGCCGGAAGTCGCCGCGATCCCGGCCCTGCCCCCGGCTCCGGTCACCGAAACGCGGGACACGTTCTCGGAACTGCGCGAGCTGGCCAACATCAGCGCCCGCTCGACCTTTAACGTGCACCGCGTACAGCGCATCATCCTGGACATGCACGGCCAGCGGTTTGTCATTCTGGTGGCCATGCTGGCGACGCTTTTCCTGCTCAGCTTGGCGCAGGACGTGCGTTCGCCCAACTACGTGGCGGCCATTGTGGCCGGCATCACCGCCTGCGTGTGGAGCCTGAAGTACCTGGCACGGGGACGCCGTCTGGCCGAACTCTGCGACACGTCGGAACTGGACGACGGGGCCTGACACAAGCCTGTGGTAACGAGTCGGCAATCTGCACGGGGCCACCACCGGTCCGACCGTAGGGCCTGTAACGCGTGTCGCGCTCGATCCGGTCCTGTGCATTAACCGCAATGTCGTCAACGTAGGGTTTGAGCCAGGGTGCCGGACGGAGCTGAATTGCCGGTTGTAAGAGTGCCGACACCAACAGCAGGCACAGACCAACGAGCTCGCGCGCGGGCAGGTCAGGAGGACCGGCCCCAGGACGCGCGCGATCTCGTCGAACGGAGTCTCTGGTTGCGGCATGGAAGGTGCGTGATGAAACTCAGCATGGGCGCCGTGGCGCTGGGAGTGTTGCTCTCGGTCGGGGCGAGAGCGGGAGAGCGGGCCCCGGTGCAGCGCGACACAGGTGCGCCGGTCTCCGCGCTGGAAGTCGCAGCGTCCCTACCGGGAGGTACGCTGCCCTGGACGTCTGCGTATGCCGATGTCTGTCAAGGGCCCGCCGGTTGGGGACAGCTGCGTCACGGCGACCTGTGGACCGACTACTGCGAATCCGCCCCGTGCGCGGTGTCGCCGACCCCTGGTCCGCCACGTCGCACGTGGTGGCCGTGGGCGGCGGGCCACGCCGGGGGGCCGCAGCGGTGCCAGGCCGCGGGATGCACGCGGTGCGTGCCCTTCGGTCGGCTCTACCAGCTGCTCGGCTGGCAGCCGCGCTGGTGGCGGCCGGCAGCCTGCACGCATCGGGTCTGCGCGCAGGTACCGCGCGCATCCTATCGCGTCGACGATCATGACCCGGCGCCGCCGCCATCACCCCCGGTTCCGGCACCGCGGGAGCTCGACGTGTCGCCCCCGTCGCCGGGTGCGGACGCAGCCCCGTTACCCGCCGATCCTCCCGTGCTGACGGCCCCCTTGCCGAGCGACACCGTGCCGGCCGAGCAGACACCGGCAGCCCCGCCGACACCCGCCACACCGCCGGATCCGCTGCCAGATGAGTTGGACAGCGCGCCCGCGCCGACGGATGACCCGGCTCCCGAGCCGCAGCTGGACATTCCGCGGAACAAATTGCCCGCGCTCAAACGTGCCCCGGCCGACATGCGGACACCCTATCGTCCGACAGCCGTGGCGGGGCGGCTGAGTGACTTCATTCGCGTACGGTAGCTAGAGCGATGGGCCATTTCAGGGCCGCGTCTGGAGCGCCCAGCCCTGGTCGGTCACGATGAAGTCGTAGCTGCCGCCGGTGAGCGTGCGCTGCTCGTCCCCGAAGTCTTCGCCGCGGTGGAACTGCACGACCCAGGCCGGTTCATTCGTGAATTCATGGGCTTCGCCGGGGCCGAGTTCGCAGATGCGGCCGTTGACCAGCAAGCGGACCGGTCCGCCATTGTCGCGCAGGTTCCGCAACGTCAAGGCCTGACGCGGCGGTGGGACGGGGGCCGGCGCAGCACGCTCGCGCTGGCGCTCTGCGCTCCAGTGCGCGAAGGACGCCCTGAGCGTCTGGGCCCACGGGCTGGTCGCGACCTGCACCAGGCCCCGCTGGGTTGCGTGGGCCAGACGGCGCGAGGCGTCGGCAATGTCGGCGGTCCCGATGTTCACGGCCTGCGGCGGGAAGACGTCCGGTGCTGTCGGCACGGCAGCCGCGGCGGGGAGTGCGGGGCGATCCGCCGGCGCCACCGCCGGTGGCGGATTGGGTGGCAGAAGATCAGACGCCACCTGGGCCGCAGCCGGCGGCGGTGGGGGGGCCGCATTGGTCTGGGAACGCGCGAAGGGAAATCGGATCAGCAACACCAAGTTGCAGAGGACCGCGAGCGTCAGCGGCACGCGGTATCTCAGCAGGCGTCGCGCCTCGTCACGCAATTGGCTGGCTTGCAGGAAGTCGTTCATGACACCGCGCACACGGGAACCGGGACCGACGGTCGGCCAGAAGTCTGCTCAACCATAGGTTGCGGCAGCGCGTCACTGCGCCGCGGCACGGGCCTGTACGCGGTGAGTCGCGGGAGCCATGCCGCGCCAGCGACTACAACCGCTGCAGCCGGCACAGCTGTCACGCCAGTTCCCGGCGGAGCGTCGACGCGATGGATTGCTCGATCTTGCCGCGAAACAGGCTCGCCGCCAGCGGCAGCTGGCCCGCCAGGCAGGCGGACTCGTCGCCGACCGTCAGCGTCCCCGCGATCTGAAAGCCGTAGGTCTGCAGCGAGAAGGTGAGGACGTTCTCCGTCCAGGTCCCCTGCAGGCTGGTGACAAAATCCTTGTACTCTTCCCGCGCCTGGTCCAGAAACCGTTTGAGGCGCGCGACGGCCTGTTCCTGGCCAAGCTGATGCGGCACTTCCGTGCGGAAGGTCGGCATGATCCGCTCCTGATCTGACCTAATCACTGCCTTCGTCGTACGCGCGGCGATCCAGGGGATGCCACAGCGGCAGCCCGCGGCTCACGCGGTCTGACAGCACACTGACCTTTTCGAAACTGCCCGGCATGGCGCGCGTCGAGGCGAAATCGCTGCTGCATCGCTCTTCGGGCTCGTAATCCCACTTCCCCGACTTGATGGCATCGAGAACCGACTGAGGCACGGTCTTGCTCCCTCGTGATTCACCGCGCGCTCCAGAGTGGGCGGGCGGGAATCGACAGCACCCGCGGGACTGCCTCCGTGAAGGTGAGCCTGCCGGCCATACCATAGCCAGCCTAACAAGAGGTCAAGTATCAAACTCCGCGCGCGAAATGTCAAGCAACCGCGCGGATTCCCGCGGGGGGTCGAGGCGGCCGGTGCCCCGGGTCAGTCCGGCCGCCTCGCGGGGACGCGCCGCCTGCACCAGGTGGTGCGCGAATTGAGCCACCCGCTCGGCCTGCACCCGGCCCGTGCGCCCCCCCTGACAGACCGCGCCGCGCACGGCGACGAAGTCCGGTTCCAACGCGAGCACGTGGTGCAGATCGCGGAGCTGCAGGGACCCGGCCAGGACGATGCGCATGCCGCAGCGCCGGGCCGTTCGGGTCAGCGTCCGCAGCGCGGCCGGGGTCAGGTGCTCCAGCAGTGTCCGTCCGTCCTTGGCCCACGTATCACACAGCAGCGCGGGACAGCGACACGCTGCGCCGTAACGCAGGACCTCCGCCGGGTCCGGCGCGCCGGCCGCGCGCCAGTCGGCGTAGAGCACCGCCACCGGCGCCACCTGTGGCGGCAGGCGTTCCGCCCAGACGCGCCAGCGTTGCGGCCAGTCGCTCAGCGCCGCGCACCCGGCCAGCCCGCACTTGGCGAACGAAACGGACGCGGGCACCGCGGCCAGTACGTTGCCATCGGCCTCGGCCAGTTCCCCGCACGCGACGCTGACGGGCACGCGCTGCGCCACCGCCGCAGCCACCTGAGACCACTGGGTCGCGGTGGCGCGGCCGAGCGGTCCATGACGCGGTTCTTTCACATCGATCAGCGTCGCTCCGCCGCGCAGCGCCGCCTCGGCCTCGGACGCGCTGCGCACGCTCACTAACAGTCCGGTCACAGCGACATGTTCCTCGCCCGCGAAGATCCCCGGCCGGTCGCAGTGACCCGCCTGTCGACCCAATTTACCAGATGCCGTGCCGCCGGCCCAAGATGCCGTCGGGTCCTGGCCAACAGGGGCGTCGTGGGCTATCATGTGTCGACACTTCAGAACTGCTGGCGCGCGCGTGAACTACGAATACCTGGCCACGGAACAAGCGGTCGCGGATTACTGCGACGCGATTGCGCGCGCCGGCGTGATCGCGTTCGATACGGAATTCGTCTCCGAAGATCGCTATCATCCGGAACTCTGCCTGATCCAGGTCGCGGCCAGCGGGCACCCGGCCATCATCGATCCGCTGGCCGTCGCGGACCTGACGCCGTTCTGGAAGCTGCTGGCCGCCGCGGGGCACGTGACGGTGGTGCACGCGGGCCGGGAGGAGTTTCGCTTCTGTCGCCGCGCGATCCAAGCGCGTCCGGCCGCGTGGTTCGACACCCAGATCGCCTCGGGGCTGGTCGGCATCGATTACCCGGCTTCGTACAGCACGCTGCTGCAGAAGCTGCTCGGCCAGACACTCGGCAAGGGCGAGACGCGCACGAACTGGCGCCGGCGGCCGTTGAGCAAGCGGCAGTTGGAGTATGCCCTGCAGGACGTGCTCTATCTGGAACCGCTCTACGAACGGCTGCAGCACCGGCTGGATGCGTGTGTCCGGCAGCCTTGGCTCGCGGACGAACTGAGCGCCTGGCAGGACCAGTTGGAGCAGGAAGAGACGACCGAGCGCTGGCGGCGCGTCGCCGGCATCGCCGGCCTGTCGCGGCGGCAGCTGGCCATCCTCTACGAACTCTGGCGCTGGCGTGATCAGCAGGCGCGGGCCCGCGACATTCCGCCGCGGCGCGTGCTGCGCGATGATCTGCTGCTCGAGCTGGCCCGGCGCGCGTCGGCTGACGAACAACGCATTCGCGCGGTGCGCGGCATGGATTGGCGCAAACAGCAGCGGTCGATTCCCGAACTGGCCGCGTGCGTGGCCCGCGGACTGGCGGTGCCGGACGAGCAGTGCCCGCGGGCCGGTGCCAAGGCCACGCGTCCGCAGTACGGCCTGCTCGGCCAGTTCCTGGCGACGGCGGTCAGCGCTCAGGCGCGGTCGGCCGAGGTGGCGCCGGGCCTGATCGGCTCGGTCGAAGATGTGCGCGACTTGATCGCCTACCAGCTGGGCGAGGGCGACGGCACGGTGCCCCCCTTGGCCCGTGGTTGGCGTAAGGAAGTCGTGGGGCAGGTTGTCCAGCGCCTGCTGACGGGCGAGCTGGTCATGCGGATCCGCGATCCCCACTCGCCCGAGCCGCTGGTCGTGGAGGAGATGCGGCGCGCGACCTGCTGAGCGTTGGCGTCAGCGCCGCGCCGGAGTCGGTTCGCTGCCGGCCGCACGATCGGCCGACACGGGCCGCGATCCCGGAGCCGAGCCCTCCCCGGCCGCTGCGTAGAACCGCGTCGTCAACTCGGAGACCAGCTTGGTTTCGAGTTCGTTGCAGCTCAGCTCGGCACGGAACCGGAGGTTGCCCGCCTTGAGGGCCTTGGCCTTCACCTGGACAGTGACCTGGCCGCCGGCGGGCAGCACGCGGATCGGCTCGAAAATCACCTGGCCGGGCACGATCTGGCCACGGTGACCCTCGGCTGCCGCCGGTTCGATCCCCTCCGAGAACTGGGCGACGAGGTCGATGTTGCTCGCTTCCTTCGATCCCCGGTTGAGCACCAGGATCTCGTAGGTCACGTCGCGGCCCACCGGCAACGGCCCCTGCGGATCGTTGACGATCAGCTTGAGGTCGGCGATGGCCTCGACCTGTGTGAGGGCCGTGTCGGAAGCCGTGTTCTGGTCGCTGCTGGCGATCCGCGCGGCCAGGCGGTTCTCGCCTCCGGACGTCAGCTCACCCTGCATCTTGTAGACGCGATCGCTGCCCGGCGGCAGGTCGCCCAGACGCCACCGGGAAACGTTGCTGTCGATCGCTTTCTTATCGACGCCCAGGGCGTTCTTGATGCCCGGCGGGAGTTCGACCTCGAGGGTCACGCCCTCGGCAGGCGCATCTCCGGTGTTGGCGACGCGGATCTCGTACTGCGCGGTCGCGCCGGCGTACAGCATGGCCGGGGCGGTCACTTTGACGGCCAGTTGCGCGCGCCGCACGCGGACTTCGTGCTGCGCCTCGGCCCGAAGACTTCCGTCTCCCTGCGCGACGACCTGGATGGGCATCATCCCGGCCTGCTGGGCCGCGAGCTCGATCTCCAGCGTGCGGCTCTCGCCGGCGGCCAACGTGCCGACCGCCTGCGGCTGGCTCGTTCCGCCAGGCGCGCTCATCGTCAGGGTGACACCGTCGGCCGGCCCGTTGCCCGGGTTGCTCACCTTGATCTTGAAGACGCCGGTGGTTCCGTAACGCAGCTCGGACGGCCCATCCACGGCGAGCGCCAACTGCGGCTGCTGCACGTCGATGCTGGTCTGCATCGAGGGGGCGCGAAAGACCCAGTCGACCACCAGATCCAGCGGCCGGTTTTCCGTCGGCTGAAGGCTGATCGTCAGCTCGTGCTGCGAGCGCGGCGGAACACGCTCCAGGTCCCACGTGATGGGCGCCTCGCCGCGCTTGTCGCCCTCAGCAGTGACCGACCCGACGCGGGCCAGCGTCTTGGTGACCTGCGCCCAGGCGGGCACCGTGATCGACACCACGACGCGCTGGGCTTCCGTGCTGCTTTGATTCATCACGCGCACGCGGTAGCTGGCTTCCTTGCCCAGGACGATCGCCCGGGGACCTTCTGTCTCCACCGTCAACAGCGGGCCTTGCTTGCTCAGCGCAAACGAGGCGCTCGTCGCCGAACTGCCGGGCATGGCGGACGACGAGGTCGACGGACGGAACGTTTCGTTCTCGCGCGGCGCGCGGCGTGCCGTGCGCCGCGTGGAATCCACAGACTCCTCCGCACCTTCGACGATCTGTCCCGCCTCCATCGTGGGCGGACTCGGAGCCGCCTGCTCGGTCGGTTCGAGAGGGGAAGGACTGTCGCTCGGAGCAGTCGTGCCGCGACGCACCAACACCGACGACGGACCGGAACTGCCGCCACCGCCGGACTCCGCCGCGGGAGGCAGGGGTTGCGATGCGGGAGCGTCCAGTTGCTCCGCCGGCGCCGCGCCACGAATCGCCTTGAGCCGTTCGGCCAGACTCTGCGACCTGTTCTGGACCAGTTGGAATTCGGACCCGCCGGACTCCAGGCTGCGCCGCGCTGGCTCACGCGTGCGATCGACCGGAACCCAGTCGGACGCGGCGTCTTGCGGCCGTGCCGCTCCCACCAGGCATCCTGCCGCCAGTACAAACCACGCACATGCGGAGACGTTGCGGAGCATAGCGATCATCCTGATCAACGGGGTTCCCTCGCGGCGGCGGCGGATCCCCGCAGGGCTTGCTGCCGCCACTTCCGTGCGCGACCGCCCCAGCGTTCGGCAGAGCACGCGCCGCGGAGGTTGGTATCGGATCTAACGACAGTCGAGGTTTATAGAACTTTGCCGAAAAAAATGGCTGGGTAAAATGAGTCATTTGAGTTGGGCGGCTGGGTCATACGCCCGCCATGCATTACGCTGGCTGCTCCAGCCTGTGCCAACCCCACGGGGCTGAGGAGGCGTCCATGAACAGCGTATCGCGACGAGAGCAGATCGAGGCAATGCTCCAGGACGAGCCGCAGGACACGTTTTTGCGGTACAGCCTGGCGATGGAACTCCAGAAGGAGGGGGAGCACGAGGCGAGCCTGGCGCGGTTTCGCGAGCTGATGCGGGACCGCCCGCCGCATGTCCCGGCCTACTTCATGGCCGCCCGGCTGCTGCTCCAGCTGCAGCGGGCGGACGAGGCGCGGGCGACCCTGCGCGAGGGGATCGAATACGCCCGCGCGCAAGGGGACCACCACGCGGCCAGTGAGATGGGCGAGCTGCTTATCGCCTTGGGAGATTGGCAGGAGTAGGGCCGATGAAGAGCCGCGTGCCGGAGTTTCTGTATTTTGATCTGGGCAATGTGCTGTTGACCTTCGACCAACACGTGGCCTGCCGCCAGGTGGCGGAGCTGACCGGACTGACCGAGGTGCAGGTCTGGAGCGCGCTCTACGACAGCGGGCTCCAGGAACGATACGAGCGCGGCGAAGTGACAAGCCGCGCCTTTTATGACGCGTTCTGCTCGGCCACCTGCGTGCAGCCCGACTACCGCGCGTTTCATCACGCCCACAGCGCCATGTTCGACCTGAACGTGCGGATCATCCCGATCGTCGCGCACCTGTGGGCCGCCGGCTACCGACTGGGGATCCTCTCCAACACCTGCGACGCGCACTGGGAGTATGTCTCCGACGGGCGGTTCAAGGCCGTGCGGGAGTTTTTTCAGACGCACATGCTCAGCCACGAGCTGCGCTGCAGCAAGCCGGAACCGGCCATCTACCAGCATGCGGCGAAAGCTGCCGGCGTGGCGCCGGACCGCATCTTCTTCGTCGACGATCGGCCGGAAAACGTCGACGGCGCACGGCACGCGGGTTGGGATGCCGTGCACTACGAAGGACCGCTGCCACTGGCCCGCGCACTGCGCGACCGCGGCGTCACCTTCAACTACTGAATACAAACAGGCCATCCGGGCGGATGGCCTGACGCGATGCAATGCTCATGGCCGCTGCCTGCACCCGCGATGCCGCTGCGCGGCGGTCCGTCAAGCGCGCGTCCGTCGCCGACGCAGGTACAGCGCGCCCACACAGGTGCCGCCCACGGCCGACCAGAGCACGAGCGACCCTGGCTCGGGAACCGTCGTGATCTCAATCCGCGTCGGACCCACACCAATGCCACTCAATTGGGATTGTCCCACAAGTCGGACACTAATCGAGATGCCGGTATTGCGGAGCGAATCCAAGTCACCGGGCAGGTCAAAATCCCACGCGAACGCCGTTTGACCTGCTTGCGGCACCGAATCGGGAATTGTGATTCCGTTGGCACGCATCTCGTAGCTGGACGGATACTCCATGGCCTCTTCAGGCGGCGTCCAACTGCCAAAGAGCGTGGCACCCGTGATTATGCGGTCGATTGGGATGGAAACCAGCGGTCCTGATCCTCCCGCCTGATACTGAGGACCGAGAATTCCCAGGCTGATGTTGGTGGCCCCGGCTCCAGGCGCCAGCTGAAAAAAATCTCCCGGGAGCTCGGCCGTGTACGTGATAATGTCCGCGCGGGCGCCCGTTGTCAGACACCCGAGCAGGGCGCAGACCACGAGCGCAATACCCAACCACCCCAAGGGCCGATGAACCATGTTGACCTCCAGGAATCAGGTGGCGATATGCCACCGAGGCGTGCTCTGTTCCGAATCTCTGTTCCACTTCCTGGGCTGACTGCTCCTTCTCTAGAGAGGAATTGATCGCGCCGGCAGGCAACCTGACATAAAGGCCATGACGTAAATGTCTTTTTCGGGGAGCAGCGTACGGCTGCAGACCAATTATGCCGCCGGCGCTCGTCGGCAGTGGTTCTTTCGGGGGTGGTGGTCTGGTGAGGAGAGGGCAGACGGTGGACTGACCGTCCCGGAGGGAGTCACGTCAGCGGGAGACGCCGTTTCGCAGGTGTCCGACGACGATGCATGCGTTATGGCCGCCGAAGCCGAAGCTGTTGCTCATGGCGATGTGGACGTCGCGCTGGCGCGGCTGATTGGGGGTGTAATCCAGATCGCAGTCGGGATCGGGGGTCTGCAGATTGATGGTGGGGGGGATCACGCGTTCGAGCAGGGACTTGATGGTGACGACCAGTTCGATGCCGCCGCTGGCGCCGAGGGTATGTCCCAGCTGGCTCTTGGTGCTGGAAATGCTCAGCCGTTCCGCGTGGTCGCCGAAGACGGTCTTGATGGCGAGGGTTTCGGCCTTATCGCCCAGCTGGGTGCTGGTGCCGTGCGCGTTGATGTAATCGACATCGGCGGGTGCCACGGCGGCGTCGGCCAGCGCATTGGACATGGCGCGGGCGGCGCCGGTACCGTTCTCATCCGGCTGGGTGATGTGTCCCGCGTCGGTGCTGACGCCGGCGCCGTAGACTTCGCAGTAGATCTTGGCACTGCGGGCTCGCGCGTGTTCGAGTTCCTCGAACACGAGCAGGCCGGCGCCTTCGCTGAACACGAATCCGTCGCGTTCGGCGTCGAAGGGTCGGCTGGCGCCGGCGGGATCCTCATTGCGTGTGGAGAGGGCCTTGATATTCTGGAAGGCGCTGAGTCCCATGCGGGTCATCGCGGCTTCGGTGCCGCCGGTGACAATGACGTCGGCGCGGCCGTCCTGGATCAACTTGAGCGCATCGCCCATGGCGTTGGTGGCGCTGGCGCAGGCCGTTGCCACGGCGTAGTTGGGCCCCCGAATGCCGTACTGGATGGCCAGCACGCTGCCGGCCGCATTGAGCATCATTTTCGGGACGGTGAACGCCGAGACGCGGTCGGGCCCCTTGGTCATCAGGCGGTTCATTTGCGCTTCGATTTCGCCGAGCCCGCCGATCCCGGATCCGAGCACGACGCCGCAGCGGTAGCTGTCCTCGCGCGCGATGTCCCAACCCGCATCGCGGATGGCGTCGCTCCCGGCCACGAGCGCGAACTGTGTGAAGCGATCGATCCGCTTGGCATCTTTGGGATCGATATAGGCGCTGGGGTCCCAGTCGTAAATATCGCCGCCGATCTTGATTTTCAGATCGGAGGTATCAAACAAGCGCACCGGGTGCACGCCGCTAGCGCCGGCCAGCAGTTGTTGCCACAGTTCATCGACGCGGCAACTGATGGCGGTAACGACACCCATCCCGGTGACGACGACACGTCGCTTCATGTGCGTGACTTCGTCCGATCAAGCAGAGGATTGGGCCTTGGCGATGAAGTCGATGGCTTCGCCGACCTTCTGGATTTTCTCGGCGGCATCGTCGGGAATGTTGATGTCGAACTCTTCTTCCAGTTCCATGACGAGTTCGACGGTGTCCAGCGAGTCAGCGCCCAGGTCATTGACGAAGTGGGTATCTCGAGTGATCTTGTCCTTTTCCACCCCGAGCTGCTCGGCAACGATTTCGATTACGCGTTCTTCAACGGATGCCACGTGCACCAACCTCCTATGATTTGGA
>JALOQX010000318.1 GCA_025459265.1 Pirellulaceae bacterium | reverse complement strand
CTCGGTCAGGTTGAAATAGGCGTCTCGCTGGGCGTGAAATGTGTGGACGAGCGAGTAGCCATCGGCATCGAGCAGAGCCGCTTCGAACGCGTCGTTAATGAACGCCGGATCGGTGGTGTCGAATTCCGCCTCATACGTGAACACCGCGGCAATCGGGCGATTTGGCACGTTAAACGATTGGTCGAGCGTGACCAGGAACGAGTCGCCTTCGTGCAGCACGGCGCTGCCGGCCGTAACACTGCCTCGACCCTGCACCGAACCGCCCTGCTGCCGGATCGTCCAACCGTCCAGCCCGTGGTCGAAGCCGAGGCGAGTAGCGCGCGCAGTCGCGGCTGCCATCGCCGGCGGTTCGACCGAGATCGCCGCCGCGGACGCCGGAGCGGTCTTCGCCTCGTGATCGCTTGCCGGCGCGAGCGCCGTTGCTTTCGAGGCAGGTGCCCGTAACCCAGCCAACTTGGGTAACGACGGGAAGTGATCTGCCCGCGCCGCGCCGCTGTGCCACTGTGGCGGGGGCAACGTGTCCCGTGGCGCTCGTGGGGAGATGCTCGACCGCGCCGGTTCCAGAGTCAGCTCCGGCGCCGAGGAAGAGGTGCCTGACGGTGAAGAAGAACCGCTCGACGCGCTCGGCTCCGGAGGCGGCGCGCAGCGTGCCCCGCAATCGTCCCGGCGACCTGCCAAGAAGTCCAGCAGGTCGTCGGGCAACTCGGCATCGAGTCCCACGTCGATCGCTGAGGCTGCATCCTTTTGTGAAACTGGCGAATGCTCCGTTGGTTCGGAAACGTCGTCATGATCACGCTCACTCCGCATCGGCCGCGCATCGGGCTTCTCTGCGCGCACAGCGCGCAGCCACTCGTGCAGGCGGTCCGCACGTGTCGTTGCGGGATCAGGTGATTGCTGCACCTGCGTGTCTGTGTCGCGTGACCTTGCCTCGCGGGAGCGTTGTCCGCGATCCTCGTCCCCACGCGCCTGAGAAGTCACCGCGGGCGCACTTCCCGCGTCGGCCACGGAACTGATGAGCATGGATCCGGGCGGCACGCGCGCTTCAAGTTGTTCCAGTAGCAGGCTGGTGCGGGCGATTGAGCGGCGGTGCAGTGGCGCACCGAGAAATACCGCGCGCCGAATAGCCCGGCGGCGGCGTGCGGACCGTAGTTGTCGAGTCATCTGCGTGAAGCCTCAAGTGCAGTGGGCCAAGTTGCCTAGCCTCACTGAACCCGAGCCACCAACCTGATAGGCGCTAGTATAGGCTCGGCGCAGATGCCGCTTCAACGAAAAAGCGGCCACTTCTTGGCATAGCCAGCGCTGCTCGCCGCCAACGCACGGCGCCCGCCCACGACGATCACGGCTGGTCATGCCCTACATGGGGCTTCCGGACACCTCGGTGACCCATCAACCGGCAGCCGGGCCAGCCGCCAGACTGATGTCCACCGCCATGAGGCCGGTCCCGTCACTGGCGGCCGACTCGCAGCGGCGGTACAGGGCACGTGCCTCGGCCACTTCCCGCAGCTGCGATTCGAGAATCGCGTCGATCATGGCCTCGACCGCCAGCTCGCCATTTTCCGCCGCCAAAGCCTTGGTCTTCTCGTACCGCCGCGCCAGCTCGGCCTCCGTGTTCCAGGCCAGGTACAGCAGGTCCAGCGCCGTCTCATGATCACGCAGGTCCGGCTCCTCAATCCGCGGATGCGGCGGATCAATATCGAACGCGTGCAGGATGTCTTCCAGACGCTGTGCGTGGGGACCACGCTCCTCGGCTGCTGCCGCTCGGAAGTGCTGAGCCAGTCCCGCGTACCCCTCGTGGTACAGCCGTTCCGCGACCCGGTCGTACAGGTGCCCGGCGTTGTGTTCGTCCTGATGACGCTCCTGGAGTGACGTACGGACGTGCTCATCCAGGCTCAAGGGCGAGTCTTTTCGCAACATGCGCGTTTCCTCTCGTGTTGGTTCCGTGGGGGCCGATGCTGGAGCCGACACTCCGGCATACAATGATATCCGACCGGCAAGTCACGCCGGCCCCCGCCACGACCGGCGAGGCATCGATATCGGCCGTTGACCGCTCCCAATCGGCGGCAGGTCTTGTTCCGGCCCGACGTGTGACCTACGACTCCGCGCGCTGGTCTTCAATCGCGGTCCCTTCGGGACGTTCAGCCGCCTCCGTGCTGTCCTCACAAATCGCCTCGCGAATCACCTTCTGCGTGATCTCGGACAAGTAGGACTGCAGGGTATTACTCAGATCCGTGAACGTCGGCCACAGGGTCGTGTCGACAAATGATGGCGAAACGCGAACCATCACGGTTGTTCGACGTTGTCCGCGATAGCGGTAGGGACTCAGCCCGTAGCGTCGCAGCAGCGCGGTGAGCAACTGGCGCGACCAGACATCGGCCACGGTGAATCGGTACTCGACCGGCGGCTCCTCGGTCTTCAGCCGGGCCAGCTCGGCCCGAATTGCCCGCATGGCGGCCGCCGCGGCATCTCGTTCCCCCACGACATCCGTGCGCGCATGCAGTGCTTCCACACGGCGCAATCGTTCCAACAGCTGCGCGAAATCGTTCATCGAAAACCCGCCTCGTCGTGCCTGTGGCCCGACCAGATTGCCTTGATCGTTCGGCGGTCCTACTCGTTGCCCGCTCGAGGCCAGCCTACCATATCCCCGGAACAATCCGCCACCCGGTCTCACGCAACGGAGGCCTCGCCACGAACGAGGTGCCGCGTCTCGTCACGCCCGCCATGCTACCTCCCCCACCACCAGCTTTGTTAGAATTCACCAGGAGCACGCCAGCATGGCCAGAAACCAGCGTCCGACGGCCCGCAAACCAGCCACGAAGTTCGCCAGAACGTCGGACGTGGGCGTCATGCCACGGTCATGAGCCATGCGATTCCGACTTAACGCGCCCGCCGGGCTCCGGCAGCTGGAACCAGTATCGCTCACGGTCGTCTGAACCCTCCCGCGGTTCACTTTGCCGTTGCACCTGGCAAGGTGAAAGCGTGGCAGGTCTGAACTGGTTGTCGTTGCGACATCTGTTCCTTGGATGGGCTCATCCGCATGGACTGCCCAATTCGTCACCGTGAAGCGGTGACATCCCGCAACTGGCCGAAGGCCATCATCACCGTAGCCTGGGGCAACGCCCCAGGAAATCGGAGCCCCTGAATACGTTTGGCTGAAGGCCAACTTCACCTGCGGCATGGGCTCCCACGTGTGAACATGGCCTTCGGCCAAACATTTCGTTGGGCTCCCATTTCACCGACGGAACAAATATCAACACCTGACCATCGTCCCTGCCGCGACCACCTCGCGCAGAACCACCCCATGCCCTGCGCTCTTCGCGAGGAACTGCATTGTGCCGCTTATCACAACGGGTTAACGTAACGTGCAGAAAGGAACCCTCCCATGTGCTGCGCAATCCGTTGGAGCGTCCTCCTGGTGATTTCTGCTGTGCTGCATCCGGGTCTCGCCGCGGACGCGCCGCCGGCCGCGCACCTGGTCGCGTGTCTGGACGTCAAGGACTTCGGGGCCGAAACGATGCGGATCGGCGATCTGAACATGGACGGAGCGCCGGACCTGTTGTTTGTCCAGAGTGAGTTCGGATCGCGGGCCATCACCTGCCTGACCGCCACCACCATCACAGGAGACATCCTGTGGCAGATGGGCCGGGCCTCGGCGGACAACGGACGGATCTACAGCGACCTGCCGGTCCAGATCGGCGATTGGGACGACGACGGGCGAAACGATGTGCTGTATGTGCGGCAGGCGACCTACGTGGAACCGCCGTACGACGGCCGGAGCGTCCGCGAGCGGGCCACGCGCTATGCCGGTCAGGCCACGCTGGTCGTGCTGGAAGGCGCCACCGGACGCGAGAAGGGACAGCTGGCGCTGCCCGCGCCCGCGGACGACTGCTTCCTGTTCGCTAACCTCACGGGGAGCACTCGGCGCGCTGACCTGATCGTCAAAGACCGTTACTGGAACCTGTGGGGTGTGAGCCACGAAGGCAAAGAGCTGTGGAAGTGGAGTGGTTCGACGGGCCACTTCCCTGCGTTGGCCGACGTGGACGGAGACGGTCGCGACGAAGTGTTCGTGGGCTACGCACTGATCGACGATGACGGCCAGGTGCTCTTCTCTCACGACGACCAGGGCGCACATCAGGACGCCTGTTATCTGGTGCAGCCAAGTGACGGTCAGTGGCGGTTGCTGTTTGGCAACACCGGCCTGCACTGCCTGTCCCGCGACGGGGCGACGTTGTGGCACCGGCCGATGGGTGAGTGCCAGCACGTGGTGGCGGGGCGGTTTCGCGGCGATTCGGAGATGCAGTTCGTGTCGGTCGACAGAACGCCCGTAGCCACCCACCGGCGCGACGAGAATGCCTGGGCGATCCTGTACCTGTTCGACCTGCAGGGCCGGGAGTTGTGGCGCAAGCAGCAAGCGCCCGGCGCGTGGGCCATTGCCCCGCTGGCGGTGCGCTGGTCGCATGCCGATGGCCCCCAGGACATCCTGGTCTACGGCCACGGACCCGGCCGACCGACCGCGATCTACCGCGGAGATGGTGAGCTCATTGACGAACTGCCGATGCAGTACGTCGACTCGCGGACCGCCGCGGACCGGCAGGCCGACTACTATGTCCTCGTGGCGGACATCTGGGGAGACAGTCGCGAGGAAGTCCTCCTGTTCGGCTCGCGCGCCGCGTGCATCTATGCCAATGCGCGCCTGTCGGTCGTGCCAACGCTCACCAACGAGACACTCTATCCGGGCATGTAGCCGGCCTGGCCCAGCCTGAGGGACGGGCCGAGGTGACGCATCAGGAGCCACGTGCCACACAGGCCCTGCGCTGATTCGACCGTGTTTGAGATTCTGGGAACGCCGGTAACCGTGCACGGGCCACCAAAGTCGCCTTTCGCTCCGCGAAAGTCGCGCCACTTTCGCGGAAAGGCGACTCTCTCGGGGCGTGTGGCGCGGACCGCCGCGTGCTGCGCGGCCAGACTCGCAGTATAATAATCGTCGGCTCTTACTTGAGGTCATTTCAATGCACGCATTGCGCGAGACTTCCGGTACGATCTTCTTGCGAAGCCCGACGCCTGACGGCAAGCAAGGGCTGGCATGGAAAACGAAGGTCGGGACCGTTGGACTCGACGCGGTCAAGAAGAACTACCTGATCGTTGGCAAGAACGAAAAGGGCTTGTGCGATAACCTTTTCTTTCACGAGGGGTGCGCGGAGTGCGCGAAGCAGGTGCCGACGAGAGCCGACAAGGCCTTTGATGTGCCCGCGGTCTGCCCATACCTGCTGACCGCCTGTGCGACGACCGAAGAAGCGCGGAAAACTCTGGGAGAAACCTCACTCGTCGGCGATTTCGTCAAGGAGATCGGCAGCGTCGCGCCAGTGCACATGATCATACTGTCTCACGCGCCCGCCGCGTGAACGCCAACGTTTTGCCACCAGTCAGAGCCACAGCATGAGCGATTACCAAATCATCGACACCAATGCTGACAACATCGGCGGTTGCAGCCACTGTGGTAACAAAAGCCCTAATAACCTGGGGCATCGTCGGAAGACGAACTGGCTCAGGGAGCGCTATGCGGAAGGGCTCAGATACAAGGTGCTCCGCTCAGCAAAGTCCGGTGATGTTGGAATGATCGAATACGCCCTCGGCAATCATGCGTGGCGGCCTGTGGAGGCAGAGGGCTACTTGGTCATCCATTGCTTGTGGGTCTACGGCAAACACAAGGGGAAAGGGCTTGGATCTCTGCTGTTACAGAGTTGTCTCGAGGATGCCAAGAAGAGCCGGTGCCGAGGCGTCGCCGTGGTGACCACATCCGATAGTCTCATGGCCGGACGTGATTTGTTCCTCAAAGCGGGTTTTGTCTCGGTGGACCGCATCATCGGCAGCAGTGAGGCAACCGCGGCCCCCTATGAACTACTCGTCAAGAAACTCAAGAAGACGGCCCCTGATCCTCGGTTCATCGTCGAAGGTAAACGACTCTTCCAGCGGTACAGGAAGGGCCTGACGATCCTGGCTGCCGATCAGTGCCCGTATGTTGCACAATCGGTGGAGAGGATTGCGGAGGCGTCGAGGATGTTGGGGCTTGAGCCGAAAGTGGTTCGAGTCGCGAGCGCCAAGGCGTCCAGGGAGCTTCCAACTCCCTATGGCGTGTTCAGTATCATCTACGATGGCAAGCTCATCGCGCACCGTCCGATCAGTGCGACGAGATTCATGGGCATCATGGGTAGGAACGCAGAACCAGGT
>JALOQX010000317.1 GCA_025459265.1 Pirellulaceae bacterium | reverse complement strand
TTGCGGAGAGTCGAAGCCAGCATCGTCGCACGGCTCTCCGAGCCGTGACAGCTTGCGGAGAGTCGAAGCCAGCATCGTCGCACGGCTCTCCGAGCCGTGCCGGCTCGACTCGGAGAGTCGAGCGACAAAGTCCTTAGTACTCGCGATCGGTGATGATGCCGGGTCGCGGGATCGGGTAGAATCCGTTTTCGTCGGCCTGCACGGGGGCGGGTGAGTCCATCGTGAACTTGTCCACGTCCGGCGCGTATTCACGGTCGTCGTTGAACATCGTCTCGTACGTGATCTCCACGCCGGTATGGGCGGCCTTGCGGCCCAGGGAGCTGACCAGGCTGGCCTTCACGCCGTGTTCCGTTTCGTTGTAGGGCCGGTCCTCCCGAATGGCGTCGACCAGGTCGTTCCACTCGTTCTGATACGGGTTGTTCTCCTCCGGCGGCACCTGGGATTCCCAGGTCATCTTCCCGCGCTCGGCCTGCAGCCCGGGATACGTGCTCGACGGGGGCCCGCAGTCGCCGGCCTTCGAGACGATGGCCATGCCCTTGGTTCCCAGCGCGTAGCTGGAGTAGATCTGTTCGGCCCCGACCATGCAGCGCCCGTCGGCGATGAGTTTCGCGCCGTCGGCGAAGGTGTACTCGACCGAATACACGTCGAAATTCTGGTCCACACCGGGATTGCCGCCATCGACCTCGCGATAGTGGCGGCCGCCCAGGGCTTGCGCCTTGACTGGCCAGTCGTTCTTCATCCAGCAGCAGTGATCGATGACGTGGATGTAGAAATCGTTGAACGCCCCGCCGCTGGCCCAGAGGAAACTGTGGAACCGCCGAATCTGCCAGAGCAGTTCACTCGGTTCTCCCGGCCAGCGCTCGGAGAACGCGTAGCCCACCGGCCCCGTCATGCGGTAGGCGAACATCGCGACGATGTCGCCGATTGCGCCATCCTGGATCCGCTGATGCAGTTGCTGCAGGTGCCGGCTGTGCCGCGACATCAGGCCGACGCCGACCTTCAGATTCTTGGCCGTCGCCTTCTTGCCCAAATCGAGCATGCGGCGCGACGTGGGGGCGTCGGCCGTCACCGGCTTCTCCATGAAGACGTGCAATCCCTTGTCGATGGCATAACCGAAATGCACCCAGCGGAAGGCCAGCGGCGAGGTGAAGATCGCGATGTCGCCCGGCTTCAGGCAATCCATGGCATGGCGATAACCGTCGAATCCAACGAACCGCCGCTCCGCGGGCACGTCGACTTGCTTGTCAAACTCGTTCTTCAGGCTGTCGTAGCTGCCGCGCAGGCGGTCTTCAAACACGTCGGCCATGGCGACCAGCTTGACCGGCCCCTTGTTGACGCGCATGGCGTCCACCGCCGCACCGGTGCCGCGCCCGCCGCAACCGATCAGGGCCACTTGCAGCGTGTTGTCTTCGGCGGCAAACACGCGCGGGACGGCCAGTCCGGCCAGGGTCGTGGCGACGGCGGCGCAACCCGTCTGCTTCAGGAACTCTCGACGCGTCGAATGGTGCTGGGTGGTTGTGGTCACGCTGATTCTCCCGGTGTGCAGGGCTCTGGCAGTATAATGACAGTCAGCCGACACCCGCGGGCTGTCGCGAGATTCGGCGAACGACAAGGTCTGTATCTGGCGATTGTCCTTCGCCGTGAAGGGCAATGCAAGACCCTGGGCGTGGCCCAATTTCTACGAGGTGCAAGATGCAACGGACTCCCGTGCTCGTCGTCCTGCTGCTGGCGGCATTGACCAGCGGTGGTGGCTGTGGGCGGTCACCCGATCCTGCGTTAACTGGATTCGGGGAGGTGGCCGAGCAGAAACTGACCAGCCAGCAGGCTGCCCAGCGTGATCAGGCGCTGGCAGCGCGCGACGACCTGGCGGCCCAACTCAGCGGCCGGCTGCTGGAGACCCTGGCCACGCAGGGACCCGCGGCAGCCATCGCCGTATGTGCCGAGGAAGCACCGCGGATCGCGGCAGAAGTCTCGGACAAGCATGGCATTTCCATCGGACGCACTTCGTTTCGCCTCCGCAACCCGCAGAATAAGCCCCCGGCGTGGGCGACCGATCTCGTCCGCCGGCGCGTCGTCGAGCCGGTGTTCCTGACCGACGGGCAGCGTCTCGCCGCGCTGCTGCCCATCCGACTCCAGGCCGCTTGCCTGACCTGCCACGGCCCCGCAGAAGATATCGCGCCGGAAGTACGACAAGCCTTGGCCGCCAACTACCCGCAAGATCGCGCGCGCGACTTTCGCGAGGGTGCGCTCCGCGGCTGGTTCTGGGTCGAGGTACCGGCGCCCTGAAGGACCCCGTCGTTCAGTATGGGCTGGCCGGCATCATCTCCCAGGCGTCGAGTGATTTCACGGTTGCGGCACCGCCGCGCGTGAACACGGCCACGCCCAGACTGTCGGGCCGCGACGGATAAATCCGTCGCATCACCGCCTGCCGGCCGCCGTTGGCGAACACTTCGACCACGGATTTGTCGACGAACACGCGGAGCGTCAACGGCTCGCCGCGGGCCACCTCCAACGGACCGGCCTCGATCGTCTTCGGCCCCGGATGCAGACTCGACCGGGTCGTGTCGACCGTCAGCTTCTGCGCGTCCGCATCGTAGTACACCAGTGTCGTCTCTTCGCCGCCGGGCGATCGGCAGACCTGGACGCCGTACTGCCGCGCGTCACCCGGCTGGATCTCGAGGTTCAGCTCGAGACTGCTGCCGGCAATGCCATCCAGCAGCAGCTCGGTGTCGGCCGGAAGCGCGAGGTTGGCTTGGTGCCGGGCGTTGTAGCGCAGGCGCTCGATCTCCTCGGGCGGGTTCATGCGCAGCGCGCCGTCCGCGCCGAGCGACAGGACGCGTGGCAAACTCATTGTTCCCGACCAGCCGAAGTCGGTCCGCATCGCGAACTGCGGCTGATCAAAGATCCACGCCCACATGATCCGCCGCCCCCGGTCGTCGAGCAGGCTCTCGGGCGCGAAAAACGAATTGTCCACCCAGCTCATCGGCGCGTGAAACGTCGGGTGGAACTGTTCATCCTGCCACGCTCCCAGGTAATAGCGGCAGCCCAGCCGGTGGCTGATGCACAACAGCATCTGTTGATCACCGAGCCGGAAGAAATCGGCACACGAGACATCTTCGTTGATCGAGACGCCCTCGACACTGTGCGCCAACAAGTCGCCGACATATCTCCACGGTCCACCCAAGCTGGGCGCCTTGGCGATGGCCGGTCGCGTGCCGCCGAAAATCGCGTAGTAGGTATCACCCTCCAGCCAGCCGTAGGGATCCCACGACTGGTAGAGATCATGATGCGGATCTCCCGGCTGAGTCGGCGGCGTGATGGGATTGGTGTCGAGTTTCTGCCAGTGATTGAGTTCATCATCCAGCGCCACGGCCATGGCGTTGCCCTGGCCGACCTGGTGGTAGCACATCGTCGGACGACCATCCTTGTTGACGAAGCAGTTCCCGCTGAACATGCCGGACACCAGTCCGGTCGGATGGTGGCGCCAGTGGAACAGATCGGTGCTCGAGACGTGTCCCCAGTTGTGGCCACGCGCGTCCTGAAAGATGTAGAAGAGATGATAGCGCCCCTTCCAGAAGATCGCGCCGTTGGGATCGAACGGCATGCAGCAGCCCTCGGGCGTCACGAAGTGATAGCCCGGTCGATGGGGATCTTCCAGGAGGCGTTCCCGGAAGGTGCGGTTGGCGCTGTCTGCGGCATGGACTTCGGCCGACGTGTACGGCAGAGCGCGGGCGGCGACCAGGTACGCGCCGTCGTGGTCCAGGCAGAGGTGTCCCTGGGCAATGCGTGCGCCGCCGAAGAGCGTCGTGCTGGGGAAACGTCCTGCACGATCGTCCGTGCGGCCCATTTCGAAATCCCACCAGGCGATCGGAGCCGGCTCGGAGATTTCATTCGGCCGCAGGGCCGCGATCGCCTCGGGGCTGAGCGCCCCGGCGTAGAGGCGGGCGTCGTCGATTCTGCCGCGGAAGTAGCGGTTTTCCGGCCCCGCCCCCAGGTGCCGCAGTCCCATCAACACCAGGCTGTCCGGATCAAACTCCTCCGCGCCGGATGCTGTGTAGTCCGCGTACGGCTGACCGTTGCGGTAGATCGTGATCTGTGTACCGCGATACACGATCGCGATCTGGATCCACTCCGGGTCAACCGCAGACTCCGACGGGTACGCGGCCTGATCCTGCTGCGAACGACGAAAACCGTCGCTGCCGGCCATCCACTTCGACGCGGCGATCTCCCCCAGCACGATGGCGTCGAAGGTCCCTCCGCGTTTCTCGATCGTCAGCACGCTGCCGCCCCGTTGCGCCAGGTCCTGCGGCGCGACCCACGCGACGAGCGTCTTGTCGGTCAGCGGCGCCGTGGTTGTGTCGTCGGCCTGGCCGACACAGAACGTTGCCAGGATCAGGGTGGCCGAAGGTAGCATCAAGGTTGCGTGTCGTCGTCGCAGCATGTGCGCGGTCCTCAGGTTGGTTGGTTGATGACGCGATGCCGGCGGATCGGCAGGAGCCTCGCCTTTCATGCTCTCCTCTCTCCTATCTCCCCTCTCCCCTCTCCTCACCCGGCAGCCGCCAATATCCACCATGGGCGGTCACCGAACAACAACCCGCGTCGGCCAGCGCCCCGAAGATAAGTCCCAGCCGCGGAGCCCGCTTGCGATCGAGACGAGCGGTGTGATCGGAGCAAGAAAAGAACTCATTGACAGGTCGGAAAGTGTCGATATATTGATATAACCCGGTGCGAGGATGTGGACCATGAGTGCGACCACGCGGCAGCTGACGGACCTGGAGGCGTTGAGCCAGGCGGCGGAATGTCTTCGCACACTGGCTCACCCGCACCGCCTGCGGATGATCCAGATGCTGCTACAGGGAGACCATACGGTGGGCGAATTGGCCAACGCGTGTGGTCTGCCGAGCGCGATGGCGTCGGAGCACCTGCGGCTCATGCAGCGCTGCGGCATGCTCTCGAGCCAGAAAGCGGGGCGGCGGGTCTACTACCGCGTCGTGGAGCCGCAACTGGCCGAGATCATGCACTGCATTGAGACGCGATTCGGTGTCCCCGCATCCTGAGACTGACGAGAAAGGACAGAAGAACATGGCGATTGCCACCATTTCCCCCCAACAACTGCAGTCCGTGATCCAGAGCGGTCAAGCCGTCGATCTACTTGACGTGCGGACACCGTTGGAATTCCGAGAGGTCCACGTCACCGGTGCCCGGAACGTGCCGCTGGATCAACTCGACGTGGCCCGGCTCATAGCCGAGCGTTCCGACCCTGCCGCACCGCTCTACGTGATCTGTCGCTCAGGCGCGCGGGGCTCTCAGGCCTGCGAGAAATTCCTGGCGGCGGGGCACGCCAATGTCGTGAACGTGGAGGGTGGCACAATGGCTTGCGACCGAGCCGGATTGCCGGTCACCCGCGGCAAGGCTGCCTTCTCGCTCCAGCGCCAGGTGCAGATCACCGCCGGGTCTGTCGTGTTGCTCGGTTCGCTGCTGGCAATCTTCATCCATCCCTACTGGGCTATCCTGGCAGCGGCGGTGGGTGCGGGTCTGATCTACACCGGCGTGACGGACAGCTGCATGCTTGGCATGCTGCTGGCCCGCATGCCCTGGAACCAGCTTCCGACATCGACTCCCATCGCGGCCGCAAACCCCGCCAAAGAGGGGTCCCAGACAGGCGCTTCTTGCTGCGGCTAGTGCTTTGCCAACGCTGATACATTGGGGTCGAGGGTGGCTGGGGACGAGCTTCAGCTCGCCCCCAGCTTCTGGCAGTTGCGATCAAGGGTGGCTGGGGACGAGCTTTAGCTCGCCCCCAGCTTTCGCAGCGGAGGCCGGTCCAGTCGTACCCGCGTGGCGCAGCGTGGTGTTGGCCGCCCGACCCCTGTCACCCTTCACGCTGCTGCCGCACCCTGTGGAATCAAGCCGTGAAAACGCGCCAGTCCGGCCCGCAGCGGTGCTGGTTGGCGTGCGCCTCCGCGTTGTCTGGCGGGAAGCCGCGGTGCGACATCTGCGGCATTCTGGAGCCTTGCGGGCGCCAAGCACTTGTCAAGTGGCCGAGAACACATTAGAAATAATTTCCTGCCGCGGTTAGCCCGGGGCAGCCGTCGAGGGGGCTGGATGTCGCTGGACGGGTGGCGGGAGTTTTGAGTCGCGGCGCTTGCAATGCGCACGATTCGAGTTAAGAATGGCCAGAACCGTGGCACTGTATGGTGTTTCCGCTGACCGGAATTGCAGGCGGAA
>JALOQX010000316.1 GCA_025459265.1 Pirellulaceae bacterium | reverse complement strand
GCGCTGGCGGTCGCGCCGCCGCTGGTGTGGGGCGGGTATGCCTTCCTGCGGGATGATGAGTTTGAACCGTATCGCGGTCGGTCCTTGTGGATTCGCGTCTCGATCTGCTCGCTGGTCTATGCCGCGCTGTGGGGGGCGTATGCCTATCTTCCCGGGCTGGCGCTGAACCTGCAGCAACTGGAGATCTTCCACGTGTTGGTACTGGTGCCGCCCCTGTTGGCGGTTGGCGCCTTTGCCGCGCTGTACACGCTCGACCTGGAATTCACCGACGGACTGGTGCATGTCGGGTTCTACGTGCTGGTGACCGCCGTGTTGGCCTTGATTGCGGGCCTCCACTTGCTCGGGACACCTCCGCCGCCACCCTGATCCGATGAGTCGCATAAATGACATTCCGGAGGTCGCGGGGCTGGACCGGCGCGAGCATCTGATTCGCATTCCGCAGGAGGTGGACGTGCCGATCACGCCGCGAGTCCGGCAGCTGGTCGACACGGCGGAGTTCCGGCGACTCAGTCGCATCAGTCAGCTCGGGCTGGTCGGGCTCGTCTATCCCGCGGCGCTGCACACGCGGTTCGAGCACTCGCTGGGCGTGTACCGGTTGGCGCTGTTGTACCTGAAGCAACTGGCCGGCGATGTGCGGTTTGCGGAGCTGATACAGCCGCATGACGCGGAGCGGCTGATCGTGGCCGCACTGCTCCACGATCTCGGCCACTGGCCGTTCTGTCATCCGATCGAGGACATGAATCTTCCGGGTGTGCCGCAGCACGAGCTGTTTGCCAACAGTTTCTTGCTGGAAAGCGAGATCGGGGACTACTTGCGCGACGATTGGGGCATTGCACCGCGCGAGATCGTGGCGCTGTTGTCCGAAGAACCGCGGGATGCCCGCTCGTGCCTCCTGTCGAGCATCCTGTCGGGGCCGATCGACGTGGACAAAATGGACTATCTCGCGCGGGACAGCCTGCATGCGGGCGTCCCCTACGGTCGGAATTTTGACCAGCAGCGGTTGATCGGCAGCTTGTGTGTGAACGCCGCAGGGGACGGTCTGGCCATCACGGACAAAGGGCGCACGGCGGCCGAGATGATGGTGTTTGCCCGCTACGTCATGTTCAGCGAAGTCTACTGGCACCACGCCGTCCGCTGCGGTACCGCGATGCTGCAGCGTGCGTTCTACCTGCTGCACGACCAGCTGGACCTGGACACGCTGTTCCGGCAGACCGAGGCCGACCTGGTGCAGTCGCTGCGCAGGGCGGCGGGTGACGGGCCGGCGGGTGAGGTGCTGGACGGGTTGTTCGGGCCCCAGCGGCGGCTCTACAAGCGGTTCGCTCAGTACAGTGCTTTCGAGAACCCGGATCAGTACCACCGCCTGACGCGGCGCCCCTTCGCCTGGCTCGCCGGCTGCGCCGAACAGCTGGCCGCACTGCTGCAGCCGCGGTGCGGTGTGCCGGTACGCCCGCACGACATCCTGGTCGACGCGCCCCCGACGAAACTGGAAGTGCAGTTCAACATCGAGATCTTCTTTCCCAAGGAAGACTGCTTCCGGCCGCTCTCGGCCGTGTCACCCGTCGTGCGGACCCTGGTCCGCGAACAGTTCGACGACTATGTCAAGCGTGTCCGGATCTTCGTCCACCCGCGGCTGGTGGGCGAGTTGGCACGGGTGAACGACCGGGACGCGCTGGTGCGCGCTGCAGTCGAGCGGGTTTCCTGAGCCATTTCGCGGGTGCCACCACTTCACCGCCAGCGGAAAAACCACCATGATGTGGAGGAGTTTCGCCACCTTCACAGCCTCCTTGCCAGACGAAGGACCTGACGATGGCCAAGAAGTCGATTCAACAGGTGGATGTCCACCACAAGAAAGTACTCATGCGTGTCGATTTCAATGTGCCGTTGGACGAACGACAGCAGATCACCGACGACACACGCATTCGCATGGCCTTGCCGTCGATCCAGTCCGTGCTCGACCGCGGCGGCGCCTTGATTCTGATGAGCCACCTGGGACGTCCCAAGGGCGAGCCGAGCGACGCGGCCAAGTACAGCATGCGCCCCACCTCCGTTCGACTCGCCGAACTGCTCGGCAAACCGGTCGAGTTCGCCGCGGACATCATCGGTCCGGACGCCCAGGCGAAGGTCCGCGGGCTGACCCCCGGCGGCGTTCTGGTGCTGGAGAACCTGCGGTTTGACAACCGCGAAAAGAAAGGCGATGCCGCGTTTGCCCAGGCGCTGGCGGACATGGCCGACATCTACTGCAACGACGCGTTTGGAACCTGTCACCGGGAAGATGCGTCGATGTACGCGGTGCCCAAGGCCATGGGCCAGAAGCCGAAAGTCGTGGGATTCCTGGTCGCGAAGGAAATCCAGTATCTGACCGATGCGATTGCCCGGCCCCAGCGCCCGTTCGTCGCCATCCTGGGCGGCGCGAAAGTCTCGGACAAGATCAACGTGATCAAGAACCTGCTGGGGATCTGCGACCAGGTGCTGATCGGCGGGGCCATGGCCTACACGTTCTCGCTGGCGCTCGGCGGCCGCGTCGGCAACAGCCTGGTCGAGGCGGACAAGGTTGAGCTGGCCCGCGAACTGCTGCACGTGGGGGGCCAGAAGCTCATGTTGCCCGTCGATACGCACTGCGGCGACGCTTTCGATGCGAACTGCCAGAAACGGGTCGTCCAGGCCGGTCAGATCCCCGAGGGCTTCCAGGGGCTGGATATCGGCCCGAAGACCGCGGAGGCCTATGCCGACGTGGTGCGGCGCGCTCGCACGATCGTCTGGAACGGACCGATGGGCGTGTTTGAGATGCCGCCGTTTGACGCCGGGACGCGCGCGGTGGCCCAGGCGATCGCGGACAGCGGCGGGACAAGCATCATTGGGGGCGGAGACAGCGCGGCCGCCATTGCCCAGATGGGGTTTGCCGACCGCGTCTCGCACGTGAGCACCGGGGGTGGCGCGAGCCTGGCCATGCTGGAGGGCCAGAAATTCGCCAGCGTCGAGATCCTGGACGAAGCCTGATCGGCCCGAGCGCTACGGCGCGGAGGTCGGCTCCGCCTGCTGCAGAAAGTAGTGCAGCGCGTTGCGCAGGTCGTAACGCGTCGTGCGGGAGTATTCCAGGTCCAGCCAGCGGATCGTCCCGTGTGCGTCGAGCACGTAAGTCCGGGGCAGTTTGCGCGTGGCCAACTGGGCGAAGAATTTCCCGTCCGGATCGACCAGGCACAACGCGTCGCCGCCGTGTTGTTGACACAATCGACCGAAGTCGTCCGGCGGCGGACCAACGTGGATCGCCACCGTGTGCACGCCCTGTTCCCGCAGCGGCGCCAGCTCGTTCGGTATTTCCTGGAACTGGTCCAGCGCATACGGATTGTCTGCGTTCCAGCACACCACGACAGTCAGTCGAGGCCCCCAGCCGGCGGCCAGGGAATGCGGTTGCCCCTCGGCGTCGGTCAGGTTCGCATCGGGCAGGACATCGCCCACAAACCGCAGGCAGGTGGCCCGATGATCGTTGCTCATCACCACGGACGGTTCGCGGAGCTCCGCGGCCGTCGGGGCCGTGATGGCGGTCGCGGCGCGACGCTGGGATTGAGCCGCCGCGCGGCGCGCGTACTGGCGCGAAAGCTGCCGCACCGGGTCCCGGCCGGGCGGGACGTCCTGGGCAGCCGGGGTGGTTGGCTGCGCCTCCACCACGGGCAGATTGGCAGTGACGATCCACAGCGTTGCGAGGAACAGCGTCAGTCGGCTGAGCGGTGATGTGCAGTGTCGACCCCACGCGACCATGTTCGAATTCCGTATCAATCAGTTTCTCCAGGCGGACACATTCGTCCGTGCCAGTGTCGCGTGCGGGCTCGCATTCGTCAACGCCGTGGACGAGTCGCGTGTCTGGGGACGCACGCCGGGTGCTGGGGACGAGCATTGCGTGGCTGGGGACGAGCATTGGGTGGCTGGGGACGAGCGTAGCGAGCCCCCAGCTGCGCCAGGTGGCTGACACGCACCCAGGGTGGCTGGGGACGAGCGTAGGGTGGCTGGGGACGAGCGTAGCGAGCCCCCAGCTGCGCTGCGTGGCTGGGGACGCACGCCGGGTGGCTGGGGACGCAAGCCGGGTGACTGGGGACGCACGCCGGGTGGCTGGGGACGCAAGCCGGGTGGCTGGGGACGCCGCCGGGTGGCTGGGGACGAGCGCAGCGAGCCCCCAGCTGCGCCGGCTGGCTGGGGACGCACCCAGGGTGGCTGGGGACGAGCGTAGGGTGGCTGGGGACGAGCGTAGCGAGCCCCCAGCTGCGCCAGGTGGCTGACACGCACCCAGGGTGGCTGGGGACGAGCGCAGCGAGCCCCCAGCAACGCAGGCGCCGAGCGAATTGGGAAAAAACAGCCCGTGCCGTGAGGGGTTGGTGCAGTAATTGGTGATTCACTTTGTGGGGACGTAGTGACGTGCTGCATTCCCTACCGCGTGATCGACGACCGATGGCACACGCCGCGCAACACCTGACGCCGCGTGAGGCCCAGTACCCCCGTGCGCAGAACAAGTGGCTCGGATCGCCCGGTCGATCCCGAGGTGTCACCAGTCATGGACCATTCCGCGCCACGACGCCATCGTCGCAACTACAACGAGCCTGGGCACGCCCATGCGCTGACATTCTCCTGTTACCACGGCTTCTCGTTCCTTGCGAGTGAACGTGCCTGCCAATGGCTTGCTGATGCAATTGAAGAAGCCCGGGAGCAATGGCGATTCGATCTGTGGGCGTACGTTTTCATGCCGGAGCATGCGCACTTGATCGTGCATCCGCGAGACCTTGTCTATGACATTGCCACGATTCGCCGCGCGATCAAGAGCCCTGTCGCATGGCGCGTGATTCGGTACTGCGAACAACACTCGCCACAGTGGATTCCTCGCATCACACGACGCCGCGGAAAGAAAATCGAGCGGCTGATCTGGCAGTCGGGCGGCGGATACGACCGGAATATCACCGAGCCCGCGACACTCGAAAAGGAGATGGATTACGCCCATCTGAATCCGGTGCGCCGTGGTCTGGTGGAACGCGCGGACCAGTGGAGATGGTCCAGCGCCATGTGGTATCTGGGGACGGGCATACCACCCTTGATTCCCGATCCGATTCCACCGGAATGGATCGTGTGACGGAGGCATCGGGCGGCTCAGCTGGGGGCTCGCTACGCTCGTCCCCAGCCAGCCTGCGTGCGTCCCCTGCCACTCGGCTCAGCTGGGGGCTCGCTACGCTCGTCCCCAGCCACCCTGCGTGCGTCCCCTGCCACTCGGCGCAGCTGGGGGCTCGCTGCGCTCGTCCCCAGCCACCCGGGGTGCGTCCCCAGCCACCCGGGGTGCGACCCAAGCCACCCGGCGGTTACAGCGCCGGCTTATCGATCGAGATGCCCAGCTCGCGGAGTTGATTGACGTCGACGGCGCCGGGGGCTTCGGTCATCATGTCGGCGGCCCGCTGGGTCTTGGGGAACGCGATGCAGTCGCGGATGTTGTCGAGTCCGGCGAAGAGCATGACGACCCGGTCCACACCCAGCGCGATGCCGCCGTGCGGCGGGGCGCCGAACTGCAGGGCATCCAGCAGGAAGCCGAAGCGTTCCCGCGCTTTGGGCGCGTCGATCCCCAGCAGGTTGAAGACGCGCTGCTGGGTCGGTGCGTCGTGAATTCGAATCGTTCCGCCGCCCGCTTCGTACCCGTTGATCACCAGATCGTAGGCCTGAGCCCGGCAGGCGGCCGGCTGTTCTTCCAGCATCGCGATGTCCTGGAGCCGCGGGGAGGTGAACGGATGATGCATGGCGCTCCACCGCTGCCCCTCCGGGTCCCAGTCGAACATGGGAAACTCGACGACCCAAGAAAAATGCATCTGGCGCGGATCGTAGAGCTGCAGTTCGGCGCCGAGCCGCTTGCGCAGGCCGTAGAGCGCACGGCAGGTGACTTCCCACGAGTCGGCCATCAGGAACAGCATGTCGCCGGGCGTGGCGGACAGACGCTGGCCGATGCGGCCAAGCAGCTCGGGCGCGAAGTTCTTGGCCCACGAAGATTCCAGCTGCCCGGCATCCGCCATCCGGAACCAGATCAGGTTCTGTCCGCCCAAGTCTTTCTTGACGTAGTCGGTCAGCTCGTCAATCCGTTTACGGGACAGCCGCGAGGCGGCCCCGGGCACGCGCAGGCCACGGAGGAAACCGCCCCGCTCGAGCGCGCCCCGCACCAACGCAAACTCGCACGATGCGGCGAGATCGCTGCAGTCGACCAGCTC
>JALOQX010000315.1 GCA_025459265.1 Pirellulaceae bacterium | reverse complement strand
GCCCTCCCGCGCCGGCGGCTCGGCAGGAGCCTCGCCCTCCCTTCAGCGCCTCGCCCTCTGTCCTCCGTCCTCCGCCCTCCGTCCTCCGCCCTCCGTCCTCCGTCCTCCGCCCTCCGCCCCTACAGGCCCCGCAGATGCTCGACCAGCGCCTGGGCTGCATCGGGTTCGATTGTCGCCAGGAGGGACGACAACGGGGGAACACGCTCCTCCTTCTGCAGGCTCGCCAGATACCGACACAGCCACTCGCGCCGCGGGGTGTTGCTCTCAAGGGAGAAATGCACCCACGCCCAGGACTCGGCATAATCCTGCTGCGTCATGTCGCGTGACGAACGCAGTTGTTCCAGGCGTGCCAAGTCCGGCGCCCACTGCCGGTCCTGCCAGCGCTGCAGCAGCAGGGTCACATGGGGCTTGTTGAGTCCGCGCTGGGCGGGCGGGACTTCGAAGTACTCGGCCAGTCCTTCGTCCAGCCACAAGGGGAGCTGCGGCACGCTGGCATGCAGGTACCCGTGAGTCACCTCGTGTCGCAGATCTTCGGCGATGCGGGCACCACGGCAGGCGTAGACCTTCAGGAAACCGCCTTCCGCCACGAAGAATGCACGCCGGTTCGGGAAGTCCGGGTGCTCCCGCTGCACGAAGCTGTCGAATCGATCCGCCGCGTCGAACAGGTACAGATGCACAGGTTGTTCGGACGGGGGTAATTGCAGCTTGGCGGCCACCTCGTGCCGCAACGCACTCAGCTCGTCGATCAGCGGCTGCTCGCCGCTGAGCGACGCATCGCTGTGAATGACCAGCTGATCCCGCGTGACCGCGTTCTCCGACGGGAGCTTAATCGCATCACGCGTGAAGACACACCCGGCCAACGCCGGTGTGATGCACAAGGTCCACAGCGTCCATGCTCGCATCGACCGATCCTCAACGGCGCTCTACCGCGTCTGTCGATCCGCGATTAAACGATCCAGCTCAATCCGCAGTTGACCCAAGATTTCCTCGTAGGACCAACTGCCCAGCGTGTGGCTGCCGCGCTTCAAGTTGACCGTGTGCGGGCCGCACCAGAGGCCCAGGTCAGCGTCATCCGTCTCGCCCGGTCCATTGACGCGGCACCCCATGACGGCGATCGTGATGGCGTGGTCTTTGGCATACTGGGTGATCGTCTTGACGCGCTGGGCCAGCTCGACAAATGCCTCATTCTCGACACGTGAACAGCTCGGGCACGCGATGATGTTCAACGGGCGTGCGGCCTGCGGCACGGCATTGAGCATCCGGCCAGCCTGAATATCGGCCAGAATCTGCCGGCCGACCTCGAGCTCCAGCTGTTTCTGGTCATTCGGCACGGTCAGCGACACGCGGATCGTGTCGCCGATGCCGCGTCCGATCAGCTGTTCCAGAGCCACGCGCGTCTTGACTATCCCGTCGGGCGGCAACCCGGCTTCCGTCACACCCAGATGCAGCGGCACGTCCGGACGCGCTGCGGCGAACCGCCGGTTTACGTCGACGACCTTGGCGGGATCCGAATCCTTCAGGGACACGCAGTAGCGTGTGAAGCCCAGTTCTTCCAGCAAGTCGCAGTGATCGCAGGCACTTTCGAGCATCGGGGTGAGCGCATCGTCGGCAGCGAATTTCTCTCGTTTGGCCGGATCCACGCTGCCGCAGTTCACTCCCACGCGCAGGGCGCAGTCGAACCGACAAGCAACGTCGACCAGATAGCGAACCTTGTCCTGCCAGGGTTTTTCGCGCTCATGATGGTACAAGTGCCCAGGGTTGTAGCGGATCTTGTCCACGTGCGGCGCCACGGACTCAGCCAGCCGGTAATTCTCCTGGAGGTCGACGGCCAGGTTCGCGGACGTGCGACGGCGTATCTCGGCCAGTGCCTCGGCGTCCGCGCGACTGTCGACGGCGATGCGGATGATGTCCGCGCCGGCCGCGCTCAACTGCTCCACCTGCCGCACCGTGGCATCCACGTCCCGTGTCCGGGTCGCGGTCATGCTCTGCACGGCAATCGGATGCTGGGCCCCGATAGTGACCGTACCGATCGACACGCTGCGCGTGGGATTACGTTGGATCTCCACTGTCCTTCAACCTCCTCGTCATGAGTCCTGAGATTCCCACGGTTCCAGCACCACGCGTGTCAACGCCTCCACGAAGAAATACTCACCCCACATGACCGATTCATCTACCCCCAGCCCTTTCTCGGTGTGGTAGACGCCATGTTTCAGGATCCCCTCCCAGCCCGGCGTCGTCATGGCCAGATAAGCGGGGTCGACCAGCGCATCGAGCATGTTGCACGCGACGGCGCGGTACTGCTGCGCGAGGACCGGGGACGCCGCGTGCCTGGCCAGGTCCAGCAACCCGCTGGCGGCAATGGCCGCGGCGGAAGACTCCTTCTGCGCGCCGCGCGGTGGCGGGAGGGTCAGATCGGCGTGAAAATCCCACCACGGGACGTGATCAACCGGCAAATGGTCGATCCAGTACTGCGCGTTGCGCTGCGCGACCTCGCGAAACTCCTCGGCCTGGCACAGCCCGTACATCTGGCTGTACCCGTAGAGTGACCAGGCGAGCCCTCGTGCCCAGGCGCTCTCGGCGTGCAACCCCTGGTGGGTCGACTGGCACAGAAACTTCCCGGTCTGCGTATCGAAAATGCCTTCGTGCGCCACCGAGCCATCGATCCGCACGAGACAGTCCCGCGTGGTTCGACAGTGTGCGACGGCCACGCGCGCCAGGTCGGCATCGAGCGTTTCGTTCGCGGCGTACTGAATCAGCGGCACGTTCATCATGATGTCGATGAACAGCGAATGCGGTCCGATGAAGCTGCACAAGTAGCGTCCCTTGGGCTGGTACCTCTGCGCCAGCGTGCGTCCCGCCTGGATGATCACCTGCAGCAGCTGCCGGTCCCCGGTCAGCTCGTACCAGGGGCGGTACGCGTTGAGGAAGACAAACCCCAGATCGTGCACCTCGGTGTCATGCTGCCGGTGCTCGAGCAGACGCGCATAGTGCTCGGCCCGCTCACGCCACGCACGCTCGCCGGTCCGGCGATGGAACTGCCACATCATGCCGACCAGGAACCCGCCGGTCCAATCCGTCCAGCGCTCACCAGCATGATGCCACCGGCCGCCGGTCGTGTAGATCGGGAAAAAGTCGGGAGAACGTTCGATCAGTGCCTGCACCTGCCGTTGAGCAAACGTCAGCGCGGCCTCGTATTTCGCGATGCGATCGGCCGACGGCATAATCAGCCCCGATGCGTCAAGTGCCCATCTGTGCGGAACCGTTCCGGACATGGAACCGCGTACGACTGTGGCCCCCTCGGCCGACTGCTGTATGCTAAATGACCGTTCGCGATTCCGCAACGTCGCAGCGATGAGGGCCCGTGAACGAGTGCCGTGGCTCGGCAGGAGCCTCGCCCTCCCGGCTCGGCAGGAGCCTCGCCCTCCCTTACACCTCCGCCCTCTGTCCTCCGCCCTCTGTCCTCCGTCCTCTGTCCTCCGTCCTCCGCCCCGCCCTCCCGTTGACGCACACCACGTTGGGTGCTATGCCGGGCGTGTGAGCGGTTCACCCACGTTGCATATTGTGCTGCATCAGCCTGAGATTCCCCAGAACACGGGGAACATCTCGCGCACGTGCGTCGCGATCGACGCCAAGCTCTGGCTCGTGCGGCCTCTAGGGTTTCAGCTGGGTGAGAAACAACTGCGTCGCGCCGGGCTGGATTACTGGAAGCACCTGCAGTGGGAAGTCGTCGATTGCTGGGAAGACGTATTGGCGGGGATACCGGAACTGCGTCCCTGGTTCTTCACGAAGTCAGCGGGGCAGGTGTACACAACCGTGAGCTATCGTCTTGGTGACACACTCATATTCGGCTCCGAGACGTCGGGGCTGCCCCCCCATCTGCTGCAGCTGGCACCCGAGAGAAACCTGCGTATTCCGATCGGACCACACGTCCGCAGCCTGAACCTCTCGAACGCCGTGGCGGTTGCGGCATACGAGGCGCTGCGACAAACAGGCTTTCCGATTTCAGGCCTTCATCCTGTCCATCCCGTCCATCCTGTCTAAAGACGACGTCAGCAGCGGGATTGCGCCTTCACTCCCCGCATGCGGCTTAGCGCATCCGATACGCGTAGATCGGCAGGTGCCGGTAGTAGACCTCGAGCATGTAAGTCGACAGGCACGTGGTGTAGAGTCGCCCACCGTGGCTGCTCCACTGATCGCCATTCGGCTCCCAGCTGCCTTCTTCGGCACCGCTCTTGACCTGATTCGACGGGAGCAGATCACGCATGACGCGGTTCCAGTCTTCCCAGTATTGACCGCCCAGGTGGTGAAGGACCTGGGTGGCGTAGTACCAGTAATAGACGTCGCGTTGTTCCCAGTCGATCGGATTCTCCAGCAGGAATTCCGCGCCCGCGTGGAGTCGTGGATCGTCTTTTGCCCAGCCCAGGTACTGCCGACATAACAGTCCCTCGGCCGTCATGGCCTGATTGAATCCTTGGCGAATCGGCTGGTACTTGTAGTAGATGCCTCCCTGGACGGCGACGGTGTCGAGGTACGAGGAGACACGCTGCAGCGTGGGACTGGGAACATCCAGGCCGGCCATCAGCGCACTCTGCAGCCCCATGACAAACCAGCCGGTGACCGACGTATCCGTGTCCACGCCGGGCCGATAGCGCCAACCTCCTTCGGGTGCCTGGATCTTCACCGCGTAATCGACCGCCTTCTGAGCAGGTTCGCGGAACTGGGAATCCTGGGTCATGCCGTAGATTTCGCACACGGCAATCATGGCCTGCGCGTGGCTGTAGAGCCGGTGGTCTTCTTCTCCTCCCTGGAAGAAATTGCCGTCCTGATCCTGCAACTTGAGCAGTGCTCGCCAGCCGTTGTTGACCTGATCCTGATAGGCCCCCGAGTTGTGTGTGTGGCCGGCACCCTGGAAGGCGAGCAGCGCCATGGCCATGGCTGCAGTGCGATTCTCGGCGTACGCACCGCCGTTGTAGGGACCTTTGAGACTCCAACTGCCGTCGCGTCGCTGGTTGCGTTTGAGCCACTCCAGCGCGCGGGCCACAGCGGCTTCGGTCGTGGCGGTACCTCCGTACTTGGCCAACAACGCCTGCTTCATGCCGGTTTCACGCCCGCTCAAAGCCAGCCCGATGGAGGGCGCCGGGATCCGGTCGGCCGGCAACAACCCTTCCAGACGCGGTTCGACATCCGGCGGCCGCGCAAGCGGATCGTCGGCCGGCAGCGGATCGATCGAAAAGATGGGATTGTCGACGTTCGTTGGATCGAGCGAGGCCGCTTGCCGGAGGTCGTCCTCCAACTGGCTGCCGAGCATTTCGGCGAACGTGGCGTCCAAGGCAATGGTAGGAGCTACATCGCGGACGGCGTAGAGCAGCGCCAGCAGGATGATCAGTCCCGTGTGGAAGACGAAACTGACTAGCCAGGCCGGGGCTGTCTTGATGGCCGCCGTGGCGAGGTCATCGGTGGCCAGCGGGTCGGGTTCCGGGGCGTCGATGGGCAGCGCGCCGCGGGGTGCAGGCGGCTCTTTGCGCGTGGGCGCGGGCTTCGACTGGCCCGAGCGCTTGGCAGGAGCAGGAAGCTTGGTCTCAATGCGGGGCAGGGAGGTAGGGGAAGTCGCCGCAAGCGACGACGCCGAGGGCGGTTCGGGTGGCAGGGGTGGTGACGCGGCGAGGGCGGGCCGGACCTGCTGCGGCGGTGCCGCGGGCACCGGCTCGGGAAACAAGTGTGCGGGGATTCCGGCCCGCCGTCGATCCCGATGTCTCCGCGTCATGATCTACGCCTTGTGCCCAACCGCCACGCGCCCTGCCGCTGCTGGAGTCTACCCCTGACGACCCGCGGCGGCAAGCAAACTTGGCCGGATCAGCTCTGCCGGCGCGTCGGCCAAGATCGCGGCACGCCAACGTGTTCGGACGAGGACCAACGCCAAGACAAGGGACTTGAGGCGGCTGTCGCGCCCTTCCGGTGTGGACGGCAATGCCGCTGCGACGCGGTGGACACGCTGGGCGGTCCGTGCCGCTGGCGACCAACCCGCCGATTGCCGGCCCGATCCCCTGCAACCGGTACAGCTGTTACACGCGGCCCAATTCCTGCGCCGCTCGGCCTCCATGCCCCGGGATCGATTCAGACGCGACCCCCTCGACGGCCGACCTTGGACGAGTACAATGCAGGTGCATTTGACGCGGGGTGGAGCAGTCCGGTAGCTCGCGAGGCTCATAACCTCGAGGTCGCAGGTTCGAATCCTGTCCCCGCAACT
>JALOQX010000314.1 GCA_025459265.1 Pirellulaceae bacterium | reverse complement strand
AGACGTTGGCATCGGACACGCCCTTGACGCGTTCGAACCGCGCCTCGATGAAATCCTCCGCGAAAATCTGCAGGTCGGGCACATTCAGGTTCGGGTCGGTGTTCCGCCTGGGTGGCGGCAATCTCCTCCGGCGCCCCGACGCGCGGACGAAGAATGAAGTAGGCAATGGCGTTGGCGCGCGTGTCCGACGTGCTGATCACCGGTTCATCGGCGTCTTCAGGGTACTCCCGCACCTGCTGCAGCCGCGCATTGACCTTCAGCAAGGCTTCGTTCAGGTCCGCGCCCACCTGGAACTCGAGCACGATTTCGCCCATCGAGTCGCTGCACGAGGAGGTCATCTTGGTGACACCCTCCACGCTCTGCAACTGCTCTTCCTGCTCCTGCACGATCTCCCGCTCGACTTCCCCCGGACTGGCGCCCGGCCAGTAGGTAAAGATCGAGATCTTCGGAATCTCCACCTCGGGCGTGAGCTGCATCGGCATATTCAGCAGCGCGATGAACCCGAACAGGGCCACCATCAGCACGCCGACGGAGACTTTGACCGGATTGCGAACAAACGCTTCGATCAGCTGCATACGAACCTCAGGATGCCGGCTCGCGGCGCGTGACCTTCACGATCGTGCCGGGATTCACGCGCTCGTTGCCTTCCGTCACTACATACTCGCCCGGCCGCAGCGGCAGCGACCCGTCCGCAGCCAGGGGTCCCACCACCTGCACGACCGTGCCGTCCGATACATCGAACCCCACTTGGACCGCCACAGGTCGCACGCGGTCGCCGTTGCCCGCGTCACCGCCCGGCCCCGGCTCGACCACCCAGACGATCGGCAGCCCTTGGCCGAGCACGAGCGCATCTTTGGGGACCATCAGCGCCTCGCGCACCGTTTTCACCGGCAGCGTGACCCGCGCAAACATCCCCGTTCGCAGCCGGTACTGACCGTCCGGGCCCTGACGATTCGGCACGCGGACCTTGACCGGAAACGTGCGTGACTGCGTATCGGCCTGAGGAATGATAGAGACGATCTCGCCGGTGAAGTCCTCACCGGGCAACGCGTCGACCTCGATCGCCAGCGTGCGAGTGCCCTGCTGGGATTCGGTGCACTGCAACAGTTCGGAAATGAACGTCTCCAGGACAGGGATTTCAATCTCGACTTCGTTGAGCTCGATCAGTTCGACGACCGATCCTCCCTTGGCGATCCATTGCCCTACCTGCGTATGCTCGCGCGTCACGAACCCATCAAATGGCGCCACGACACTATGTTCCGAGATCGCATCTTCCAGACCGTGAATGATCTCTTGCTGAACCTGGATCCGAGCCTCGGCCTGGGCCCGCTTGAGCGGAGCCAGCGTCACGGCGAGCTCGTAGGCCGACGTGCGCTCAACCAGCACATTTGCGGCCGAATCGGCCGCCGAAACCATTTCCTCCAGCTGATCCGCCGTGATGGCGGACCTCGTGACCAGCGACTTGCCACGCTCCAGCTGGCGGCTGGCATATTCCTGGAGCGCTTTGGCTGCCCGCATCCGAGCCTCCGCCTGCTTGATCTCCTCCGGCTGCGAGAGATTCAGGTCCTCCAGTTGCTCCTGCAGCAGCATCAGCTCGGCCCGCGCACCGGCCAGTTCGATCTCCAGCGTCGTGCGGCGGATCTGAGCCAACACCTGGCCTTGCTGCACGAAATGGCCTTCCTGGACCAGGAACTCGATCACCCGTCCCTCCACCGTGCTCCCCACGATGCTCGTCCGCGTCGGCGTCACCGTGCCCACGAAGCTGCGGTCCATCACCACATCACGGACCTGCACCGGCTCGGCCACGACCGGCGCAGCGGCCGTGGTCGGGGGAGGCTGCTGGCCGGCAGCAGGGTCTGCCGGTAAAAAGACTCCAAGCAGCAACAAGACCACACCACCGATCGATCGCTCGGGCAAAAGCAGGCGCGCGCTCGGGGCATCGGACATGACAGCGTTCCTCACAGGCAGGACATCAGGCAGGCAGCGGACACGGCAGCTCGCTTACATTAGACTAACATGACCACCCCGCGGATGCATCCACCCGCCACGGCGTGCCAGGGTCCAAGTGCCGGGTGGCGGGGGACCAACGCCGGGTGGCGGGGGACCAACGCAGGGTGGCTGGGGACGAGCGGGTGGCTGGGGACGAGCGCAGCGAGCCCCCAGCGCAGTGAGCTGTGCTCGGTGGCTGGCGGACGAACGCAGGGTGGCTGGGGACGAGCGCAGCGAGCCCCCAGCGCAGTGGCGTGTGACGCTGATCCAAAGGAGACCATCACGCGTGGAACTTCGCGACGGAAACCAACTGCTCGAGCTGATGCGAGGCTATCAAGTCCCGTGCCTGCTTGCGGCGGCGGTGGATTTGGACATTCTGGACGCGTTGGGCACTGCGTCCCGCACAGCGAGCTCAGTCGCCACCGCCACCGGCTGCGACCAGCGCGCGGTGACCCTCCTGCTCGACGCGCTGGCGGCCGTCGGCATCCTGATCAAGTCGGACGAGCATTACGCGTTGGCTCCCTCGACCGCGCCGTGGCTCCAGGCTTCCTCTCCGCACAATGTCCTGGCGATGCTGCGGCACCAGGCCAACTGTCTGCGGCGCTGGGCACGTCTTCCCTGGACCATCCGGACCGGCGTGCCCCAGTCCCCCGGACCAAGTGTGCGCGGCGAGGACGCCGATCAGGCGTCGTTCATCGAGGCCATGCATGTGATCTCCCGCGGCGTCGCGCAGTCGTTGGTGGACGAGGTCCACCCCGGCGGCGTGCAATGCGTGCTCGACCTCGGCGGCGCCTCCGGGACCTGGACGCTCGCCTGGCTGGGGGCGGAACCAGCTGCCCGCGCGATCATCTTCGACCTGCCGCAGGTGATCCCGCTGGCGCGCCACCGCCTGGCAGGTACGCCCTGGGCCAAACGCATTGAACTCGTCGGAGGCGATTTCTACCAGGACAACCTGCCCCCCGGCGCGGATCTCGCGTGGGTGAGTGCCATCATTCATCAGAATTCCCCGGAACAGAACCGATCGCTGTATCGACGCGTGGCGGCTGCCCTGCGTCCGTCCGGCTGGATCTACATCCGCGACATGGTGCTGGAACCGTCACGCATTCAGCCCGTCGCCGGCGCGCTGTTCGCCATCAACATGCTCTCGGCAACCGCCGGAGGCAACTGCTACACGCTGGACGAGATCCGTGACGATCTGCAATCCGCCGGATTTCGCGATGTCGAACTTGTCCGCCGCGACGAAGGCATGCACTCGGTCGTGCGGGCACGGCTCGCGTGATGTTGGACAAGCTGTACGGCAACTGTCGTCCCCGGACGTGACGGTTCGCCTGTCCCGCTCCTGGCGCCACGGTCACGGCCGAGCGCTGATGCGGTAAAGGTAGCGGTCGCTGCGCAGCAGCAACGCACCATCGCCCACGGGAATGGGCGACGAACTGAAGATGCTGTCGTCCCCCTCCAGTGTGTTGTGCGCCAGCAGTTCGAAGCTGGGCTTGGCCGGCAAGACGTAGGTGCCGTGTTCGCGACTGACGTAATACAGCTTTCCGTCGGCCAGCAAGGGCGAGGCGTAAATGCGCCCGGAATCGGGTTGGAGTCGCTGTTCGTACACGATCTCACCGGTGTCAGCCTTGGCACAGTACACGATGCCGGGGTCTTCCTTCGCCCAGTACAGATGACCCTCATGCCACACCGGTGACGACACGTTCGATCCTTTCGCAATGCCCCACAACTTGTGCGTACCGGTCACGTCGCCCTGGCCGCCGGAACGGACGGCGATCGTTTCGCTGCGGCGCCCGCCGCTGGCAAACAGAATCCCCTCCTCGGCGATGATGCTCGGGCAGACGTAGTCCGGCACCCCGGCGCAGTTCCACAAGGGCGTGCCGTCCACCGGATTGAACGCGAAGATGCGGTCCTTGGTGCTCACGGCCAGCTCGGTGGCACCCTGCGGATTCAGGTAGATCGCCGGTGTGTTCCACGACTCCTGCATGCCGCTGCGCCGCCAGACCTCGTGCCCGTCGGACTTGCGCAGCGCGATGAGATCGCCACACTCGACACTGGCGTTCACGATCACAAGGTCCTGGAAAAGCACGGGAGAATTCCCGGCGCCAAACTGGTGGGTTCCCGTACCGCACGACGTGGACCACAACTGGTTGCCGTCATGATCCAGCGCCAGGACGCCCGCGGCGCCGAAAAAGACATAGATGCCGGTCTTGTCGATGGCGGGCGTGCTCGAGGCAAAGCCATGCAGCGCAACGGCCCACGTCGTAAAGGGATTGTTCTCCGACGGTGCCGGATACGTCTTCGTCCACTCGACCGCACCACTCTGCAGGTTGATGCACGTCAGATGACGTTGGAGGTCCGCCGGATTGCCCGGGTCGTCGGCCTTGATGCCAAACCCCGTGTAGCTCGTGAGAAAAACGCGCTCGCCCCAGATCACCGGACTGGAAGCACCGCGCCCCTCGAGCGGCGTTTTCCAAGTTACGCTGTCCTGGTCCCATTGGGTCGGCAGCTGCAATTCGCTCGAGCGGCCAAAACTGGGCCCGCGAAACTGAGTCCACTCGTGACTGTCTCCACCCGTCGGAGCGGCAACCAGAAGGCATGCGATGACCACCCCGATGCGACTCGGACCACCACACCATCCCATCATCGTGTTCTCCGTTGAATTGCTGTGCCGTTTCGGACTGTGTAGTCTATAGGCGGCAGACGGGTTATCTTCAAGCTCGGGCAAACGAACGATGCGTGCAACTTCCAATGTGTCATGGCCTTTGGTTCTCGGCCTGCTGGTCGTCCCGGCCTTTTCCGCCGCGGCAACGAGGCCGGGATCGGCCGCGGAGAAGATTCGCTTGATCGTGCGCGGGGACGACATCGGTTCTTCCCAGGCGGCGAACGAGGCCTGCATTCGCTGCTATCGCGAAGGTATCGTGCGCTCCGTTGAGGTCATGGTGCCGGCCCCCTGGTTTCACGGAGCGGCGAAACTGCTCCGCGAGAATCCCCAGTTGGATGTCGGCGTACACCTGACGTTGACCAGCGAGTGGGAGAACCTGAAGTGGGGCCCGTTGACCGAGGCACCGACGCTGGTCGACGCGCAAGGCCACTTCTTTCCGATGACCAGCCAGCGGGCGGACTTTCCGCCGCACACCGGTTTCCTGGAGGCCAATCCGGATCTGGCCGAGGTGGAACGCGAGCTGCGCGCTCAGATCGAAACGGCACGCCGTGAGCTGCCCAACGTCACACACCTCTCGTGCCACATGGGGACCGCCACCAGCACGCCGGCTCTGCGTCAGCTTGTCGCGCGGTTGGCCGACGAATATCAACTGCCGCTGCGCTTGCCCGAGGTGCGGATGGCCGGCGAGTTCAGTGGCAGTGACCTTTCCGCCGACCAGAAACTCGAGAATCTTGTGCAACTGCTCGAAAAGCTCGAGCCCGGGACGTGGCTGATCATCGAACATCCCGGTTTGGATACGCCCGAGATGCGGGCGATCGGCCACCACGGCTACGAAAACGTCGCCGAAGACCGCGCGGGGGTGACCGCCGCGTTCACCTCCCGACGCGTCAAGGAGGTGATCCAGCGCCGAGGCATGGAGCTGATCAGCTACGGCGATCTGATCCGAGAGCAGGCCAAGCCTGATCCGTGAAGCGTAGCCGATGATCTGCGCTCTCCATCGGGCGAGCCGATGGGGGAGCGGAACGTGCGCGCCGGCGGCCCCCTGGTGCTCGCCACCGGGGGGAAGAAGACCATCGGCTACGTGCGGCTTAACCAGAGTGTCTGCACGTTCCCCGCGCCGCGCACACACTGCTGGAAGCCCCCGCGTTCACGCGGGGGAGCCTCACGTTCACCCTACGCCGCCCCGCCGCGCACACACTGCTGGAAGCCCCCGCGTTCACGCGGGGGAGCCTCACCTTCACCCTATGCCGCCGCGCCGCGCACACACTGCTGGAAGCCCCCGCGTTCACGCGGGGGAGCCTCACCTTCACCCTACGTCGCCCCGCCGCCGAGCGCACTCCTGGAAGCCCCCGCGTAAATGCCCGGGCGTCGCGGTCGCGGACTCATGCGGCACTTGCGAGCAGACGGGACGCATGAACCGGGGCGCGCGACAGTCCAGGACTGATGACCCGCGACCACCGCGCCGGTGGCCGTGGCCAGCACGCGCGGGTCGGAGACGGACAATCCACCGTAGCGAACTGGGCGCTCGCTGCGCTCGTCCCCAGCCACCCTGCGCGACGCATTGTAAGACAGGATTTACACGATTCACAGGATGTTCGGTGAATGAGTATCCGCGTAGCCAATGATCTGCGCTCCCCATCGGGCGAGCCGATGGGGGAGCGGAGGGTGCGCAGGCGTTTGCTGCTGCGTAGCCAATGATCTGCGCTCCCCA
>JALOQX010000004.1 GCA_025459265.1 Pirellulaceae bacterium | reverse complement strand
AGCGGTGGCTGGCACGCGATACGTGGTTCCCCTACGTCTTGCCGCTGGTCGTCTACCTGCTGGTGGGCTCTCTTGGCGCGGACCGCCCGCCGGGCGACCGACCCGCAAACCGGGCAGCCCCGGACGCTGCCGCGGCGGACGCTCCCCCCCCGAAAGAGATGGCGGGTGAGGACGGCATTCGGCGACCGCGCTACCCGTTGGCTTACGCCCTGCAGTTTTTCGCCACGCTGGCGGCCGTCGTACTGGTATGGCCTGTTTACCGAAGCGTGTCGTGGCGTGTGGGAGCTCCAGCGCTGGCGGTCGGCGTGGCCGGTGGCGTGCTCTGGATCCTGGTCTGTCGGGCGGGCTGGGAGGAACGCGTCTGGGCTGCAGCCGGGCTGACGGACTGGGCCGCTTCCACGGCGCGTCCGGCGTTCAATCCCTGGGCCGCTTTGGGGGACACCCCACTGCTCCTGGGGTTGTTTCTCGTGCTGCGGTTCGCCGGTCTGGTGCTGGTGGTGCCGCTGATTGAGGAGTTTTTCCTGCGGGGGTTTCTGATGCGGTTCGTACAGCACGCCCAGTGGTGGAGCATTCCCTGGGGGCGTGTGACGTGGGGTGCCGCGGCGGTGGCGACCGCCTATGGAGTGCTGGCTCATCCGGCCGAGCCGATTGCGGCGGCCCTCTGGTTCTCGCTCATCACCGCGCTCTACGTGCGCACGCGGCAGCCAGCCGACTGCGTGGTCGCCCACGCGGTGACCAACGCAGTCCTCGGCGCGTACGTGCTGATCTGGCAGGATTGGCGGTTGTGGTGAGCAGGCGGGCGGCGGCCGTTCAGGGCTGTTCCTGGCGGGCCACGCGGGGCGCGCCGGAGTCAACTGTCTGCCGGAACGGCTTGCCGCCGCGATAGAGCGCGTAGCGCTGTTGCAGCGGCGCGGTGTTTTCGGGCGGAGCCAGCCGGATGGCCCGCCGCACGGTGCGCTGAGCGTCCTCGTACTGGCCCTGGTTGGCCAGCGCGGCGGCCAGCGTGTCCAAGTAGATGTAGTCGTCCTCGCCATCGATCTCGATCGCCTTCCGCGCGGCGCGCACGGCCAGTTCCGTGTGCCGGTACTTGTCGTCGGGACAGGTGGCCATCAGCCAGGCGGCGCTCTGCAGCGCGCGCCCGAACCGGGCGTTCCGGTTCACCGCCTGGCGGAAGTCGGTGGCTGCTTCGGCCCACCGCCCCAGGCTGCGATATGCCTCGCCTCGATAGACCAAACGCTCGGGGTTGTGCGGATCGAGCAGCACTGCGCGGTTGTAATCCGCCAGGGCCGCGTCAAAATGCCGGAGCTGAAACTGCGCGTGGCCGCGGCTGGTGTAATAGCCGGCATCGTCGGGCTGCAGACGAATCGCCTCGTCGTAATCGGCCAACGCCTCGGTGAACTGGCCCAATTCATAGCGGATCTCACCACGATTGAACCAGGCGCTGGCAAAGGCGGGCCGCAACTCAACCGTCTTCGTGAAATCGCTCAACGCCTGTTCGAATTTGCCGGCCAGCGCATAGCACACGCCGCGATGGTGATACGATTTCCAACGCTGGGGGTCGAGCCGCACCGCCTCGTGAAAGTCCTGCATGGCCTTGCCGTCGAGCCGGCGGCTTTCGTCGACCTTTCCTGCGGCGCTCGCCTCCGCCGCCCGCTTGACGTACGCTTCCCCGCGCCGGTGCAGCACCCAGGCCTGCAGCTTGGTGAGATAGTCGGCCAGCGCCGCATCGCCGCTCCGCTGGCGGAGATCGTCAACGTCATGAAGCACCTGCTCGAGTTCCTCCAGCGACTCAGCCGCGGTCGCCCGGTCGTACAGCGCGCGGCTCAGCGACTGCGCGTCCTGCCCGACCTGAGCGGTGAGTGGACCGCTAAGAGCTGCGATCGTGACCCAGACCAGGACGCCCGCAGTCGTCCGGCTTCGGCGCGACAGTCTGAATTCCATGTTCCACCATTGAGCGAAACGAACCGGAGAACCTGATCCTCGACCGATACCAGGTCGGAATGATATCGATTGCCCGCGGTTGTTCCAAGAGAAATCGGCGCGGTTCTTGGCGGCGTGGGATGCGGTCAGCGAAGTCGCTCCGCAGCGTGGGCCGGCCCGTCGGCAGCCGGATCACCGTCCTGCAAGCTAGCAGTGGCCGGCAGTGTCGCCAGTTTCGCGGGCGCGATGTAGATGTCGCGAGCGGCCAGCGCGAACGACTGCCCGGTGCCGTCCTCCAGAAACACGCAGACATGACAATCCCCGCGGGCCTCGGGGGGGATCTGCAGGGCCGTGAGGAACTCGCCGCCCGACACCGTCACGTCCCGCTGCGACCAGCACCGGTCATTGGCCTGGGCATACGTGGCATTGAACGCCGACTGCCCGGTGGCCGAGTTGTCGAAGCGCTGCCGCACGGGTGGCTCGCCACGCAGCTGGTCGCGCCGCGCAACGAGTTCCACGCGGCAGCGACCGGCGAGCGGACTGCGGCCGCGAATTTCCAGCTGGGTGCCGGCCACGGCGCGAGTCGTCACATCCAGCTCGATGTCCTGCGGATGTTTCAGACGCAGCAGCGGATCGCCGAGCAGGTTGAACAGCTGCAGATGCTCAAGACGCTCCGCGCGCAGCGACTGCGGGTTGGGGTTCATCGTACGGGCAAACAGATCGAGCAGTCTCCGGTCCGCAGGATGGGGGTCCTCGTCCATCGTCTGCCGTTTGGCGTGCAGGATGACCTCGCCGAGCGTCGCACGCCGCTGCTGGAAATACTCGGTCATCAGTCCGTTGCCGAACACGGCCATCGCATACGGCATGGTGACGCGGGAACCGGCCAGTACCGCCACGGGACCGCCGGGTGCACGCAACATCTGTTCCGCCAGGCAGTCGTACGGCAAGTCGAAAGCACCGGTATAACACGCCAGGAAAATCGCGATGGGTATCCCCTGCCGGTTATCCAGCTGGCCCATGTCGGCTGTGCTCAGAATGTGGTGCGTGCTGCCCGGGACACGGACGCGGTCGAGTTGGTAGGGGTACCCGTGGCCGATATAGACCCAGAACAGACAACCTTCGTTGAACCGGCGCACGGTGGCCGCATGGAATTGGGCTGGGCTGGGACAGAATGGGCTGCGCCAATTGGCGTACGTCATCGACAGGTCGTATTCCGGCGGGATGCCGCTGGTCAGATACTTCTTCGTGGCGAGTTCCACCAGGGGATCGATCAGAGGCCCCAGCCCGCCCACCCCGGCGATGCAATTGATGCGCTGACACCAGCGGCCGGGTGTCGGCATCAGCTCATACGCGAGCGTCTTGCCCAGCATGATGCTCAGGTCCTGCGGGCTGTCGGCCGGGAAGCGTCCAATCGTGACGTCGGGAACGCCGTCGTCGTCCAGGTCGGCGTACCAGTTGTCGGTGGCCAGTTCCGGCGTGGAACGCCAACGCACGTTCACGCGAGCCGGTGCCAGGTGAGTGGGGACACACCGCGCCTGAATCTGGGGATCAATCGTCGCCAACGGCTCGTGATCGCCCACCAATACGATGTGCCGCAACGTGCCCGCCTGAGCACAGCGGCGAATCTCCACCCGAATCTGCTGAGCCGAAGGTTGGTTCGGAAGGATGGCGATGCGGTGTCCCTGAGCGGTCCGGTAATCCAGCCATGGCCGCATTACCTGCAGATACGCCGGCGGGCAGACCAGCACCGTGTCCGCACCGTCGGAGAGCAACGTGCTTATCGCGATCACCAGAGCCGAAAGATGCATGGACGCGGGAGTTCCTGATTTCGCTGAGGAGGTTGCGAGCCGGCGGTCGGCTGGCGCAGCGCGGACACCTCGCTGACAGGGCGGCGGAGTGTACCGGCGCGCACGGCTTCACGGCAAGGCGAAATCGGGCAAGTTGGGCGAACGGGTGAAACCGCGAAGCAGCCGCTTCAGCAGAATTCCTGGACCAGCGGTTTGAGGACCAACTCGGAGACATGTGCCCGGGGATGCAGGCTGGCAAGGGCCACGACCAGGTCACCGAAATCTTCCGGCTGGACCATCGCCGCCTTCCGTTCCTCCGAGACCTTGACGGGCCGGTTTTCCAGGATCGGCGTGTTGACCTCGCCCGGGTAGATATTCGTCACCCGCACTCCGTCCGCCGCCACTTCGTTCCCCACGGCGGTACCCAGGGCGGTCATGGCGAACTTCGATGCGCAATAGGCAATGCCGCCCAGCGCGATCGCGCGCTTGCCGGCAATCGACGAGATGTTGATGATCAGCCCGTCGTGGCGGGCGCGCATCTGAGGCAGCACCTGGTACATGCAGTTGTAGGCGCCCGTTGCGTTGATGGCGAGCACTTCATCCCACTGAGCCGGCTGCATGGCGGCCATTGTGCGGCTGGCGATATTGATGCCGGCGGAGTTGACCAGGATCGCGATGGGGCCTAGCGCTGCGGCAGCCCACTCAAACAGCTCGGCGACGCTCGCACGGTCCGCCACATCGACCGGATGCCACACGATGGCCGGCGACTGCGTCCAGCTCTCTGCGGCGGCCTGGAGTTTGTCCGCGCGACGTCCGGCGATGCCGACGCGGCACCCGGCCCCGGCCAGCGCCTGGGCGATCCCCCAGCCGATCCCCGTGGCCCCGCCCGTCACCAGGGCCGTCTTCCCCTGCAGTTTCATGATGTGTTGGTCCTCCCGTACACGCCCTGGCTACCTCGCGACGAGTATACACCGAGCGCAGCAGCCGGTGAACGTGCCACTGCGCGCGACCGGCGGCCAACGTTGCATCACGCCGCGCCGAAGCCCCCGCGTTCACGCGGGGGAGGTTCACCTTCACCCTACGTGTTGCCGCGTGGCCGGGGACGCCCGATAATACGGCGTCGTGCCGTTGCCGAGGGCCGGCAGCGGCGCGGTGAAGGTATGTCCTGTTCGTCGCGCGAGTTCCTGGGGACTGGTCCCGATGCCTGCTGCGGGTCTCCCGATCGACACGACTATCGAGATTGTGACACCCGAGAACATTACGTTCCACTATCAGCTGGCGGGACCGTTTCGGCGCCTGCCGGCCTACGTGATCGACGTCTGCTTGCAGGCCTTGTTGCTCGTCGGAGTCGCGCTGCTGGCGGCCGCGCTGGCGATCGGGATCGGTGCGGCGTCGTGGGCGATCTGGCTCTTGGCGCAGTTCCTCTTGAGCTGGTTTTACGGCGGGCTGTGCGAGGCGTACTGGAACGGGCAGACGCCCGGCAAACGGCTGATGGGGATTCGCGTGTTGGCGGCCAATGGCCGTCCGGTGAACGCCTACCAGGCGGTTCTGCGGAACATCCTGCGCGTGGTGGATACGGGGCCGCTGATTTCGGCGGAGGTTCTGGGGGGTCCGCCGGTGCCGCTGATACCGACGTTCGCGATCGGGCTGGTGGCGATGGCCTGCAATCGACGCTTCCAGCGGCTGGGGGATCTCGTGACGCACACGATCGTGGTGGTGGAAGACCGTCCCTGGCTGCCGGGCATGGCGCCGATCGAGGATCCGCGTGCGGTCGAGTTGGCGGAGTATTTGCCGCCGGACCTGCGGGTGAGTCGCAGCATGGCGCGGGCGCTATCGCACTATGCGGAGCGGCGGCGGTTCCTGTCGCCGGCCCGTCGCCGCGAGATTGCGCGGCACCTGGCGCAGCCGTTGTTGACCCGGTTCGACTTGCCCGACAATACGAGCTACGATCTGTTGCTCTGCGCGATGTATCATCGCCTGTTCATCGCCGATCACGGGGACGTCGCGCCGTGAAAGTCGCCACCTTACTCGAACGGAGGCAGGCGAGCTGGCTCGAACTGGATCGGCTGTCGAGCCAGGCTGTCCGGCGGATGGACGCGCCGCAGGCGGCGCGCCTGGCGGAATTGTACCGGTCGGCCTGCGCCGATCTGGCGTTGGCTGACGCGTATCAACTTCCGCCCGGTACGGTGCAGTACCTGCACCAGTTGGTCGGGCGTGCGCACAACCAGCTCTATCGCAGCCGGCGATTTGACGTCGCGGCGTGGGGCCGGACGCTGCTGCACGACGTGCCGGCCCGGATCCGACACGACCGCTGCATCCAGGTGGTGTTCGTTCTGTTCTGGACGACGTTTCTGGGCGCGGCGGCGCTGGCGCACCGGCGGGCGGGGTGGGCCGAGGAGATCCTGCCTCCCGCCATGTTGCAGTCGCTGGAAGAGAACTTCAAGGAACCGCTGCGGGATCGCGATCCCGCGGTGAACTACGCGATGGCGGCCTTCTACATCCGTCACAACACGGGGATCGGCCTGCGCTGTTTCGCGTGGGGGTTGTTGATCATCCCGGGTGTGCGTGAAGTCGTGTTCAACGCGCTGGTGCTGGGGGCGGCGTTCGGGTACATGGCGCGTCCGGACGTGCCGGAGAGCGCCAACTTCTTCAACTTTGTGACGGCCCACGGGCCGTTCGAGTTGACCGCGATCGTGCTGGCGGCCGGCGCCGGGTTACGGCTGGGGATGGGGTGGGTCCGCACCGGGGGGTTGACGCGGGCGGCCTCCCTGCAGCGCACGGCGGCGGACACCATGCCGATGATGGGTGCCGCGATGCTGATGTTTCTGCTGGCCGCGCTGATCGAAGGGTTCCTGTCACCCACCGCGCTCCCGTATGCACTCAAGGCTGGCGTGGCCATTCTGTCGACCGCGATGTTGTTGTTCTACATTCTTATCCTGGGCTCGCCGCGGCGAGCGTGAGCCGTGCACCTGGATCGGACGTTCATAGCGATTCGCGAGCGCGGCTTGTTTGACACGCTCGATCTGAGCCTGCAGGTCTGTCGCCTGCACGCCTGGCCACTGCTCGGCGCCTTGGCGCTGGGCGCCGTGCCGTTTGCGCTGCTCAACTACCTGCTGACCGACTGGATCCTGCCGGGGGACCTGGACCTGGCCGCGGCCGAGGAGGTGTCCGCCGTGGTGCTGCGCTTCGCCTGGACCATGTTGCTGCTGGTGACGCTCGAAGCGCCCCTGGCCGCGGTCTGCGTCACGGCGTATCTGGGCCAAGCCATGTTTCTGGAGGCGCCGCGGCTGCGCGAGGTCGTGGGTGACCTGGGTCGCTGCCTGCCCCAGGTGTTCTGGTGCCAGCTCGTGGGGCGCGGCGTGTTCCTGGGGCTCCTGCTGGCGGTGCTCATCCCGCGCGACAGCCTCTATTCCGGCCAGGAGGTGTTCCTGGCCTTGCTGTGCCTGGCCGCGCTGGTGCGCCGCCTGACGGCGCCGTTTCTCAACGAGATTCTCGTGCTCGAGAAAGCACCGCTTCGCGCAGGGCGGACGCTGACGGTCACGGCCGGGCAGCGGAGCCGGCTGCTGCACGGGGCCGGTGCCGGGAGCATCATGAATCTCGGGCTGGTCGCCGCGGTCGTGGCCGCGCTGTTGACGCTCTCGGCCTTCGGCGCGTCTCTGTGTCTGCGCGGCATGCTGCTGGAGAACTGGTCGTGGGATGTCCCCCTGTTTCGGGTCGGGGTCCCGTTGTCGCTGTGGCTCACGGTCCTGTTCCTGAGTGTGGCGCGCTTCCTGGCGTATCTGGATCTGCGGATTCGTCATGAGGGTTGGGAGGTCGAGCTGCGCATGCGCGCGGAAGGCATGCGATTGGCGGAGGAAGGGCCATGAGCGTGTGGGGGGTAGCGGCGTGGTGCGCACTGGCTGGCGGCATCCTGACGCTGCCGGATGAGCGGGCGCTGCCCGACTCGACACTGGTAGGTGCCGCGCACGACGCACTTCGCGCGCGGAGGGACCTGCCATGGTACGACCCCGACCGCAACGTGCTGCGCCGGCTCGACGTGCGGCCCAGTGGCGATGATGCGCGACGCAGGTCGAGTTGGGCCAGCGAGCGGTCTGCGCCGGACGATGCGCGATGGGAGGGATCACGTGCGTGGATCGCTCGGGTGCTGCAGATTGCCGCGTGGGTCGTGCTCGGGGGACTGCTGGCCGGGTTAGTCTGGGCGCTCGGCCGCGCCGGATGGCGACGGGGCGCTGGCTCGGCCCCACAGGGTGGCGGCGACGCGGCGCCGGCGGCGGCAGCGCGGCTGGAGGATTTGCCGCCGGTCGCGGCGCCGGATGCCCAGGACTTGCTGGCGGCGGCGCGTCGTTGCCACGCGGCCGGAGATTTTGGCCGGGCGATCGTGCTGCTGTACGGACATCAGCTCCAGCAACTGGACCGACACCACCTCATCCGGCTGGCCAAAGGCAAGACGAATCGTCAATACTTGAATGAGTTGCGTGGACGGACACACTTGCACACTATGCTGGGGGACACCGTGCGGGCCTTTGAAGGGTCGTATTTCGGAGGCCACGTGCTGTCGCGCGCACAATTCGAAGCGTGCTGGGCGCATGTCGACGCGTTTCACCGCGAGTTGGAGTCGGCACGATGAAGGCAGGCTTCCGCGGAACCAAGGGTTGGATCCTGGGCGCCCTGCTGTTGCTGGCCGGGTGCCGACGGTCGGTCGAGTTGGACGTGGCGTATGGACAGCGGCAGGGGCTGGGCGCACGCAGCGTCAATGGCACGAGCGTCCTGGCGGACATCTTCGTCCGAGCGGGGGCTCGCGTGCTCACCTGGCGCACCTTGAGTCCGCAGTTAGCCCGGTATGATGCGATCCTCTGGGCGCCGGATGAATTCGGACCGCCGCCCGAGCAGGTGCGGGATTTCGTCGACGGGTGGTGCTCCGCCGGGAGCGGCAAGACCTTCGTGTACATCGGGCGCGATTACGATGCGGCCGTGCATTACTGGCAGCAGGTTGCGGTCGCTGCGCCCGACGCGGAGCGTCTGGAACTGCAGCGGCGAGCGGCACGCGCGGCGGCGCAGTACGACTGCGATCGACTCGCCATGCCCGCGCAGCACAGCGGCCCGTGGTTCGACATGCAGCGGGACCGGCCGCCACGCCGCGTGACACGGCTTGCCGGGCCCTGGAGCGCAGGCCTCAGCGCGGCGGAGGCCGATATTCGTCTGCGTGGGTGCCTGGTGATCCCGACCCGTGCGGCAGATCTGCCCCCGGGCGGGGACCGTCCGGGCGCTGGCTCGCCGGGCTTGAACCACGAGGTGCTCTTGAGCGACGGCGAGCAGCCCTTGGTGACGCGTGTGACTGCGCCGGGCTGGGGGACCAGCCAGCTGATCATCGTGACGAACGGATCGTTTCTGTTGAACCTGCCGCTGGTCAATCCCGCGCACCGCGTGCTGGCGAGTCGGCTCGTGCAGACCTGCGGCCCGCCGGGACGCGTCGCGTTTCTGGAAAGCGGCCGCGGGGGACCACGCACGTTCGAGCTGGCGACGGCCACGGATCCACCGGCGTCGCGTCCTGAGCGCGTGCTCGTGGCCGTGCAGTGGCTGGTGCTCGGCGTCGTCTACTGCCTGAGCATCTTTCCGATTTTCGGGCGCGCGCGGCCGTTGCCGGAGGAGCATCCGGCGCAGTTCGTCCAGCACGTGGATGCCCTGGCGGAGCTGCTGGAGAAGTCACACGATCTCGCCTTCGCCCAGCGTCAGATCCAGCAGTACGAGTCCGCCGCACGCCGCGAGGCGACTCCCGCGGGCACGGGACCGACCGCAGCGGCGTCGCGCGCGCACCCCGCGGCCCCTGAGCAATCTTCGCTTCACCCCGAGGAAACGCCATGACGCCTGCCCCCGCATCGGAGCCGACACCGGTCGCCGCCACCCGCGCCGTCTTTGACCAGATGATCCAGGAGATCGGCAAGATCTTCGTGGGACAGGACGAGCTGGTGCTGGGATCGCTGGTGGCACTCTTTTCGAGTGGACACGTGCTGGTCGAGAGTGTTCCCGGCCTGGGGAAGACGCTGTTCGTGCGGACACTGGGCCGCGTGCTGGGGTGTGCGTTCAGCCGCATCCAGTTCACGGCGGACCTGATGCCGTCCGACATCACGGGGGCACCGATCTTCGATCTGAAAACCCAGGAGTTTCGCTTCCGCCCCGGCCCCGTCTTCACGCAGATCCTGTTAGCGGACGAGATCAATCGGTCGCCCGCCAAGACGCACGCCGCGCTGCTGGAGATCATGCAGGAATATCGTGTCACGGTGGATGGCCGGAGCCATGCGCTGGAACGCCCGTTCCTGGTCATGGCCACGCAGAACCCGATCGAATCGGAGGGGACGTACAACCTGCCTGAGGCGCAGTTGGACCGGTTCATGTTCAAGCTGGTGGCGGACTACCCGGCGGCGGAGGAGGAGGCGCGGATCCTCAAGCTGCACAGCCTGCCGGACGACATCAACGAGCGTCTGGAGCAGGACGTGGCGCAAGTCACGTCGCCGCAGCAGATCGTGGCCATCACGCGGGCGAACAGTCTGGTGCGCGTCGATGACCGGCTGCTGGACTACATCAATCGGCTGGTGCGGCGGACGCGCCAATGGCCGGCGTTTTATCTGGGCGCCTCGCCCCGCGCGGGGCTCGCGTTGGTGAAGGCGGTCCGGACACTGGCGGCTTTCGAGGGGCGCGACTATGCGATACCGGACGATGTTGTGCGTCTGGCGCTGCCGGCGCTGCGCCACCGGGTGATGCTGACGGCGGAAGCCGAGGTAGAGGGACAGCGTGTGGACGACCTGTTGCGGGAGTTGCTGCGTTCGGTGGAGGTGCCGCGGACCTGATGCGTACCCTGCTGGAATCGTGGACGATCTCGGCGCCGCTCTGGACAGTGCTGGCGGCCGTACCGCTGGGGCTGCTGGCGCGCCGCCGCGTCTACCCGCACGGCAGTCTGGTCGCGTTGCTGGGGGTGGCCGGTGCGCTATCACTGCTTGCGGTGGTGCTCCCCGCGGCGATGGCCGTTGTCTTGGCGTGGGACTTCCTGGTGCTGGTCGTGGCCACGATCGACTGGCTGACGCTGCCGCGGGCGGCCGATTTTTCGGCCCAGCGCACGATCGCGCGCGTGGCGTCGCTGGGCAGGCCGCACGACGTCGTGCTCACACTGGCCCATCACGGTCGGCAGTCGGTGGTGGTGCATGTGCGCGACGATGTGCCGGCGGCGCTGTCGGCGGTGCCGGAGTCGTTTGCCGTGGCCATGACGGCGCTGAGTCGTGCTGAGCTGCATTACCGTGGCACGCCTGCCTGCCGCGGGACGATCCGGCTGGACTGCGTGCATGTGCAGGTGCGCAGCCGGTGGGGTTGCTGGAAGCGGTTCGTGTCCTGCCCGGCGCCGTCCGTCGTGCAGGTGTATCCGAACCTGGTGCAGTTGTCGGAATACGCCCTGTTGGCGCGTACGAACCGGCTGAGCCTGATGGGGGTCCGGCGCAGCCGGCGGATTGGACAGGACCACGACTTTGAGCGGTTGCGGGATTACAGCCTGGACGACAACTACAAGCACATCGACTGGCGCGCCACCGCGCGCCGCCGCCGGCTCACGGTCAAGGAATACCAGAGCAGCCAGAGCCAGCGGCTGGTGTTTCTCCTGGACTGCGGGCGGATGATGCGGACGGCGGTGGGGGAGTTGACCCTGCTGGACCACGCGCTCAACGCGCTGCTGATGCTCAGCTACGTGGCGCTGCGGCAGGGGGATGGGGTGGGGTTGATCTGTTTTTCCGACCGCGTGCACGGGGCCGTCCCGGTCCGTGCCGGCTTGCGCCAGATGAACCATCTGCTGCACGCCACGTTCGAGCGGTTTCCGACGTTGGTCGAATCGCGCTATGATCTGGCGTTCCTGCAGCTGGCGACACGCTTTCGCAAGCGCGCGCTGGTGGTGCTCCTGACGAACCTGATTGACGATGTCAATGGCCTGCAGGTCGAGCAGTACCTGCGGGCGCAGCTGGGTCGGCATCTGCCCCTGTGCGTGTTGTTGCGGGATCGTGCGTTGTTTGAGGCGGCTGGCGCCGGCGAGGGAGGAGGGGTGCGCGGCCTGTATCGGGCGGCCGCGGCGGCGCACATCCTGAACTGGCGCCGCGAAGTGCTTTCGGCGCTGGTGCATCGCGGCGTCCTGGTGCTCGACGTGTTCCCCGACGAGCTCACGGCGCCGCTGGTGAACCGGTACCTGGCGATCAAGGCGCGGCACCTGCTGTGACGCGCCTCAACGCCGCCGCAGATAACCCGCGCTGGAGTCGAAGTACTTCTTGCGCCGCACGGTAGTCGTCTCGTCGGACTCCGCCTGACGCCGCCGCAGATCGTCCAGATTGGCATGGCACAGACGGCAGGCCACCTCGTCCAGGTGGAACCGGATGTAGTTCGCGTGGGCGTCGTCAAGCACGCCCAGCAGGAAGCTGCCGAGCTCTTCGCGGGTGGGGCAGCTGATGCGGTGCCGCCGCCAGATGTCGCCGAGCGAATGGACGCCGGCATCGCGTCGGCTGTGGATGAGCGCCAACCGCTTGAGCAGCTGTGGGGAGCGGCGGAGTTCCGCCTCGATGGCGGCCATCTCCGCGGGCGTCAAGGCCTCATCGAGATAGGCCTCCAGGTCGGATTCTGTGAGTTGACGCGTCATGGTCGTTGGTGTCGGGCAACGTCGTGGCGGGAGGGAAACGCCCCCCCGTCACCCGGCTATTCCTCCCGGTACAGTTCGGGAAACACGTCCTGCGAGACGCCCTGCCGCCGGATGACGGAGCGCAGCCGGGCGATGAAATCAAATTTGAAATTCGCCACCTGCTGTTCGGTAATGTCCAGTCGGGCCGAGACGACCTTGTTGGCCCAGCCGCGCACGAAGAGCAGCTCGAGGCACTCGAGCTTGGTCCATTCGCCGCGTTCCCGCCAGCGCGCCACCTGCTCGCGCAGGGCGGCCACGATGGCCTTCTCTTCCAGCCCGTGCCGCTCGCCGCTGCGGGCAATGCTGCTGGCCGCCCGGTCGCTCCCCGGGAGCTGCCAGGTCCCGCCGGAATCCGTGCCGGCCGACAGGGGAACGCTCGGACGCCGTCCCTCGCGCCGCAGATGATCGGTCAGCTTGTAGGCGCAGATCGAAAACAGATAGCTCTCCAGCGGCCGCCGACCGTCGTAGTTGGGCAGGCTGTTCAGGAAGCCCACAAACGACTCCTGTACGATGTCCTCGGCGGCACCCCGATGGCCAATACGGCTCTCGACAAACGCCAGCAACCGTCCTTCATAGCGCGCGATCAAATCGGACCACGCATCAGAATCCCCGGCGCGAATGCGATCGATCAACAGCGTGTCAGTGTCGGATGCGCCGGACATACACTCCGCGGGCGTGCACCGCCGGATCAGGCTGCGCGATCGCGGCCAGACACCGTGGCGACGGCCGCGTCCTCGCACGGGGGCCATCTGGGCTCGGCACGGTCGCACCGCGGCGTCCTCGACGCTCATCGGCCACCTCCGCACGAGCCCTCACCCGCACGGCAGGACCAGACCGGCCCGGCCGGCCGTCCGCCGGCTAGGGCCACAACCACGGGATCGACCGCGCGGCGAGGATACCCGATGCGACCAGTCCCAGTATCGCCACCAGCGTGACAAACTTCAAGCGGCGGGTGTAGAAGCCCTTGGTCGCGGTATCGGCGTGGAAGTAACCGCACACCAGCACCAAGGTGCCCAGGACGGCCACGGCGGCCAAGGCCACCTTGACCAGCTGCGCGCGGGCGACAATCGCATGCCACGCGTGCTCGACTTCCTCGTGAAACTCCGCACCCAGTTCGAGCAGCGCATGCGACTGGTACATCCGCCCGAACGACGGCGAAATGACCTGCTCGTCGAAGATCTTGTCTGGGGCGATGAACCGCTCGCGCAGGCTCGCGGCGTCGTAACCCAGCCAGTCGGCGGCGCGGGGGTTGCCCACCAGCTCATTGATGTACTCGTCCGCCATGCGCTTCAGTTGCACGTCCAGCTCCCGCCGCGCCAGTCGCTGCCGCACGTAGGGCCCGGATGATACCGCGATCTGATGGACCGGACCGACGTCGCGATCAGCCTGCTCGACCCACTCGGGCCGGGCCGCGTAATCGATCTGCACCTGGGCCCGCAGCTCCAGCGGCAGCGCTCCATCCAGGAGTTCCTGGTCGGGAGCCGCTTCCGGTTCGCTGGCCGACGTCTCAACGTCGGCCGGCAATTCCACCCCGGGAGCCGCGTCCAGATGGCTGGCCGATATCTCTTCCTCGGCCGGCTCCTCCGTCGCTGGGGCTGCCTCCGGCGTCTCGACGTGGTTGGCGGGCGTCGCGTTCTGCTCCGCTGCGGGACGAGGCACGGCGGGCTCCGCGGCGCCGCCTTCGTCATCGCTTGCCCGCGCAACGGCGGTGGTGAACACACGCAGTCTGGGCAGGTGCACGTCGTCGCTGACATCGACGCGCAGCCGGGCCTCGGGCCAGGTGAACCGCGTGACCGATCTCGCGTGGTGGGACGGCCCGACGTGGGTTCGCGTCCAGCTTCCCAGTGCGAACAAGCCCGCCACCAGGCAGGCAATGCCCAGCACGTTCCAGCACGCGGCCCGGCCGCGGTGCGCGCGATGCGACGAGCGCCCGGCCACCACGGCGCTGACGAGAATCGCCAGACACAACAACGTTGCCAGGATGGTCACCGACATGATCCTCCCCTCCCCACGCTGCGAATCATCCTATGCTTCCAACGCGTCGTAATGAGCGTGCGAGCGCTCGTTGATCGATGTCCAAGGCGACGACAACTGCACGGCCACCGACATGGTTAGCGCCAGCAGGAACCCCCACGGGATCTGCCACGGAATCAGCATGGCCACAAAGACGCAGACCACCGTGGCGCCGAGGCTGAACCGCGTCTTGCGCAGCGGATCCACCTGCCGCCACCAGCGGAGCAACACGAACAAGGTGGCGAAGTAGGTCAGGAACGCGGTCAGTCCCGGCGCACCGTCGCTGGCATACATCCCCCGGGGAATGAGTTCCTTGGGCAGCTCCAGCACGTTGAACATCTCCGCGGTGGACAATCGGATCGTCAGGAAGTTCGCGAGGACGAACGCGGTGACGCCCATTCCCAGCCCCGCCACCATCAACACGAAGCGGCGGAGCATGTCGTCGCCGTCTTCGCCTTCCCAGATTTTCGCCAGACCGAGGACCACCCAGGACCCGAGGACGCTGGTCACGGTCAGCCAGGTGTAGAACGTCCAGGTGTCGACCGACGCGTCCAGGTTGCGGCCGCCGGCCACGAGCACGATCAGGCAAAGGACCGCGGAGACGATCGCGGCCATCAGCCACGACCCGGTGAGTTCGGCCAGCCGCTGGCCCACTGGCTTGCGTCGCAACGCCACGCGCGCCTGTTCCCGCCAGTGCACCCGGGCAGCACGCCGTGCGTGCCGCCGCTTCGTCTCGGGCGGTGCCGCCGTGGCCGCAAGCGGCATCGCCACGGCGGGCTGCGCAGGCGTGCTCGGCGAGCTGGCCACGACCGTTCGGACCCCGAAATAGACCAGGTACGCCGCGCCGAGAAACATCGCCATGGGGACGAGCCACTGCGAATTGAAGATCAGGAACAGCGCGGCGCCGACCACCAGGGCGACCTTGATCGGAGTTCCCAGGTTGGCGGTTGTCCACCAGTGAACGAACCGCTGGTACGCGGTGCTGACGGCCGCGGCAATCGGCTCCCGATCGGCGACCGGGTTGTCAAGCACCGGCGGCTTTTCTACGGTCCGCTGCACCGCCTGGACCACCCCTTGGGGCGTGCACACTTCCGCGACCGCTGGTGCGCACGAATCGGCGACCACAACGGGCCACGCCGCGACCGGGGGCGGCCCGAGCGCGACAGCCGGGATCACCGGTCCCGTCTCGCGAGGTGGGCTGCCGCCGTTGTCCCAGCGCTCACCCAACTGCATGGCCTGCAGGAGTTCCGCCACGCTGCGATACCGTTTGGCCGGGTCTTTGAACAACGCGCGTTCGACGACGCGGCGGAACCGCGCCGGCACCCGGGAGAGGTCGGGATCGGCAGTCAGATGCTTCATGATGATTTCCTGACTGCTTTCCCCCTCAAACGGCACGCGGCCCGTCAACATCTCGCACAGAATGATCCCCAGCGCGTAGATGTCGATCTCCTTGCCGTACACGCCCTTGCCGATTTCCGGCGCCATGTAGTGGAACGTGCCGACGCTTTCGGTCTGCCCGCTGCGGCGACTGCAGGAGATGAATTTCGAGAGCCCGTAGTCGCCGATCTTGACCAGGCCTTCGTCGCGGAAGATATTTCCCGGCTTGAGATCGCGGTGGACGATGCCGTGATCGTGGAGGTAGGCGACACCCGCCGCGATCCCGCTGAACCAGAACTTGACTTCCTCCAGCGGCATGCCGTGCGGGTTGCGGTCAATCACTTCCTTGAGGCTGTCGCCCGCGACGTACTCCATCACGATCCAGGCTTCCCCCAGATCATCGTACTTGATGTCGAAGATGGAGATCAGGTTGGGGTGCTTCAGGTTGAGGCACTGGGTCACGCCGCGGATTTCCACGTCCAGGTTGCGTTGAATCCGTTTGATCGCGACTTCCTTGCCGGCGTCGCTGGTGGCGAAGTAGACTTCGCCGAACCCGCCGATCCCCACGCCCCGCTTGATTGTGTATCCCTCCAGCGGGCGCGCACCTGAGGCGTAGATGAATTTCATGGGACCCGTCCCCATCGTGTGAGATGACTCTTTGGCGGCCGTTTGGTGCAACTGCTGGCCGCCCTGTTCTAGGGTAGCGGCACGTTCCTGCATTTGTCTAGTTTCTCCCGGCTTGCGCCTGCCCGAGGTTCGGGCTCACGCCAGTTCCTCGAGCGTCAACGAGAAATCGCTGCCGCTAATGTGCGCATTCGGCTCCACCGGCCCGTGCCCTTCGTGGGCGCGTCCGTCGATTTCGATGGAACCCAGGGCGCGGCACATCAGCTCGTCGCCGCGGCGGTACACAACGACGTCGTTCTGCCAGTCGCGACACACAATGTGATTCTTCCACTTCGGTCCCAGGACACAGCATTCGGCCATCAGCACGATCGCGTCCGCCTTGGGCTGCGTGCGGTGGTGGCTCAGGAAATCCAGTCGGGCGGAAGCGCTCAGCGCGTGGGGTTGCCGGAACCGCAGGTGCACGGCGTGGGACAGGTGGATTTCATCCCCGTCACTCAACAGGGTGGGCTGCCGCACCGTGACCCCGTTGACGCGTGTCGTGTGCCAGGCCTCGAGCACGTAGCCTTCGCCGCGCCGGGAGATGCGAGCATGTCGCCGCGAGATGTCGGCCTGAATGGGGATGTCGACCGCTGTGTCGGGGGCCGCCTGGCCCAGGACCAGGTCCTCCCCCAGGCACATCAGGTATCCCCCCACGCCGTCGACCCACAAGAGCAGGCGTCGGCCCCGCGGCGGGTCGGCCAGACTGACGCCGCCGGCCGGCGGCCGACCATTCTCCCGGCTGGTCGGTCCCGCGACGGCTTGCGCGGCGGCGCGGGCGGCGCCCGCGCCGACCCGCGACTCGACCAGCTTCGTGCCGACCTGGGCCCAGGCCTGCTGCCGGACACTTGCGGCCAACCGGTTTTCCGGCGCCAGCTCCAGCGCCTGATCGGCCAGTTTCACCGCTGCACTCCACTGCTGTTCCGCCACGGCGCGATGCAAGGCTTCGACCAGCTGCCGAAACGGCTCGATCCGCGCACGGTACTCCTGGACCTTGTGCTGCACGTAGGCGAGTTTCGGGCGGACTGCCGCCGCCGCCTCCGCCTGCGAGACCGCCTCGGCGAATTTGCCGCGCTGTGCCAAGTGCCGCGCTGCCTCCAGCCCCCGGGCGACCTCCTTGAGCCATCGCAACGATTCGGTCGGGGCCTGCAGCTGTTCGAGCGTCTGCAGCAGGGAAATGGCCCGCGCCGCGTCTCCTTGCTCGAGACAGCTCTCGGCCTCGCCCAGCGCCAACGCCAGGATTTCCTGCTCGGCGTCCAGCACGGCACCCGTCTCGCCCGCCAACGACCGCGCGGCACGCAGATCCTGCCACCCCGCGACCAGGTCACCCTGGACGGCGCGCCGCTGACCGCGGTCAGCCATTGCCGCGGCCACGCGCGCGCCGAGCCGCCGACCTGGCAGATACTCGCGCAAGTCGCTGTGCAGGAGCAGCCGGCAAGCCTCGTCCAGTTGACCTTGGTCTGCCGCCTCCTGCACCTCGCGTAGTTTCAGTCGCCAACCTTGGAACATGGTTCTGGCCCAAACCGGTTCGAGAGAATCCGCCGTTCCGCGCACCCGAAGGGGGCTCAGGCTGAGCCCCCCACATGATCCGAGCCATATTTCCGTCGCTCACGGGCTCTCGGCATGGGCCAGCTGACCCGCGTCGCCCTGGCCGTCGAAGTGCCGCGTGACCGCGTCCAGGACATTCTCGACGTCCGTCTCCTCCGCTTCCAGCGGGATGCGGTCACTGAGCTGCACCTGTTGGCTCATCATCTTCTCGGTCACCTCCAGGCGGGTGCCGATGTCGCGAATCAAGTCTCGCGTGCGTGCCAACTGACTGTCGTCAAAATTGAACTGGCTGGTCGTCTGTGCCACCTCCACCATCTTCAGCCGCGCTTCCAGATTCTCGATCTCCACGGCCAGCTGCCGCCGCGATGCCAGCATCGCTTCCAGCTTTTCGCGGGCTGCCTTCAGTCCGTTCTCACGCGCCCGCATGATCTTGCGCAATTGGTCGACCGTCGCTTCGGACGTCTTGTGGTGCTGGAACCGATTGGCCAGGTCCGTCTTCACTTCGACCGACGAATAGCTCCTGCCCGCATACACGAACTGACTGCGACCCGTCTCCAGATCGCCCTTGAGCCGCAAGATCTCCTCCCGCGACTTGGCCAGCTGCTTCTCGTTCTGCTGGAGTTCGCGGTCGAGTTTCGCGAGTTCAACCTCCTCGCGTGCAATCAGATGCATGTTGCGTTCGATTTCCGGCTCCAGCTCCTTGATCATGCGCCGCGCCCGTTCAATCTCGAACTTGACCGGGACATTGCTCTTGACCTCGGTCTGGACCCGGTCCACGGCCGTCGTCACGTAACTGGATATCCCCCGACCCAACACGAGTCCCGCCACCAACAGCGCTACGACCCCCACCAACAACACTTTTCGTACCATGTTCGTTACCCTCCTCGTATCGTGCCCAGCCTTACCGCAATGGAGTTCCCCGGTCCCGAATGTCCGTCCCGGCTCGCGCCGTCGTCTGGTCGGCGCCAACACGTCGAGCTATTCGCCGCGTAAGCGGGATTATTTGTATGCCGCGGGATTTTTCGTCCTCGCACCGCCCCAACGCCGCCCAGACCCTTAAACGGCGCAAAGTCTGCCACATGGCTCGCGCCGGGCTGAAATGAACGGCCGGCCTCAACCGATGAAGGGAATGACAACAGTGCTGTGCAATTTGGCTACGTCCGCGAGGTATTAAAGCTACGCCCGAGCTTGCACTATCTCCTCACGTGCCTCTGGAATGGACTCCAGATTGATCGCAAATGGATTGCTGAAAAACATTTGCAGCACATCCTGCTGTCTTCCTCGTGGCTTTGGCACAAGGAATGCTCCTGCGACCTCCCGACGCCGGTGGCAACCACACCCCGTCACCGGCGCTGCATCTGTGGCGGAGGTACGCGATCGATGAAAACCACCCGATCACTCGCCAGTCCGTGGTCAACCCCAGCGCTGGTCGACGAACTGGACGACCTGACACTCATGAGCGGCCATGCGCTGCTCAACGGGACGCGCGCTGAGGAATTCCGCCGCTGGATCGACGTCCAATTGAGCGAGCTCGAACGCCAGTTCGAGGCGTTCCGCCGTCCGCAGCCGCGCTGCCCTTCCCGGTGTCGGTGATGCATCGCCACAAGGGGGGTGTTTTTCTGCGGCAAGTGATCTTGTCACGTTTTCGATTCCACGTCAGAGTGTGGCACCCTGCGACCCAAGGGTGAGTGGACTGTGCGGGGGATGCGGCGCGGACTGCGGACATCCCCCGTCGCGGCGCGGAAGGATTCCGCCACCACACCCGCGAGCAGGCACATAGTCACACCTCGCATCCAAGGAGGGAAACGATGGTGTCTCTTCAGATCTGCTTGATCGCTGCCGCGCTGGCGGGCCGCGGCGATGCGACGCTCCTGGCGTTTACCTCCGAATCGTGTGGGCCCTGCCGCCTGATGCAGCCGATTCTGCAGCGCCTCCAGGATGGAGGTTACTCCATTCGGCCGGTGGACGTGGACCGGGAACCGGAACTGGCCCGCCAGTTTGCTGTGCGTCCGATCCCGTGTTTCGTGCTGATTCGCAACGGCCGCGAAGTCGACCGCGTGGTGGGGGCGGCCAGCTACGATCGGCTCGCTCAGATGTGGACGCCGGCTGCCACGGCGCCACTCTCGCCGCAACTCGCCGCACCCCAGACAGGCCGCAGCGGCACACGGGCCCAGTCGCCCGATGACGGGTCCGTGCCGGCGACGCAGCCACCGCCGGCGTTGGCGACCCTCCCGCCAGCGGCCGCCACGGTGAACGACCCTCGACTTGCGGAACTCGCCGCGCACACCACGACCGCGCCCGTCGGTGCCTCGATTCGACAATGCGCTCTGGAAGCAACCGTCCATCTGCGGGTCAGCGATGCGACGGGGCAGTCGTGCGGAACCGGGACGATTATCGACACGCACGGAGAGGAAGCTCTGGTCGTAACGTGCGGACACATCTTTCGCGCGTCCCAAGGCAAAGGGAACATCATGGTGGAGATGTTCCTGGCAGGTGGCACCCAACCCGTGTCGGGACGCTTGTTGGCGTACGAAGCCGACAATCGCGATGTCGGGCTGGTCGCCTTCCGACCCGGCGTCGCCGTCCGCCCCATGCCGGTCGCTTCGACCGACTACCGGCCGCTGCGCGGCGAGCCGGTATTCAGTGTCGGTTGCGACCACGGTGCCCCGCCCACGATCCGGGAAAGCCAGATTTCGGCCATCGATCGCTACGTCGGTCCGCCCAACCTGGAGATCCTGGGCCATCCGGTCGAGGGACGCAGTGGTGGTGGACTGTTTTCGGCCGATGGACGTTTGATCGGAGTCTGCAACGCCGCGGACCTGCAGGAAGACCGCGGCATCTTCGCCGGTGTCCCCACGGTCCACTATCAGCTGAAGTCCATCAATCAGGAACGCATTTACTTGAGTCAACAGACGCCGTCGCCGCTTGCGCCGATTGCCCCGTTGGAAGGCCCGGCCGTGGTGCCGCTGCAGAGCATTTCTCAGAACACACCTGCTGAGCCGTTCGACGCGACTGCAGAGATGATCTGTATTTTGAGGTTCCGCGACCCCACGTCCGCGAACGATCGCCTGCTGGTCATCAGACAGCCGTCCCCCGCCCTCATGCAGCTGATTGCACAGGAATCGCGGGCCGCCTCGGGCGGCGCGGATCCGCAGTCGCTGCCCCCAGCGGCCGCAGAGGTTACGACCGTACCACGGTCCGCGTCAACCGGTCCTATCGTGCGCGCCCAGAACCGATAGCTTTTCCTTCTATAGAGGGGATCGGCCGCGCTGGCTGTAACGTACATTTGAGATGCATACCGGGCTGTCCGGGGTACGTGGCCGAGGGTACTGCGTGTGCTGAGTATCTTGCTTGCGATGACGGCGATCTTCGGAATTGCCGTCACGAACCTGTTCCTGGGGTTTGCGTTCGCGGTTCTGACCGGGCACGGTCCCAAGAGCTGGTCGGAGGTGGACGCGGCGGTGCGCGTGTGCCGGTTCTGGCCCCGCCTGGTGCTGCCCAGATTGCCGCGTCTGAGGTGGCGAGCGGCCGATCTGTTGCCCACGGGGGAGCGCAGTCGGCTGACAAGCGATGTGAGCGTGGGGGCGGTCGATAGGGACCGTTCCAGCGCCAGCGGACGCACCCAGTCTGGAGCTGTCGCGGGCGATCCTCCCGCAGTCCAGCGGGTTGCGCAGCGGATGGTCCTGACACACCTTGCGGCTGAGCCACCAGAGGCGTCGGGTGATCCGGTGGGGGTGCTGACTGAGCAGTTGGCGGCCTGGCGGGCGTCCGAGTCACGGGAAGAGATGCCCTGCCTGTCCGGGATCGAGGTGGTCGCCGATGACACGCAAGGAGGCGGGCACGTCGGGTCACTGTTGGACGAGAGTGTGCGGGCCAGGATCATCCGGCAGCTGCGCAAAGATCGCCGGTTACTGCGGGGGGCAGAGCACCAGTTCATCTGGTTTTCGCCCGATGCGCACCCCGACGACGCCTTACGGCCGGTGGAGCGCATTCGTCAGATGTTCGACAGCACCCGATTTCGATATGGCGACACGGTTGTGTCGGCGAGCGTGCGCTCAGCCATCGTTGCCGCGACCACCGCGGATACACCTCAGGAACTGATGGCGCGTCTGGATCGAGCCCTGGCCTGCGCGCGGGAGACCGGTGTCAACGCGACGTACGTCGATCGTGGCGACGGTCCGCGGCCGGTCGAGCCGACGCGTCATGAGATTGCGCCGTCCGAGTGCATTCTGGCGTGACGGCGCACGCGCCGGTGGCGGCTCAATCGTCGTGCAGCTGGAAGATGGCTTCGATTTCGACCAGCATGCCGCCTGGCAGCGCCACGACACCAATGGCACTGCGGGCCCCAACTCCCCGCTCGCTGCCGAACACGGAGGCGAGCAGTTCGCTGCAGCCGTTGATGACCGCCGGGTGCTGCTGGAACTCCGCCACGCAGTTGACCATGCCAAAGAGCTTGACCAAACGCGCGACGCGATCCAGGCTTCCCAGCTGCCCCCGCAGCGTCGCCAGCAACGCCAAGCCCGTCTGGCGAGCGGCTGCCTGACCCGCTGCGAGGTCTGCGTCGCGGCCCACACAGCCTACCATCAGGGTCCCGTCCGACCGTAACGGGCCGTGCCCGGACAAGTACGCCATATTGCCTTGGATCAACAACGGCCGGTACACGCCCACCGGTTTGGGCGCCGGTGGCAATTCCAGCCCCAATTCCGCCAATCGTGCCTCGAACGACATGGGGTTCCTCCTGGAGTTGGCTGCAGCGTACCGAGTTGGTCCGGTGACCGCCAGATCCCGGGGACTGGGCCGGGCCGCCGCGTCTCCTGCATCCGCCACAATCGTTGCCTGCGGAAAGCGAGGCACAACGGTCCAAGTAGCCGGGATTCTGCAGTTTCACCGGCACGGGACCGATCTAGGCCAATGGCAATCCCCGCGGAAGGAACCGTGCCCTCGCGTGGATGGATTTCCTGCTCGATCGTCCATCACCCGATGCAGGTGACTCTGTGGATCTCTCCTTGAGTGTTGTTCTGCCCGTACACAACGCCGAGTCCACGTTGGCGCGGAACGTCTCGGAACTGCTCGACGTGCTCCCCGAGATCGCAGCGCGGTTCGAAATCCTCATCGTCGATGACGGCTCGACCGATCACACGGAGGAGTTGGCGTATGAGCTGGCGCGCGAGTATCCGCAAGTGCGGGTGGTGCGGCACAGTCAGCGGCGTGGCGGCACCGCGGCCCTGCAAACCGGGATGATCCATACCCTGGGGGATGTCGTCTTCGTGCACGACGAGGCGAGCCCGATCCGGGCCACCGAGCTCCGGGCGCTCTGGAACATGCGATTTGACGAAGAGTTGATCGCCGCGCGTGCCGAGCCGCCGCATCGAGCCGTGTCCTCACCGGCACGCGGACTGCCGCCGCGCTGGGGCGAGGTCGCCCAGACCTCATTGGCGGCACCCGGTCTGCGCGGGACGCAAATGATCCGTCGCCGAGGTCTCGATGAGCTGGCGGTACTCGAAGCTCGCGCACAGGCCAGCCGCCACCTGCGGCGCCACACCTGCCCGCAGCGGCCGGAACCCGTCGCCGCCAGGTGAGCCCCTCCCGGCCCATTACGCGTCCGCCGCGAAATCCGAAAAACCGGCAAAATCCGGGAACTCTTTCCAGTCCGCGCGCATCGAACACGGGCTTATCTTCGTTTGCCCGGCACAGAGCGATAACGGAAAGAGGACAGGCAACATGGCAACCGTGGACTTGACGGCCTTGCCGACCGACATGGTCACTACCACCAGTATCCCACGAGGAACCCCCCATCGTAGCGGCGCCCAGTGGCACCGCATCCGCACCGTCCGGCTACAGCAGGGAGCGTCGCTGCGCAGCGTCGCACGCAATTCAGGCGTGGACATCCGTCAGCTGCGCGAGCAGGAGCAGGAGTCATCGGACCTGCGGATCAGCGATCTGCACAAGTGGCACAAGGCCTTGGATGTCCCGTTATCCGAGCTGCTGGTGGAGCCGGACGCGGCGCTGTCGCATCCGGTGCATGATCGAGCGCGGATGGTGCGGCTGATGAAAACCGCCGTGGCGATTCGCGACCGCAGCGAATCCGTCGGCATTCGGCGGATGGCACAGATGTTGTGCGAGCAGCTGACCGAGATCATGCCGGAGCTGGAGGGCGTTGGCCCGTGGCACGATTATGGACAGCGGCGCGGGCTGGACGAATACGGGCGCATCGTGGACCGCACGATTCCGGACGAGCTGTTCGGCCACGCGGCGGCCGATTGAGACCTTGGTCGCCGGTCGTCAGCTCAGTAACACCGCCTGGTGCTGCTGGCCGCACGCTTGTACGATCCGATCGCGCACCGCGTCGGCTTCCTCGTTGGTGAGCGTCCGGTCGGACGACCGCAGGGTGCAGGAGAAGAGCAGCCGTTTCTTGCCGTCTCCGTCCTTGCGCGGATCGCGATACACCTCGCGAAATTCGAGCGTTTCGAGCAGTGGACCGGCGGCGGTGCGGATCGAGCTGGCGAGCTGCGCCCAGCGGACCGATTCGTCCACGATCAGGTTCATGTCGCGGGCGATCGCCGGGTACTCGCTGAGCGGACGCTGCTGCGGGGCCAGGTTGGCCAGTTCACAGAGCAGTTCCAGGTTCAGTTCCAGGACGCTGGTCGGGTTCCGTAAGCCGAACTGCCGCAATGCCTCGCCGCTGACCTGGCCCAGGTAGCCGAGGCAGCGGCCGGCGAGTTCCAGCCGGGTCTGAGTCACGCAATCGAGTAGTGGTTGCGTGCTGGCCGCAACAGCCAGCGGAGGCGCAATGCGCAGGACGTCCAGCAGCGTCTCGACGATCCCCTTGAGGGCGTGGAAATCGCCGCCGCCGGTCGCGGCGAGGGTCCACTGTTCATACGGCAGCCCCGCGGGTTGCGGCAGATAGATCCGCGCGGTCTCAAACAACTCGATCGGATCGTTCGCCACGGATTCGTTGATCCGTCGTGCCTCGAGCAAGCTGGGCACCAGGCTCTTGCGCAGCGAGTCGGCGCCTTTGAGCATGGGGACGTCAGCCCGCAGCGGCTCCGCCTCGCTCCAGGGGCTGAACGCGCTGCACCACGGTCTCGGTACGACGCTGGCCGTCATCGCCTCGTCGAACCCCGACGCGGTCATGGCGAGGCGGACCTTTTCCAGGACACGATCGGCGTGCGTGCGGTGTGACGGCGCCATGGGTACCCCCACGTCCTCGGGGATCTTGTCATAGCCGTGGATCCGCGCCACTTCTTCGATCAAGTCGATCTCGCGCGTCCAGTCGCGTCGCCAGGAGGGTGGCGTCAGGTGCACGCGGCCCGCGTGGAGCGCTACGGCATCCGCCCCCAGGGCCGTGAGAATGAACTCGACCTCTTCCGGTGGAATGTCGATCCCGAGCACCCGCGGCAACTGGCTCAGGCGCAGCGTAATGATCGGTCGCGTCGCCTGCGGTGTTCCCGCCTCGACAACGCCCGGCGCACACTGACCGCCGGCCAGTCGGGCAATGAGTTGGCAGCAGCGCCGACTGGCCCAATCGACGCCCAGCGAGTCCACCCCGCGCTCGAACCGGTAGGACGAGGGACTGTGGAGTCCGAGTTTACGTGCCGTTGTGCGAATCGATAACGGCGCGAATTCGGCGGCCTCGATCAACAGGTCCGTCGTACCGGAGCTGACTTCCGAATCCACTCCCCCCATCACCCCTCCCAGCGCCACGGGACGCTCCGCATCGGCGATGACGCACATGCCCGGCTCAAGCGGATAAGCGCGGTGGTCGATGGCGGCAAACTGTTCGCCCGGCAGAGCCTCCCGCACGATGATCTTCTGGCCGGCCAGGCGGTGCAGGTCGAACACGTGCAGCGGCTGGCCGCACTCCATCATCACGTAGTTGCTGATATCCACCACATTGTTGATCACGCTCAGGCCGAGCGTCCGCAAGCGGTTCGCCAGCCACGCCGGGCTCGGCCCGATCCGCACGCCGCGGACCACGCGAGCCGTGTAACGGTAGCACAGGCTGGGACACGTGATCGAGACCTGCACCAGGTCCGACACGGGGGACCCGGCCTGTGGGTACGTCGGGTCGGGGACGCGCAGCGGCACTCGCCACAACACGGCGATCTCGCGGGCGACACCCACATGCCCGAGGCAGTCGGGACGGTTGCTGGTGACCTCCAGATCGATCGCCAGGTCGTCGCCGATGGCAGTGGTCGCTTCGTGATTCAACCCGGCCATGGCCAGCCGCCGCGTGAGCTCGGCGGGCTCCATGTCCAGGTCCACGTAATCCCGCAGCCAGTTCCAGGAGACAATCATGGTTCTACTCGGTTTGCGGTGACAGTCCCAGGGTGTGGCAGTGCACGCTGCGCCGCTGCGGCACCGGATCAGAACAGGTGCAGGAAGCGGACGTCGTTGCGGTACAGGTCACGAATGTCGGTGATATTATGGCGGCGCATGCAGAGGCGCTCGACGCCCAGCCCGAAGGCGAACCCGGTCACGACCTCCGGATCGTAGCCGACGGCGCGCAACACGTGGGGGTCCACCATGCCGGCCCCCCCGAACTCAATCCACTGATCGTTCCAGTTGAAGTCGGCCTCCACGCTCGGCTCGGTAAACGGGAAGAACGACGGCCGAAACCGGATGTGGACGTCACTTCCCAGGTAGCTGGTGGCGAACAGCCGCAGGACGCTTTTCAGGTCCGCCATCGTCACCTGCTGATCGACCAGCAGCCCTTCCATCTGGTGAAACATCGGGTAATGCGTGGCGTCGGCGGTGTCGGGCCGGTACACGCGGCCGAGCGAGATGATCCGCACGGGAGGCGCGGTCTGTTCCATCACGCGAATCTGCACCGTGCTGGTTTGACTGCGCAGCAGGAGCGGGCCGTGGCTGGCACCCGCCGCGGACAGGTAGAAGTTGTCCAGCGGATCGCGCGCGGGATGTTCGAGCGGGATATTGAGGGCTTCGAAGTTATGCCACTCGTCTTCGATTTCCGGTCCGTCGGCGACCGAGAACCCCAGGCGGCCCATGATCTCCTTCAGTTCTTCGATTGACTGGGTGATGGGATGGAGGCGTCCGAGTCGCATCCGGCGGCCGGGCAGAGTCGGATCGAACTCCGGGCGCGGCGCTGCGCGGCGCCCGCCGGCGGGGGCCTGCAGGCGTGCTTGCGCCGCGGCCATGGCCCCGTCCAGCTCCGCTTTCACCTCGTTGAACCGCTTGCCGGCCGCCGGGCGCTCGGCGGGATCGACCTGACCGAGGAGTTTCTGCAGCGCCTTGAGACGGCCCTGCTTCGCGCCCGCGAACTCCACGCGCGCGGCCTCCCAGGAGGCCTCGTCCTGGACGGCCGCGAACGTCACCGTCGCGGTACGGGAGAGCTCGTCGAGCTGTCGGAGGAAGTCGGCCAGCGCCATTGATCTACCCTGCTCAAGAAGCACAACAAGACAGGCCGCGACCCAGCCTGTCTTGCGAGTTGAGTCCCACCGAATCGCATCCGATCACGGCACACCACACCCGGGCGGCGGATTCCTGCGCTGTCACGGTCCGGCGCGCCCGAGACGGCCCCGGTGCGGACCGGTCGGCACGCCGGCGCGCGGCTCACAGCACCAGCTTGGCGCGCACCTGGGCCACGACCGCATCGAAGGCCGCCGGGTCGCGGACGGCCATCTCCGCCAGCGTCTTGCGATCCAACTCCAATCCCGCCAGTTGCAGGCCGTGGATAAACTCGCTGTAGCGCAGACCCCGCTCGCGCACGGCCGCGTTGATGCGAATAATCCACAGGCGGCGAAAATCCCGCTTCCGCGCACGGCGATCCCGCAGCGCGTACGCCCCCGCCCGCAGCAATGTCTCCTTGACCGACCGCAGCAGGCGACCGCGGCCCCCGCGATACCCCTTGGCTTGTCGGTACAGTCGGCGCTTGGCCCGCGTGCGCGCCGCACCCTTGGTCGTTCTCATGGCAGTTCCCTAACCGGACTGGCAGGTCCAGGCCTCTCCGCGAGGTTCCCGCGGAGCCGTTCGGCAAGCCCGCCTGCGTGGCAATGAAGACCTCGTCAGTAGCTGTTATTGTTCAGGGCCGTACGAATTGATTTCGCCATACACCCGTCCACGGTCGTCGTGCCGCGCAGATTCCGCTTCCGCTTCTGCGACATCCGGGTCTGGAGGTGACTGGTCCCCGCCTGGCGATGTTTCGCCTTGCCGGTTGCCGTCAGCCGAAATCGCTTCTTCGTTCCCTTGTGGGTTTTTTGCTTGGGCATTGTCAGAGTACTCTGTGGAGGTCGGAAACGCGTGATTCTAGAAGTTCCCGGCGGGCTCGCAAAGGGTGTTTCGCAGAATTCTGGGTCAACATGAGCACATCGCGCCCCCTCCACATTGCGTATCTCACAGCCGGTGCTGCCGGAATGTACTGCGGAAGCTGCATGCACGACAACACGTTGGCCCGCGGGCTGCTGGAGCTGGGGATCGACGTGCAACTGGTACCTTTGTACACGCCCATCACGACGGACGAGCCGAATGTGACGGCAGGGCCCGTCTTTTTCGGCGGTCTCAATGTCTACCTGCAGCAACACGTCCCCCTCTTTCGCCGGCTCCCGCGGGTGCTGGATCGCTGGTTGGACCATCCCGCCTTGCTGCGCTGGCTCGGCTCCCGCGGCGTGCGGACCGATGCGACTCAGCTGGGTGAACTGACCCTCTCGATGCTCAAAGGTTCGGCCGGGTTCCAGCGGAAGGAGGTGCAGCGGCTGTGCAGCTGGCTGCAACGCCCTCCCCGGCCCGATTTGCTCGTGTTGACCAACGTGCTGATCGCCGGCTGTGTCCCGGCGCTCAAACGCGCGCTGGGCAGTCCCGTGGCCGTCACGCTGCAGGGCGACGACGTGTTTCTGGACGCATTGCCGCCGGCCTATCGAGCTGAAGCGCTGGACCAGATTCGGCGCCTGGCGGACGAGGTCGACGCGCTGTTGGTTCACAGTGAGTACTACGCCGCGCACATGGCCAGCTATCTCCGCATCGATCGCGCCAAGTTCCGGCGCGTGCCGCTGGGGATTGACACAGCCGAGTTCGGCACGACCGCGACGGACGGATCGGTCGCAGACCGGGCGCGAGACCGGCTCTCCATCGGGTATCTGGCACGCATCGCCCCCGAAAAGGGGCTGCACGTGCTGGTCGACGCCTTCCTGAGGCTGAAGCAACTGCCGGACATGGACCGCACTCACTTGCTGGTCGCCGGCTGGCTGGGTAAGTCGCAGGCGGAGTACGCGCGCAGCCAGTTTGACCGGATTCGTGCCGCGGGTTACGGTCACGCCTGCACCTATCTTGGTACGATCGATCGCCAGCAGAAGCTCGAATTCCTCGGCCAGCTGCACGTGCTCTCGGTGCCGACGATCTACCGCGAGCCCAAAGGCTTGTACGTGCTCGAGGCCCTGGCCGCCGGAGTGCCGGTCGTGCAGCCAGACCACGGCGCATTCCCCGAACTGCTGGCGGCCACGGGCGGCGGGCGACTGGTTCCGCCGGAGGATCCGCAGGCATTGGCCCAGGCGCTCCGCGAACTACTGCTCGACGAATCCGCTCGCCGAACGCTCGCTACGGCGGGGCACGCCGCCGTGCACGCGCGCCTGACCGCCCGAGCCATGGCTCAGGAGACACTGGAGGTCCTTCGCCAGCTGATCCGGCCCGACGCACACACGCCGTCATCCTGCTGACACGCAGCGCCCAGGTGGTGGAGTGCGCACCGGCGCAGTCACCGCGGCCCAATGGTGCAGATCATTCGCCGACCGTGCTGCTGCGGTGGGATTTCCACCTTGCCGCAGTCCTGCAGTTGTTCGATGACGTCCTCGATGACCCGTTTGCCTTCCTCGACGTGGGCCAACTCGCGTCCTCGAAAGACCACCGACACCTGGACTTTGTCCTTGTGCTGCAGGAATCCCCGTGCCTGCTTGACCTTGAAGCTCACATCGTGCTCTCCCGTCTTGGGACGCAACCGGATCTCCTTGGTCTTCGTGTGATGCTGATTCTGGCTCGACTTCTTCTTCTTTTCGTACTTGTACTTGCCGTAATCCATAATGCGGCAGACCGGGGGGCGCTCGTTGGGGGCAACCTCCACCAGGTCCAAGTCGGCTTCATACGCACGGGCAATTGCCTCTGGAGTCGGCAGGATGCCCAGTTGCTGGCCATCCGCGCCGATTACTCTAACGGGGGAGATGCGGATCTGGTCATTGATCCTTGTCTGCAAGCGGTCGATTGCGGTCACCCTTTCCTGCCAAAACATGGGAGCGGACTTTTCCCGCACCGCGGGCCTGGCTGAGCGGGAGCCACGCGGTACGGACGATGTACTTTGTGAGTATTGACGACGTTTTCAGGGGGAGTCAACTGGTTTGCGGTGAAAAACGTGTCGAAAAACGACCGGGTCCACCACGTTAAGCATAGGTCGCGATCGCGTGCCCGTCAGGCGCGTCGTCAGTACTCATTCTGCGTTCCCCGTTCACCCAGCCCCGCGTCGCCACCGAACGTCTGGCGGACCGTCCGCTGCTGGATTTCCAGCAGGAGTTTCTCGATGGCGGTCGCCACGGGCATGGCACCGAGGTCTCCTGCGAGGCGGTCACGCAGGCTGACCTCGCCGCGCTCCATTTCGCGGCTGCCGACCACCAGCATGTAGGGCGTGAGTTCGAGCTGCGCGTCGCGGATCTTCGCGCCGATCTTTTCGGGGCGATAGTCACCGGACACGCGAAGTCCGGCGGTGGCGAGTTGGCGTTCGACCTCGCGTCCGTACGCCTCGAATTTCTGGCTGACGACCAGCACGCGGGCTTGTTCGGGGGCAAGCCACAGGGGGAACGCGCCTGCGAAATGTTCGATCAGGACGCCGACGAACCGTTCGAACGATCCCAGGGGTGCGCGATGGATCATGGCCGGCCGGTGGGGCCGGTTGTCGTCGCCAATGTACTCGAGATCGAACCGGTCGGCGCTGGGGAGGTTATAGTCCAGTTGAACGGTCCCGAGCTGCCATTCTCGACCGATGCAGTCTTTGACGACGAAGTCGGCTTTGGGTCCGTAGAAGGCGGCTTCCCCCGGTTCCTCCTGGGCTTGGATGCCGAGTTGTCGGCAGACGGCGACCAGGGCCTGTTGAGCGTTGTCCCAATCGGCGGCATCTCCGACGTACTTGTCGCTGTGTGGGTCGCGCAGTCCGAGCCGGACGCGGTAATTCTGGAGCCCGAGGCAGTCCAGCACGTACTGGGTCATTTCGATGCAGGCCTGGAATTCGCTGGCCACCTGTTGGTGCGTGCAGAAGATGTGCGCATCATCTTGGGTGAAGCCGCGCACGCGTGTCATCCCAGCCAGTTCGCCGGACTGCTCATAGCGGTAGACCGTGCCGAACTCGGCCAGCCGCAGCGGCAGGTCCCGGTAGCTGCGCGGCTTGGATTTGTAGATCATGATGTGATGCGGGCAGTTCATGGGCTTGAGCAGGTACTGCTCGTCATCCTCCAGGACGATCGGCGTGAACATGCTGTCCATGTAGTACGGGTAGTGTCCTGACGTCTTGTACAGGTCGATCTTGCCCACGTGCGGCGTGTACACGGGGAGATAACCGCGCCGCCGGAGTTCGTCCTTGATGAAGTTCTCGAGCACACTGCGCACGACGGCCCCTTTGGGTTGCCACAGGATCAGGCCGGAGCCGACCAGGGGGCTGATGGTGAACAGGTCGAGCCGTTTCCCGAGGACGCGGTGATCGCGCTTCTTGGCCTCTTCGACCAGTCGCAGGTGTTCATCCAGGTCCTGGCGGCTGAAGAACGCGGTGCCGTAAAGCCGCTGGAGTTGGGGGCGCGAGGCGTCGCCTTTCCAATACGCACCGGCCAGCGACAGCAGCTTGAAGGCCCCGATCGCGCCGGCCGAAGGCACGTGCGGTCCGCGGCACAAGTCCAGGAATTCTCCCTGGCGGTAGAACGACATCGATGCGTGTTCGGCCAGACCCTCTTCGATGTGCTCGACTTTGTACGGCTGTCCCAGATCGCGGCAGATCTGCAGGGCGCGGGCCCGCGGTTCCTCGATCCGCTCAAACGGTTCATTCTCCCCGACAATCCGCTGCATCTCGGCCTCGATCGCCGGGAACTCGTCTTCCCGCAGCGGTTCGGGCAGGTCGAAATCGTAGTAGAAGCCGCCTTCGACGGTGGGCCCGAAGGCCAGCTTCGCGCCCGGACGCAGCCGCATGACCGCCCGCGCCATGACATGGGCGCAGGAGTGCCGCATGACCGGGAGCGCTTCCGGGTCCTTGCGAGTGAGGAGTCGCAGGTGGATTTCGCCGTCTGGCGGCAGTGGGTGGTCGAGTCCCACGACCGCGTCGTCCACCTGGGCCGCCACCGCCGCCTTGGCCAGTCCGGGGCCAATGTCGGCGGCGATCTCGCCGGGAGTGAGGGATCGGGTGCATTGTTTTACGGAGCCATCGGGGAGATGTACCTTGAGCATGTGCGAGTACTCGTTGGGAAAAACCGCGGTCATGGGGACCGGCGTCGGTACAAAGGACTACCGGGAGGGGAACTTCCCCGTGGCCTGCCGGGCGTAACGTACAACATCTGTGACACTTCGGGCAAGGCCGAGTTCGCGCCGGCGCAGCGGGCGCACGCGGTCCCGCACGGGGGCAGGGGACAGAAAAACGGGGGACAGAAAAATCCCTCAAAATCGATTTTTCTGTCCCCCGCTGAACACACACACCGCGACGGGCGCTCGCAGCGGGGCGACGGGCCGCAGCGGCTCCGCCGTGAGCGGGACAGCCGGCATCGCCGCCGGTGCGACCGCGGTTCGGACCCTGGGGGCCCGTGAGGTCGGACGGACGGGCGCGCGCGCATGGTCCGGGGCCATAGGCTTCCGTCGCAGCTGGGCATTCGCTACCTTGGTACGCAGAGCGGGGGCCGTTAGCTCAGTTGGTTTAGAGTGCTTGCTTGACATGCAAGAGGTCACTGGTTCGAGTCCAGTACGGCCCACTGGGAGCGTACGTCCAGGTGCGGCAAGGTGGCGGCGCAGAGAGCGGCCGCGCACCGCGAGGCTGCGTCGGGGCCACCTGGCCGGGTGACAATGTGTCGGGCACCTTGGGCCGTTTCTCGTGCGTGCTGCACCGCTTCCGGAGATGGTTTGCATGAACGTGATTTGCCGGCGCGTGGTCCGGGGTACCACGGTCGTGGCGTGGATCGGCGTGCTCGTCCTGTCCGGCTTCTCCGCCGTGCGGGCGACGGAACCACCGCTGTCGCTGCACCCGGAGAACCCGCACTACTTCCTGTGGCGCGGCGAGGATGTGGTCCTGATCACGTCCGGCGAGCATTACGGTGCCGTGCTGAACCTGGACTTCGACTACGTGCGGTATTTCGACGAACTGCAGCGGAACAAGCTCAATCACACCCGCACGTTCAGCGGTCTGTACCGCGAGATTGCCTCGTCGTTCGGCATCACCGACAACACGCTCGCCCCACTGCCCGAACGGTACATCTGCCCATGGGCGCGCAGCGGCACGGCCGGCTACGCCGACGGCGGCAACAAGTTCGACCTGGGTCAGTGGGATCCGGCGTACTTTGCGCGGCTGCACGATTTCATGACGCAGGCGCAGCAGCGCGGCATCGTCGTCGAGTTGAACCTGTTTTGTCCCATGTATGAGGACGCCCTCTGGGCGGTCTGCCCGCTCCATCCCAACAACAATGTCAACACCACGCCGGACTGTCCGCGCGAGGAGGTCTTCACGCTCAAACACCCGGCCCTGCTCGACGTCCAGCTGGCCCTGACCCGCAAGCTTGTGCAGGAACTGCGCCCGTACGACAACCTGTACTTTGAGATCTGTAACGAGCCGTATTTCGGCGGCGTGACGATGGAGTGGCAGCACCGGATCATCGACGAGATTGTGGCAGCGGAGAAGGATTTCGAGCACCGGCATCTCATTTCGCTCAACATCGCCAACGGGCGCGCGCAGGTCGAGCAACCACACCCGGGCGTGTCGATCTTCAACTTCCACTACTGCGTGCCCCCCGACACGGTGGCCATGAACTACGGGCTCAACAAGGTGATCGGCGCCAACGAGACCGGCTTCCGCGGCAGGGACGATGCGCTCTATCGCACCGAAGGCTGGGATTTCCTGTTCGCGGGCGGGGCACTGTTCAACAACCTGGATTACTCTTTCACGGCCAAGCATCCCGACGGCACGTTCCTCGACTACCAGTCGCCGGGCGGCGGCAGCCCGGAGTTGCGGGGCCAGCTGTCCATTCTGCGGGATTTCCTCTGCGAATGCCGCCCGCTGGTGGCCTTGAAGCCGGACGACACGGTGATCCTCCGGCGGCCGGGCGAACTGCAGGTGCGGGCGCTGGTGGCACCGGAACGCCTCTACGCGCTGTACGTCCATGATTCGCTCCCCAACAACGTCCCTCCCGAACGGCTACAGAAAACGTGGGAAGTGAGTCTCGCGCTCAACCTGCCGCGGGGCCGGTATCAGGCCCACTGGGTCAACACGAAAACGGGGGCCGTTGACAAGTCCGAGACCTTCGATCACGAAGGGGGCGAGAAGGAGCTGGCTGCGCCTCCCTTCACGGTGGATGTGGCGCTGCGGGTCGTGCGTCACTGACGGCGGTTACTCGCTGGCCTGCGTGTAGATGTGTCCTTTGCGCAGCGCCTCGGCCATGGCCCGCGGCACGTCGGCTTCGGCCATCACCAGTCCCGCCCGATTCTCGGCCACCTTGGCTTTCATCTGCTGCTCTGCCGCCACCGCCTCCGCCCGCCGCCGTTCGGCCTTCGCCCGGGCCACACGCGTGTCCGCTTCCGCCTGGTCGGCCTGCAGCCGTGCGCCGATGTTCTCGCCGACGTCGATGTCGGCAATGTCGATCGACACGATGGCGAATGCGGTCTGGGCATCCAGCCCGCGTGCCAGCACGGCCCGCGTGATGCGCTCAGGCGCCTCAAGTACCTGCAAGTGTGTGTCCGAGGACCCGATGGCCGTGATGATCCCTTCACCGACGCGGGCAATGACGGTCTCTTCCGTCGCGCCGCCGATCAGCTGTTCGAGGTTCGTGCGAACGGTGACACGGGCGCGGACCCGCAGCTCGACGCCGTTCTTGGCGATTGCGCTGAGCGTCGTCTTGCCGCTGCGCCGCGGATCGGGGCAGTCGATCACCTTGGGATAGACGCTGGTGCGCACCGCATCCATGACATCCCGTCCGGCCAGGTCAATGGCCGCGGCGCGATCGAAGTCCAGGTCAATGTCCGCGCGGTGGGCCGCGATGATGGCGTGAATCACGTTCATGACGTTGCCGCCGGCCAGATAGTGGGCCTCGAGCCGCGCCGTGCTGATCCCCGTGCGACGGTTGATGTCCAGGCCGGCCTGCGCCGCCATGATCTTGGCCTGCACAATCACGCGCGGATTCACCTGGCGGAAGCCCATCCCCACGAGAGCCGCAAACGTCACGTCGGCATCCGACATGAAGGCCTGGAACCAGATCTTGCCGTAGATCGGGATCAAGATCAGGAGGGCGATCCCGACAATCAGCGCGATGGCCACCACCGCGTACACGGCAAACATCCACCAGGCGAACCCGCCCCCAAAGGGCTGCGCGAGCCGTTCCAGCGGCAGGCCCCGCTGGGCCAGCAGAAAGGATTGGTCAGCCATCATGGATCCTCTCCCCCGATGAATCGCTTGTCGAGCCGTTCCCGGCGGTTGGGCATCACCGAGCGACGTGCCGGCGACACCGCGTCTCGACTGCTGTGTCGATCATAAGCGATACCCCGGCACTACTCAATCCAGCCGCCCCCCAGTACGCGCGATCCGTCGTAGCACACGACCGCCTGGCCCGGCGCAACCCCATGGCAGGGGGCATCGAACACGACCTCCAGGCGATCGTCACCCAGCGCGCGCGCGATGGCGGGGACCGCGCGGCTATTGTACCGAATTTGCGCCTCGCAGCGGAACGGCGTAGCCGGCGGCGCGGTGAGCCAGTTCGTGTGCCCGGCGGTGAGTGACCGCCGTGCCAGTTCCTGGCGGCGGCCGATCACCACGTCCCGCGTGTCCGCGTCGATGCGCACGACGAAGTAGGGTTCGCCCAGCGCGACGCCGAGTCCCTTGCGCTGGCCAATGGTGAACCGCTCGATCCCCTCGTGCTGACCGACCACCCGCCCCTCGGTCGTGACCAGCCGGCCGGAGGTCGTCGCCCCGCCGCGACGGGCCTGCACGAAACGGCCATGATCGCCGTCGGACACGAAGCAGATTTCCTGACTGTCACGCTTGGCGGCCACGCGCAGCCCCAGCTCCCCGGCGCGTCGTCGAATCTCGCTCTTGTGGTAGTCTCCCACGGGCAGCAGCATCCGGTCCAGCCGCGCGCGGTGGATCCCGAACAGCGCGTACGACTGGTCCTTTCCCGGATCGATGCCCCGGCACAGGGCGATGGTGCCATCGGCGGCGCGCACGCAGCGGGCGTAATGTCCTGTCGCCACATACGCGGCGTCGACGCTGTCGGCGTATTGGAACAACGTGCCGAACTTCAGCCACTGGTTGCAGAGCACGCAGGGATTGGGCGTGCGGCCGCGCCCGTACTCGTCCACGAAGTACTCGATGATGCGGCCGAATTCGGCTTGGAGATTCAGCGTGTAGAAGGGAAGATCGAGCTGATCCGCCACACGGCGCGCGTCGGCAGCGTCCGTGGCGCTGCAACACCCCTGCTTATGTTCTCCCCGGGGCTGGCAGACGGGGAGTGCGCTCGGCGCGTCCGTGGGAGCTTCGCCGCGTCCGGTTCCTGCCTCGCCGTGGCGCATGAATACGCCGATCACGTCGTGACCGGCCTCCTGCAGCAGGCGCGCGGCCACGCTGCTGTCCACGCCCCCCGACATTGCCAACACAACTCGCGCCATGACACCCTGCGTTTCGGCTGGAATCGCCCCCGACCAGCTTCCTGCACTCCGCAGCTTTCCTTTCATAGTATAGGTGGGGAAGGAGGGGCAGGGATGGGTGCGTGCCGTCGCGTGCGCCTCGCGGGTCGGGCTTCCCCCGGTGCCGCCCTGGCCAGTATATTGCCACGAGTCGCTGGTCAGTCTGGGCGCGCTCAGCGCGGGAAGGAAGGCAACGTATGGAACCCGAGATTGTACATCTCGCGGAGAACCTCCACGAACGGATCATTCACCTACGAGACAGTCTTTGACTACGCCGGCAAGAAAGCGCAGATTGCCGACATCGAGCAGCAGATGGCGGCACCGCGATTCTGGGACAATCAGGAATCCGCGCAGCAGACCGTCGCGACGCTCAAAGCCGTCAAAGCCATTATCACGCCGCTGGAAGAGGCCCTGCGCGTCAGCGGTGACTTGGATGGCCTGATCGAGATGGCCAAGGAAGACCCGTCCCTGGCGGCCGAGGTGACCCAGGAGGTCACGCGGCTGGCGGAGCTGGTCGAAGATCTGGAACTCAAGTCGCTGCTGAGCGGTCCGAACGACGAAGCTGGTGCGATCCTCTCGGTCAATGCGCGCGACGGGGGCACGGATGCGGCGGACTGGGCCGAGATGCTGTTGCAGATGTATACGGCCTGGGCGCGGGATCACGACTACGAGGTCGAGCTGATCGACCGCAACGACAACGAGGAGGCTGGCATCAACAGCGCGACGATCGCCATCCGCGGCGCGCTGGCCTATGGCTACTTGAAGGGTGAAACCGGTATCCATCGGCTGGTGCGGATCAGCCCGTTCAACGCGGAAGGGAAGCGGCAGACCAGTTTTGCGGCAGTGGACGTGTCGCCGGACGTGTCGGACGACGTCGCGATTGACATTGACGAGGCGGACGTGCGTGTGGATACGTTCCGTGCGAGCGGCGCGGGGGGCCAGCACGTCAACAAGACCTCGAGTGCGATCCGGCTGACGCACCTTCCCACCGGGATCGTGGTGCAGTGTCAGAACGAACGGAGCCAGCACAAGAACCGGGCCACGGCCTGGAAGCTGTTGCGCGGTCGCATGGCGCGGGTGGAGGAGGAGAAGCGCGAGGCGGAACAGGCCCAGAAATACAAGGAAAAGTCACGGGTCGGGTTCGGGTCCCAGATTCGCAACTACTTTCTGCATCCCGACCAGCGGGTCAAGGATGTGCGGACAGGCTACGCGGAGGGGAGCTTTCAGAAGGTGCTCAGCGGGGGCATCCAGGGTTTTCTCGACGCATACCTGCGCTGGCGTGTCGGCAACAACTGAGAACCTCTGCGCAGACCTCGCCGTCGGCCGGACCTCCGGGTCCGCCGCGCGGTTTTCGGAGCGGCCCTACGCCGCCGGCAGCTCGTCCCAGGGCGGACGCCACAACGGCAGGCGCGGGAGGAGCGTGGTGGCCAGTTCCTGGGCTACGCGTGTCGACACCGCGATGCGCCCGGAAGCGATGGCTTCCGGCAAGTCGAGATGGCCCAGCAGCAGCTGGGCGACATCATAGCGGGAGCAGCTGAGGTAGCTGCGGCCGAGCGAGCCTTTGAGGAGCCGCACGTTGCGGCGCGTCACCTCCAGCCGGTACTTGTCGTCCGGCAAGCGCATCCCCAGCTGGCAGGGACGCCGTAGACCCGCTTCACGGACGCGGGCCTGCAGCTGGTGACTGACCAGTTTCAGAAACGCGCGCGGCTTGAACAGGTTGGCCATGAACACCAGACCGTTGTCCGCTTCGTGGTGCCGGTACTGGCCGCCCGCGGCGCGCAGTACGGTATGCAGCGGATCCCCGGGCGGCGCGTCGACCTGAATGCGGGCAATATCCTGCTCGATCGCGTCACCGCAGGCGCGGGCGAGCAGCTGGAGCGCGGCCTCCGGATGCTCGCCGGCACACATCGTCTCCACGATGCGCCCCTCATGCGTGGCCGCATACGCCACAATCTGGTGCAATGACTCGTCCAGCTCCAGCTTATCGGGACCGTTGATCGCCACGTACACGCGCTCGTGCCCGCCGCGCCGGATGAGCCATTGCCAGTAGGGTTCGGTCCGGACCAGCGCCCCGTGTGCGTGTTCGGCGTGGAGTCCGTAGAGGCGGATCAACGCGGCCCGCTCGACCTGACGCCAGAGGCGAATGTTGTAGGTCGGGCGCGGCGCGGCGTCCCAGGGGAACTCCGTGCGGGTCGCCTGCTCCCCTTCGCGCAGCCGCAGATGCGAGAGAATCTCGCGAGGACCCGCCGCCGAATAACAGTGTCGCCCCCACACGACCCAGCCGCGGCGGGCGTAGAACCGGGGCAGCTCCGTGCGCAGCAGCCCCAGCATGACGCCGTCGTGGATCAGGATCTGCCGCGCCGCCTCCAGCAGCGACGTGGCGCAGCCCTGGCAGCGATACTCCGGCAGCGTCACCACGTCGGTCACGATGCCCACCGGGAGCACGAGCGGGCCGAAGTGCATTTCGCGGTGCACCAGCCGCAGATGCGCCACGATTGTCCGGCCGCTTTTGATCAGCAGCCGATCCGCCGGTTCATAGGTGGGATCCTCCAGCTGCGCCTGGAACTCGGACACCGTCGGACCTTGCACGACGCTCACCAGAAACTGGTGAATCGCCGGCTGATCGGCCGGTGTCGCGGCCACGACGCGCCAGGTGGCCTGCGGGGGACCGGGCGGCGGACCCTTGACCGCCGCGGCCCTACGGCGACGGCCGGCGGGATCCGTCGGGGTCGGGGGAAGCGGGGCGACGGGACGGCTGGCCGTGGCCTGCTCCTCAAGCACTGAGGGGACCGCAGAATTCATGGCACAGAATCCTTTCCGCATGCGGACTCGCAGCGCGGGGTTCCCTCCGTGCCCGGTTCGGCGAGGGAACACCTCGCAAGGACGTTCCTGCGCGAGGCTGTGCCCGGCGCGGAGCGTCGAGAGCCCTGGCCCTCTTCAGACCTGCACACAGCTATAAGTTACGGTGCCGCGCCGGAAAGTTCCAGTAGTCGTGTCCGCAAAGTCTCGGATGGGAACAGGCAGAACGCATAATCGCGCGCCGCGAGAATGGCTTGCCGCCGCGCCTCGCCGCGCGCTGCGCCTCGGGCGGCGACCAGCGCTGCGTGTCGCTCGTGCAGCAGCGCGAACAGCGTCTGGTTGATGCGCTCCAGGGCCCGGTGCCGCGCGCTTCGCGCGGAGGCGGGCACGTCGTGCGCGAGCCATTGCCGCTTTTCCGCCACCAGTCGCCGCGCAGTCTCGCCGGCGTGCTCGTCAAGATGATGTTCCGGGTGATAACGCAACTCGCGCAGCTGCTGTTCGACCGATGCGCTGGACGCGACGTCCACCGGTCCTCCGGCGACAGGCAGCTTGAGCGTGGCGGTGGCGACGAGATGCGCGGGCGGGGCGATGCCCCAGAGACGATAGGCGATGGCATCGGTCAGCTCGTCGTACTTGGCGCCGCCGATTCCATGCACGAAGAGATCGCTCAGGACGAGTCGGGCAAACATGGTGGTCAACAGGGCCCGGGGGCGCAGCCGAATTCCCTCGGCGTGCCAGGCAGTGAGCCGTTCCACGCCCCGATCCGCACCGCCGTCCGCCGTCACCGGCAGTTCCCGGTACACGCTGTCGCGATCGGTCACCGTCAGGGCGGCCCCCGCGCGGCGGACGAACACCGGACGGCGCTGCGGCGCGCTGTCGGTCCACAGCCAGAACGGGACTTCCCACCAGTCGTCATGCCGCACCAGATCCGGGACCGGGTGCGTGTGGCTGCGAACCCGGTTGACGCGACGATATGCCGCCAGCGCGTCATTATGCACCTGCCACAGGCGTTCGGCATCGCCGAGCAGGCTCACGGCAAAGGCCCGGAACGGCCAGTCGTCGCACACCTGGCTCCACGGCAGTTCCCAGGTCGCCAGGCCCCAGCGTCCTTCCAGCACGTGGCGGGCCTCAGCCACTGCGCGGCCCAGGTTGCCGTGTCGGCCCAGACACGTCGTGACGAGCGGCCACCAGTCGCGGATCAAGGGGGTCGCAATCAGCGGCGCCAGCGCGCGCGTAACACGCTGGCCGAATGAGCGGAACAGCGCCTCGTCCCGCACCTGCCGCGCCTCATACGGCACGCGCTCCGTCGCCGCGTCCAGTTCCACCCAGGTGACCACCGGAGCGGCCGGCGATCCGGACGGCACGCGGAGCGCTGTGCTCTTGACCGCGTCGTTGTCAATCAGCAGGTGGAGGGCGTGCCCGCCGGTGCGGCGCGCCAGCGCGTCGAGCACGAAATTCTTGAACCACACGCCGGGATGCACCAGGTCGGGCTGGTGCCCGGCCAGAATCAGCGGGGCGTCCGCGCCCCGCGCATGATCAGCCACGTCGCGGTACTGGGTGGTGTAGTCGCGGGCGCGCACCAGCACGCTCTGGCGCGCGGCGGCCTGCAGGTCGCTCAACGGCCGGCCACCGATCTCCAGCTGCCGGGGCCGACGCGGGGCGCGGGACGTGTCCAGCCACGCCACGGCCTCGACCAGCGGTGGATCGCACAGCGCCGTGCCGTCCTCAGCCGGCGCCCGCAGCCGACGGTATCCAAGAGAGCCCGACCTGTCGTTCATGCCGTCCTGCCGTCACCCACCGGATGGACCGCCGCGGGCGCTCGCAGCCCCGCCGCACGAATACTGCGCTCGAGCACCTCATAGTAGTACCGCAGGCGCGTGTCGGCATCATCCAGCATCCCGCCAAACGATCGCTCCTCATCAAGATAGATCAGCGGCACAGGCAGCTCAAGGATCCGCATCCCCAGCGCCGCGGCCTGCACCCACAACTCCAACGGCATGGCATAGCCGGTCTCGGTCAGCTGCAGCCGCGCCAGCGCCGCCACGCGGTAGGCTTTGAACCCGCAGAAGGCATCGGTCAGCTGCAGCCCCAGCCGCTGATTCAGCTCGGCCGTCAGCCGCTGGTTGATGCGCTGCCGCTGCACCGGCGGCGCGGAATCGTGCGCATACTTCCGCAGATAGCGGCTCCCCGACACGATGTCGGCGTCCCGGCAGGCGGCGGCAAACCACGGAATCCGCTGCGGCTCGTGCTGCCCGTCGCAGTCGATCGTCACCAGCACGCCATAGCCGCCGTCGATCGCGTAGCGGAATGCGGAGCGCAGCGCTGCGCCGTAGCCGCGATTCGTGGGGTGCGTCAGCACCCGCACGTCCCGCCGCGCCGCCAATCGCTGGGCCGTGCCGTCCGTCGAGCCGTCGTCGACGACCAGCACATCCTGGGCAAACCGCCGGACATGGTCCAGCACGTCGTCCACGTGCCGCGCTTCGTTGTACACCGGCAACGCTGTCAGAGAGCGCGGGGGCAGCTCAACCATCTTGCCGTCTTCATCCTGGGGTTGGGGCGTTCGCGCCACCCGACACCCAGCTCGTGTCTACGCCGGAATCGCGCACGCGTTTGCCGAGCGATCCATTGTAGGGTCGGGCCAGGGGGCGTCAACTTCCTGTACTACCCCAGCGGGTGGCGGTCGCGATCACGTGCCGATCCGCAGACCGCGCCGCCGGGTGGACCTCCCGGTCCGTCAGGAGGTTTTCGGAGCGGCACGAAATTGAATCGCAACGAGGCTGCCGGTAGACTCAACAGACGGCCGCGCTCCTGCGTGGGTCGGGTGAACAGGCTGCAGATGCACCTGGGTGGGAGTCAGCTCGATGTGGTCCCGGTTCCAAGGGTTCCTCCGCCGGCTGTGGGACACTGGGCAGCTGGAGCGGGAGATCGCCGATCGCAAGCGCGCGGAGGAAGCGCTCCTCGCCTCGCGCGCCGAATACGAGTCGCTTGTCGAGAGCCTGCCACTGAACGTGTTCCGCAAGGATCTGGCGGGTCGCATCGTCGCGGCCAACCAGCGCTTCTGTGATTCGATCGGTCGGACGCTGCCGGAGGTTCTGGGCAAGACGGATCTGGACCTGTTCCCCGCGGAGAATGCGCGGAAGTACCGCACGGACGATCGCCACGTCGAAGAGACCGGCATGGTCCTGGAGGACATTGAGGAGAACTACGGGTCGGACAATCAGAAGCGATACGTACACGTGCTCAAGGCCCCTGCGCGCGACGCGAACGGAGAGATCGTGGGCATCCAGGGCATGTTCTGGGACGTGACCGAACGCGTGCGGGCCCAAGAAGAGTTCGATCGTCTGTTCTCTGTCTCGCTCGACATGATGTGCGTGGCGGGCATCGACGGGTCGTTCAAACGCGTCAACCCGGCCTTCGAGAAGTCGCTGGGTTACACCGCCCCCGAACTGCTGGCGCAGGCCCTGTGGGAACTCGTCCATCCGGAGGACCGTGAGGCGACGCGGCGGGCGTTCTCCCAGCTGCAGCAGGGGGTGGACCTGGTGGGATTCGAGAACCGCTGCCGCTGTCGCGACGGTTCGTATCGCTGGTTGGCGTGGACCTGTCCGGCCCTGCAACCGCGGGAGACGCTCCTGTATGCGGTGGCCCGCGACACGACGGTGCGGAAGCAGGCGGAGCTCGAACTGAATAAGGCCAAGGCGGCCGCGGAAGCCGCCAACCAGGCCAAGAGCGATTTCATGGCGAACATGAGCCACGAGATCCGCACGCCGTTGAACGCGATCATCGGCCTGACCGAACTGCTGCTGAGCGGGCGGGTCCAGCATCGCCAGGCCGAGTATCTCCGCATGGTGTTCGAATCGGGTGAAGCGCTGCTGGACGTCATTAACGATGTGCTGGATTTCTCGAAAGTCGAAGCGGGAAAGCTCGAGCTGGAACGCCAGTCGTTTCGCCTCCGCGATTGCCTCGGAGACGCCATGCGTTCCCTCGCACATCGCGCGCGCCATGCCGATCTGGAGCTCGCCAGCGACGTGCAGTCGGACGTCCCGGAACTGCTGGTGGGGGACGCCGGCCGGCTCCGACAGGTGATCGTGAATCTGATCGGCAACGCGCTGAAATTCACCGAGTGCGGGGAGGTGGTGCTGAGCGTGCGGGTCGTGTCACGCACAGACGGCGATGTCGTGCTGGAGTTCGCCGTGCGCGACACGGGGATCGGCATTCCCGAGGATCAGCTCACGCGGATCTTCGAGGCGTTCGAACAGGTGGACTCGACGCTGACTCGGCGATTCGGCGGCACCGGCCTGGGGCTGGCCATCTGCCGGAAGCTGATCGAGCTCATGGGGGGCCGCATCTGGGCCGAAAGCTGCCTGGGAGCGGGGAGCACCTTCCGTTTTACCTGCCGATTCCCCTACCATACCGAGCCGCGGATGGCCGGGCAGGCGGCTGCGCTCGTGCCAGGCACCCGCGTGCTGATCGTCGATGACCATGCCACGACACGGCGCATCCTGACGGAGATGCTCGCCAGCTGGGACATGGTGCCCACGGCGGTGGCGCGGGCCCGGGACGCCCTGGAACTGCTGGAACAGGCCCGCCCCCCCGCGCCACCCTTCCAGCTCGTCATCACCGACGTGAATATGCCCGATGTCGACGGCTTCACGCTGGTGGAGACCATTCGCAGTCACCCTGCCACGGCGACGCTCCCCGTTGTGCTGCTCACCTCCACGCACCTGAACGATGAGGCGGCCCAGTGTGACCGCCTGCAGATCACCGCCCAGGTCTCCAAGCCGGTCAAGCAGTCGGATCTGCTCGACGCCATCGCCGTCGCGATGCAGGGCGCGGTGCCTGCACTGGGCGTGCCGCCCGAGCCGCTGGGGCGCGCGGCCCCGCTGCCCCGGTTGCGCATCCTGCTGGCCGAAGACAGCTTGATGAACCAGCGGCTGGCGCTCGGACTGCTGGGGGCGGACCATGACGTGACGGTCGCCGGGGACGGGCACGAGGCCCTGAAGCTGGTTGAGCAGGAGTCGTTCGACCTCGTGCTGATGGACGTGCAGATGCCGTTGATGGACGGACTCGAGGCGACCCGCGCGATTCGGGCCCGCGAACGGACCACGGGACGACACGTGCCCATTGTGGCCATGACGGCGCACGCCATGAAGGGTGATCGCGAACGCTGCCTGGCGGCGGGCATGGATCACTACATCTCCAAGCCGATTCGAGCGGCCCGGCTGATGGAGACGATTGGGGCGGCCATGGGCCGGGGCGGGCCGCTGGCCGAGGGCCTGAGCCCCGGCGCGGGAGCCGGGCACGCAGGAGAGGTCGTGGACTGGTCCGAGGCCCTCCGCAGCGTCAACGGCGATCAGCAGCTGCTGCGGGATATCGTCGAGGCGTTCCTCGACGAGTCCCCGCGTCTGTTGGCGACGATGCGCAGTGCGATTGACCAGCGCGACGGGAAGACGCTGCAGCGGGCGGCCCACACGCTGAAAGGCTCGACGCGCTACTTCGGGGCCACCCGCGTGTCGGAACTGGCGCTGCAGCTGGAAACGATGGGCGCGCGGGCGAACCTGGCGCACGCATGCGAGACGCTGCAGGACGTGGAGCGGGAGATGGCACGCCTGACGCCCCTTTTGATAGATTATATGCGGGGCCGAGCCGCAGTCAGCTCGTGAGGCGGCGGCGACGCACCGCACCACCATCCCAGACCATGGGTGACCGGCATGACAACCAACATCCTCGTCGTTGATGATTCCGCCGTCGACCGCCGTCTCGTAGGCGGGCTGCTGGAAAAACGCGCGGATTTCCGCGTGACCTATGCGGAGGACGGCCTCGATGCCCTCCGCAAGATGGAAACGTGGCGGCCCGACGTGGTCGTCACGGATATCAACATGCCGCACAAGAACGGCCTGGAACTGGTGCGGGCCATGCGGATCCACTTCGGCGGCGTCCCCGTGATCCTGATCACCGCGCTCGGGAGTGAGGAGCTGGCTGTGCAGGCCCTGGAACACGGTGCGGCCAGCTACGTCCCCAAAGTCACCCTGCACCAGACCCTCATCGACACGATCGATGACGTGCTGGCGCTGACGCGGGCGAAACGCAGTTACGAGCGGCTGGTGGGGAGCATTCAGCGCACCGAGTTCGACTTCACGCTGGACAATGACCCGGATCTGTTTGATCCGTTTGTCGAGCTGTTTCAGCAGATGGTGCACGGCATCGGCTTGTGCGATGACACGGACCGCTACCGCGTCGGCATGGCCATCAAAGAAGCGCTGGCCAACGCGCTGTACCGCGGCAATCTGGAAATCAGTTATGAGCAGACGCGCGGCAGCGGCGACGGCCTGATGAGCGGCACGGAGCTGGACATCGTGCGCGAGCGACTGGCGCAAGGAGCGTTCGCGCAGCGGCGGATCAACATTCGCGTCCACATCGATCGCACTCAGGCCGTATTCGTGATCCGGGATGACGGACCGGGGTTTGACACGGCCAAGCTGCCGGCCAAAGGCGACCTGGTCGCGCTGGATGCCGAGGGTGGACGAGGCATCGTGCTGATGAACGCCTTCATGGACGAGGTGACCTATAACGCGCAGGGGAACGAAGTGACGCTGGTCAAACGCCGCCGCTGAGCGGCGTGGCCGGGGCGCCGTGTCACGCCGATGCAGGTACGAGGAATGCGTGCATGCCGACGGTCCTGGTAGTCGATGATTCCGCCGTCGATCGCCGTCGCGTCGCAGGTCTGCTGCGGACCTGCCCCGGTCTGGAGGTCGGCTTTGCCGTCGACGGTTACGACGCGCTGCGCGCCATCGAGCGTGCGGCCCCCGACCTCGTTCTGACCGATCTGATCATGCCGGAAATGGATGGCCTGGAACTGGTGGCCCAGGTGATCAGTCGGTATCCGCTGGTGCCCGTGATTCTGATGACCGGCCGGGGCAACGAAGAGACGGCGGTGCGGGCGCTCAAGGCCGGGGCGGCCAGCTACGTCCCCAAGAGCCTGCTCGCGTCGCTGCTGGTCGAGACTGTTCTGGGTGTGCTGGAAGCGGCCCGTGACGAACGCTGTGAAGTCCGCCTGATGGACTGTCTGACTCGCAGCGAAACCACGTTCCGCCTCGGCGCCGACGCATCCATGATCGGACCGCTGGTCAACTACCTGCATCGCAACATCCGCGCGATCGGCTGGTGCGACCAGGCCACCGGCATTCGTGTCTGCGTGGCCCTGGAAGAGGCCCTCAACAACGCGATGTTCCACGGCAACCTGGAGATCACGTCCGAGGTGCGCACGGGAGACGCGGACGTCTACCGCCAACTGGTCGCCCACCGGCAGGAAACGCCGCCGTTCTGCCAGCGCGGCCTGGAAGTGTATGCGCGGTTCACGCGGCAGGATGCCACGTTCGTCGTGCGGGACGACGGACCGGGATTTGACCCGGATGCGCTCCCCGATCCCACCGCGCCGGAGAACCTGGAAAAAGCCAGCGGGCGCGGGTTGCTGCTGATGCGCACGTTCATGGATTCGGTCGAGTTCAACAGGCGGGGGAATGAAGTCACCATGATCAAGCGCGCAGCCGCCGGATCCCCGCCCGGTGACGCGTGCGGCGACGACTGAGCCGGCGGCACTCAGAAGTCGAGTTCGTACTCCTTGATCTTCCGCTGCAGCGTGCGGACGCTCAGCCCCAGCAGCTGCGCCGCCTCCGTGCGCCGCCCTTGGGTCTGTGTCAGCGCGCGGCGAATCGCCTCCTTCTCGATCTCCTCCATGGTCATCCCCGGGCGGATCAGGCTGTCGATCGCCTCGCCGGCGGTGCGCTGCGGGTCGAGCTCGAGCAGGGCGAGTGCGGCCGGGGAGCGGAACGCGGCCGGATTGATGCCCAGCAGCTGGAGCGCTTCGAGCTTGTCGCCGCCGGCATGGTTCAAGGCCCGTTCGACCAACCGCGCCTCGACCTGCGCGACGACATCGTCGTAGAGTTGCCGCGAACCGGCGCGCAAACGCTGGTCGATCAAGGCGTCGAACGTGTCATCACGCGGCGTGCGCGGCATGGCGCTGGCCCCCGCGCGCACGTACTCCGGCAGGTTGTCCAACTGCAGGAGCGGGCCCGTCGTCTGCAGGACCGCCTGGCGGATCACGTTCTGCACTTCCCGCACGTTGCCCGGCCAGGTGTAGGCGTGCAACACCTGCAGGGCTTCGGGTGCCACGGCGCGCACCTGCTTGTCCAGGTCGCGGTTGGCCTGACGGCGGAAGTGATCCACCAGCAGGTCGAGATCGTCCCCCCGCTCCCGCACGGGCGGCAGGGAAATGGTGTAGCCGTTGAGCCGGTAGTAGAGGTCTTCCCGGAACTGATTCCGCGCCACCATGTCCTCCAGATGGCGATTGGTGGCGGCGATCACCCGCACGTCGGCGAAAATGACCTGCTCCCCCCCGACCCGCTGGAATTGCTGCTCCTGCAGTACGCGGAGCAGCTTGCTTTGCAGCAGCGGCGGCATGTCGCCAATCTCGTCCAGGAACAACGTCCCCCCCTGGCACTGCTCGAACTTGCCGATCCGCCGCCGGTCCGCGCCGGTGAACGCGCCCCGCTCGTGGCCGAACAACTCGCTCTCCAGGAGCGTCTCCGGAATGGCGGCACAGTTGACCGCCAGGAACGGACCCCGGGCGCGCTTACTGAACTTGTACAGCGCCCGTGCCACCAGCTCTTTCCCCGTGCCGCTCTCGCCGCGGATCAGCACGGTCACATGCTGCGAGGCCACCAGGCCAATCGCCTTGTAGACCTCCTGCATGGCGGGCGAACGCCCGATGATCACGTCCCCCGCCGCCTCGGGTGCCGGGGCCACGGCCGGATCCACGGTGATCGGATCGGCGGCGAGTCGGCGCACTTCGAGCGCTCGCTGCACGACGCGGCGAATGTCGGTCACCTGCAGCGGCTTGACCAGGTAGTCCAGCGCGCCCAGCTGCATCGCCTCAATCGCCGTGTTGCTGGACCCGGAGGCGGTGACAAAGATGACCGGCAGCGTGCGATCGAGCGTTCGGATCTGTCGGAACAGGTCGATGCCGTCCCCGTCGGGCAGTAGGACATCCAGGATCGCCACGTCCGGTACCTGCTGGCGAAACCGGGCCAGCCCCTCGGCCAACGTCTCGGCGGGCCACGGCGTGTGCCCCTGCTTCTGCAGCGTCTGGACCAGCAGTTCGCGATCCGCCCGATCGTCGTCGACTACCAGGATCGTGGACATCGGCTCCATACCGTCTGACGCGGCAGCGTACTACAATACCAGCGCCCGGTACCGAGGGCGCCCATGCCGTAGATTGTCGACCTTCCGCAGACGTTTTTCAAGGACGCGCGGGGAGGAGTGCCGGTCGGTGAACGCCACGATTGCCGAGTTTTTGCTGCGCCAGGTGTCGGATGCCAAGGTGCTGTCGCAGCGCGCCCAGCTCCTGGCGGCACTGGCCCAGCTCCCGCCGCGGCGTCGCCAGGAGTTTGCCCAAGCGGTCGATATGGTCTGCCGCACGATCGCGGCGCACGGCGGGAGAGGCACCGTCCGGTTCGCACTGGTCCAACGCGAAGGACATCGCTGCCTGGAAGTGTCGGTCCGCGATCTGCCGTCGGTCACAGCCAGCGAAGCCGGGGCCGCAGGCGGGACGGCCGACCGCCCTGCCGAACAGGTCGAGGCGGCGGTGATTCAGCGTGTCGGCGAACTGGTCGATTACTTCGAGTCCTCCGGCTGGCCCGTGGCCGGCGCCGTGATTCGGCTCGCCCAGACGCTCTCCCCCGCCTTCCGCCTCCCGACGGACGCCGAGGTGGCTCAATGGGCCGAAATGCTGCAGGCCAACACGGAACTCGATGCCCTCTCGTTCGCCCTCCGCCGTGCCCGATCCCTGGAAAAGGCCCTCGACACCGCCCGCTCCGCCCAGGAACTCCGCTCGGGGCTGGCCGTCCGGTTTTCGGACACCGAAAACCTCACCATGCTGTCGCTGGTGATCAGCAAGACGCGCAACGCCATCGCCATCATGGAACGCGATGGCACCATCATCGCCGTCAATGCGGCCTTCGTGCAGATGACCGGGTATGCGGCCGCCGAGGCCGCTGGCAGTCGCTTCGACGATCTGCTGTTTGGACCGAGCACTGATCCCGTGACCGCCAGCACGTATCGCCGCGCGCGCGAGAACGGACAGGAACTGACCCAGGACCTGCTGCTCTACCGCAAAGACGGCGGCACCTTCTGGGTTGAGAGCGATCTGATCCCGGTGCACGACGCCGCCGGCGCGGTCACGCGCTGGATCGCGATCGGCAGCGACATCACCAAACGCCGCCAGACGGAAGATGCCCTGCGCGCGGCCAAGGAGACCGCCGAACGACACAACCGGCTCAAGAGCGATTTCCTGGCGAATCTGAGCCACGAAATCCGCACGCCCATGAACGCGATCATCGGCATGACCGATCTGACGCTCGCCACGGAGCTTACTCCGGAACAGCGCAGCCAGCTGAGCATTGTCCGTGCGTCGGGCACAGCGCTCCTGGCACTCCTGAACGACATCCTGGACCTGTCCAAGATCGAAGCCGGCCGCATGGAGCTGGAGGATATCGAGTTTCGTCTGGCCGAGGTTATCGCCGAGGCCATCCAGACGCTCGACGTCAAAGCGCAGGAAAAGTCGGTCCGCCTCACGTCACACGTGCCGGTGGATTTGCCGGCCGTTGTCCGCGGCGATCCCACCCGGCTGCGACAGATCCTGTTGAATCTGGTCGGTAACGCGATCAAGTTCACCGAGCAGGGCGACGTGACCGTTACCGTGATCGAGACGTGGCGGAGCCTGGATGAGATCATGCTGCAGTTCGCGGTGCGCGATACGGGAATCGGGATTCCGCCGGAACAGCTGGACGAGATCTTTCAGGCCTTCAAACAGGGGGATGCGTCGACGACACGCCAGTTCGGTGGCACCGGCCTCGGGCTCACCATCTCGTCGGAACTGGTCCGGATGATGAAAGGCCGCATCTGGGTGCACAGCACCGTCGGCCAGGGGAGCACGTTTCATTTCACGATCCGGCTGAAGTTGGGCACGCCACCGGCGGCACTGCCGGCGGCGGAATCCGCGCGGACGGCGCCGTCGGCCGGGCGTGACGTGATCCCACTACCCGCCCACCCCGCCCCACGCCAGCTCCGCGTCCTGGTGGCGGACGATCATGACGCCAACCGCAGTCTGGCCACCACCGTCTTACGGAAACGAGGCCATGTCTGTGTGGAGGCGCTCAACGGACAGCAGGTCCTCGAGGCGCTGGAACGCGAGGCGTTCGATGTGGTTCTGATGGATGTTCAGATGCCGGTCATGGACGGCTACCAGGCGACCGCCGCGATCCGCCGCCGCGAGGAACAAGAAGGAGGCCACGTCCCCATCATCGCGCTCACCGCGCACGCCATGCGCGGCGATCGGGAGCGCTGTCTGACTTCTGGAATGGATGCTTACCTGGCCAAGCCGCTGCGCCCGAGCGAACTTGTGCAGTTGGTCGAGAGCGTTCCGGCGGCGCGCAGCGCCGCGGCGGCACACGGCGCGGCACCCGCCGACTCCTCCCGGGACCTCGGCTATGACCTGCAGGCGGCGCTGGCCAGTCTGGACCACGATGTCGACCTGCTGGTCGCCCAGATGGGGTTCTTTCTCCACGATGGTCCCGCACTGGTGGACCAGATCAAGCAGGCCATTGGCGCGCACGATGCGCGGCAGCTGCAGCTGGCCGCGCACCGGCTCAAAGGTCTGCTCGCCCGCTATGCCTTCGACCAGGCAACGCAACTGGCTCAATCGCTGGAAACGGCCGGCAAAGACGGACGCTGCGACGATCTGGAGGCCCTCGCGGCACGTCTGGATCCTCTTGTGGCCCGACTGGCCGATGGAATTCGCGACTTCCTGGATCGCCACGCGGCATCCCGCTGAAGAGCGTGCGGCAGGTCTTGCCTGGTCTGCCAGGATTCGCGCGGTGCGCTAATCGCTACCGACTCTCAGGTCGCCGCACGTGGCCAATCGGAATAAACCTTAAGATGACGCTCCAATTCACCGATTTCCGCATGAGAGAACATGCTCGAGGTTTCTTTCGATGGGAGAGGTGATATGCGACGTTTGTGTGTTCCGCTGACCCTGCTGGTGGCTGTAAGCTCAATGATCGTGGCAACGGCCACAGCCCAGGCACCGCCGGGCCGCGTGGTGAACCCCAATGCGGCGCGCTCCGTCAAGAAAACCGCACCACCAGCTCCCGCCCGCCCGGCGCCGGCCCGTCCCACACCGGCTCCGGAGCCGATGGAGGCCCTGCCGCAAGAGATGCCGGAAGCTCCGGAGGAGCTGATCCAGGAGGAAGGGGAGGAGCTGGCCGAAATCACCGCCGGCGAAGTCAAGCGGACGTACGAGCAGATGCAGGTTACGGAGGACGAAAAGCGACGAGCGGCGTTGGCCCAGCAGCAGGCGGCCGCGGAAGAGCAGCAGATGGCGGGGCGCGTGCGCGGCCTGCAACAGCTGATCGAGCGCGAGGAACAGCTCCTGGTCCAACGCATGACCTACGCCGCCAAGCTGCGCGAAAAAGGTCTGACGACGAATGACCAGCAGCTGCTGGATCAGGCGGAACGCTACGAGCGTGCCGCGCTGGCGGAATACCAGAAAAAGGTGCGGCACTTTGAATCGATGAGCGTCGTGCCGGCGACGCCGCCGCAGCAGGGTCGGGCACCAGCTCCTGCGCGGCCCTCCCAGGCCAATCCGAAAGGCAATGCCAGCGCCAGTCGGCCGCAGCCGCGACGATAATGCCCGCCTCAGGCAACCCGTCGCGCAATCAGGCGATAAGCCTGTGGCCCGCCGGGTGAATAGGCGTCCGCCGGCACATGCGCGGCGGCCTGCATCCGGACGCGCTCCAGCGACTCGATCTCCCAACCGTCGGCAAACGCCGACTCGAGTTCGCCGCGCGCCACGCGGCGCGGGCCTGGACCCGGCGGCTCCTGTTCGCTGAAACACACCAGCCACAGCCGGCCGCCCGGACGCAGCACGTGACGGACGACCCGCAGGTAGGGGGTACGATCGGCATCGCCGAGCACGTGAAACAGCCCGCAATCGATCACGTTGTCGAACTGGCGCGGGAGCTGGTCCAGCGCCAGCGCATCCATGACCAGGAACGCCGCCGAAAGGCCGCGCTGTGCGGCGGCGGCGCGGGCGGTGGCAATCACCTCCGGCACGAAATCCACACCATACGCATCCTGCCCGCGCGCCGCAAAGAACAACACGGCATCCCCGGTGCCGCAGCCCGCGTCAAGCACCGAACCGCGGATCTGGTCCGCCACTTCGGCCAGGGCCGGCTGGAGTTGGCCAATGTCCCACGGCGGCTGCCCGGCATAGGCCTGGCGAAAGTCCGCGGGCGACGGGGACGATGCGGTCATGAGACGGCTCCTGCACAACCCAGGGTGGACCTGACGGAAGTCGATTCTCGTGCGAGCCCTCCTTGTGATTCGCCGCAGCGCGCGATAGCGTGACGATGTACTCCCCGCCGTGGCGCTGTATGCAACCGGAGATCGTCGTTCCAGGTGGTGGCGGCCGGCGGGAATTCTCTCCAGAGCATGGCGGACCATGAAGGCGTTAGTTAAGCGGCAACCGGGCGAAGGGCTCTCGCTCGAAGACGTGCCCGAGCCCAAGATAGGGATCAACGATGTCCTGATCAAGGTGGGCCGCACGGGCATCTGCGGCACGGATGTACACATCTACAACTGGGACGCCTGGGCGCAGAAGACCATACCCGTGCCAATGGTCGTCGGGCATGAATTCGTCGGCGAGGTCGTGGCCGTCGGCTCCAACGTCGCCGACTTCCGGCCCGGTGACATCGTCAGCGGCGAAGGACACGTCGTGTGCGGACGCTGCCGCAACTGCCTGGCCGGCCGGCGGCATCTGTGCAAGGCCACCAAGGGTATCGGCGTGAATCGGCCCGGTGCGTTCGCCGAACTCATGACGCTGCCGATGACCAACGTCTGGCTGCATGATCCGGCCATCGACCGGGATGTGGCGTCCATCTTCGATCCGTTTGGCAACGCCGTGCATACCGCGCTGTCGTTTCCGGTGCTCGGTGAAGATGTGCTGATCACCGGCGCGGGTCCGATCGGCGTGATGGCCGCGGCGGTTGTCCGGCACGCGGGCGCGCGGTACGTGGTCGTCACCGATGTCAACCCCTACCGGCTGGACCTGGCCAGGAAGATGGGAGCAACGCTGGCCGTGGATGTCCGCAGCACGCAGCTGGCGGACGTCCAACAGCAGCTGCACATGCAGGAAGGATTTGATGTGGGCCTGGAAATGTCCGGCAACCCCGCCGCCTTCCGCGACATGCTCACCAACATGTGCCACGGCGGCAAGATCGCCATGCTGGGGATCCCCACCGCGGAGATGGCCATCGATTGGAACACGGTCGTCTTCAACATGCTCACGATCAAGGGGATCTACGGGCGGGAGATGTACGAAACGTGGTACAAGATGACCGTCATGCTGCAGAGCGGTCTCGACATCAGCCCGATCATTACGCATCGCTTTCACTATTCCGAGTTCGAGCGCGGGTTTGAAGTCATGCGTTCCGGCAAGTCGGGCAAAGTGGTCCTGTACTGGAACGATCCGCTGTAAAGCTGGTTCACTTTTTGGCGAGATGCATGCCATGGCGGTCTCGATGATCACGCACGTGCAGCAGCAGCTGGACGAGATCCGCGCGCAGGGGTTGTACAAGTCAGAACGCGTCATTACGACGCCCCAGGATGCACACATTCGCGTCGCCGACGGGCCGTCGGTGCTGAATATGTGCGCGAACAACTACCTGGGTCTGGCCGAGCACCCGGCGGTGATTCAGGCGGCACATGAGGGGCTGGATCGCTGGGGCTACGGCTTGTCGTCCGTCCGCTTCATCTGCGGCACCCAGGCGATCCACAAACAGCTGGAAGCGAAGCTCAGCGAGTTCCTGGGTACGGAAGACACCATCCTGTACACGTCGTGTTTCGACGCCAACGGCGGGCTCTTCGAGACCCTGCTGGCGGCCGAGGACGCGATCATCTCCGACGAACTGAACCACGCCAGCATCATCGACGGCGTGCGGCTCTGCAAGGCGCAGCGCTTTCGCTACAAGAACAACGATATGGCCGACCTGCAGCGCTGCCTGCAGCAGGCGCAAGCGGCCCGCTATCGGATGGTCGCGACCGATGGCGTGTTCTCCATGGACGGACACATCGCCAACCTGCCGGAGATCTGTGACCTGGCCGACAAGTACGACGCGCTGGTCATGGTCGATGACTCGCACGCGGTCGGCGTCCTGGGACGGCGGGGCCGCGGCACGCACGAGCATCATGGCGTGATGGACCGCGTGGATGTGATTACCGGGACGCTGGGCAAAGCCCTGGGAGGCGCCAGCGGTGGCTACACCAGCGGCCGCCGCACGCTGATCGACTTGCTCCGGCAGCGGTCCCGCCCCTATCTGTTCTCAAACTCGCTGGCCCCGCCGCTGGTGGCCGCGTCGCTCCAGGCGCTGGATCTGCTGATGGAGTCCACGGCCCTGCGCGACCGGCTGGAACAGAACACGCGGCTGTTCCGCCAGGGCATCCAGGACGCGGGCTATGACGTGCTGCCGGGCGAGCATCCGATCGTGCCGATCATGCTCTACGATGCGGCGCTGGCCACCCGCACCGCCGACGCGCTCCTGGCCAAGGGACTGTATGTAATCGGCTTTTCCTATCCGGTCGTGCCGGCCGGCAAGGCGCGCATCCGGACCCAGGTCTCCGCCGCGCACACGCCGGAGGATCTGGCGTGGGCCGCGCAACAATTTGCCGCCGTCCGCGGCGAACTGGCCACCTGACAGCCCGTGTCGCCCCGC
>JALOQX010000313.1 GCA_025459265.1 Pirellulaceae bacterium | reverse complement strand
GTTTTCGATCACCGCCCCGTGGTGCAGTTCCAGGTCCCCGGCATAGTGCTCCCCGATCCAGACGGCGGTGGCGCCCGACTCAATAATCAGCCGGCTGCCGTCCAGGATTCTGGGATATCCCCACGGCTCATACTGGCCTAACAAGGCCGTGGCACCGTCGCGGATCACGACGTCGCCGGTGCCGCTGATGGCACCGGCGATCCACTCCAAGTGGTTAGTGATGGTCAAACTGCCCGTGCCATTGAACATTCCGTCGACAAGTGTCAAGGTCGCGATTTCCGATGCGGCGCTGATGTTGAGCGAAGCACCGGAACTGATCGTGACTGCCTGAGTACTGTGCAGGCTTCGGACGACTTGCGGCTGATCGGGCGTGCTGACAGTGACCGTCAAGTCCACCGGCGAGTCAATGATCACGTCGTCATCAGGGCCGGGCACGGCGTCGCCTGACCAGTTCTGCGGATATTCCCAGTTGGGATAGCCAGTGTCACCGTCCCAATACACGACGACTTGCGTGACGGCGACGGCGCGTCCTGTGTCGCCGTCGTCGTCGGTCACCGCCAGCTCGATTTCGTAGCGCCCACACTCGGTGGGAAGGAACGTGAATTCAGCATCTGCTCCGGAGGCGTAGAATGTCCCGTCCTTCCTGACCGTCCAAGCATGCGTGAATGTGTCGTCCACGCCGGGATCGTTAACCAGCGAGGTCAAAGCAATGTCGTTGCCTTTGACGCCCCAAACCGGTGTGCCCTCAATGGATACCGTGGGTGCGCCGTTGGTGATTTCGACCGTGGCGGTTGCGATGCTGGTCAAATCACCATCGTCGGTCACACGAACAGCTACAGTCCGCGTCGTTGGGCCGTCCAGTTGCCGTGCGCTGAACACAGGCTGCCAGCCACTCGCGTCAACTTGAAACGAGACACCGTCGTAGTCGAGGTCCCATTCGTAAACCAGCGAGCTCGCAGCTTCGTCAGGGTCGCTGGAGGCGGACGCATCGAGGACGATCTGGCTACCTTCCACAACACTGTACGGTCCGCCGGCATGGGCAACAGGATCGCCTGTCAGCATGCGGCGCTGCTCCAACGTCTCGAGAGCCAAGATCCGCTGCCATGCGCAGCCAAATGCGGAATCCTTCGAACGGCGTCCACGATCTGTCCGAGCAGTCTTTGACCGTTTCGAGAGACGGGCGATGGAGAACATGGGTACGTCCTTGGAAAATTGCCATAAAAGGAGAGCATCGCAACTGCGTACCGGGTCCCACCTGAGAATCCGGCCAGCGCCGCTACGAATACATGCGAAATTCCTCCGCCAAACCTGCCACGAAACCGATGCAAATTCAGGAAAACCGACCACCAGACGCTTGGCCTTGCTGTGGCAGCTTCGTCGCACGTGTTCCATAGAAGCCCAGGGCAACGCCCTGAGTAGCTTGACGGCACTAACCTCTCCAAACCCTGAAAGGGCATAGTGCCAACGGCCGTTACACCGGGACCGCGTGACAGCAGCTCAATGGTCACGACCCGCGACCATCCTCGGTTCTGGGGGCGTGCCAGACATGCACGGTTGAGCCGCCCTCGGTCAATTCGCTTCCTACGGCCAGCTGTGTGCCGTCTGCCGAAAAGGCCGCGCAATGCACGGAACCGGCAGGTCCGTGCAACTCGCACAGCTCTTCGCCCGTCCGCACGTCCCAGAGTGTCACCTGACCGGTGCTGCTGCCGCAGGCCAGCGTGCGCCCGTCGGGGGAAAACGCCAGCACATTCGCCAGGCCCTGGGGTCCGACCAACTGTTTTCCCACCGCCGGATTGAGACGATCCACCAGGCAGAGCGACCGCGCTTCCCCACCCAGCGCTAGCCACTTTCCGTCGGCCGAATACGCCACACTCCACACCTTGCCGGCAGCGTCGCCGATGATCACGCGCATCGTGTGCGAAACCAGATCGTGCAGATGAACATCGCCGTCACACGGCACGGCCAGCGTTCGGCTGTCTGGCGAAAACGCAAAGGACTGCGCATGAGATCCGCCGTGAGGTGCCGGATAATGCTGGCTCAGGATCTCCCCGCCGCTTGCTACCTCCCACACGCAGATCATGAAGATCCGTGAATCATCTTCTGTGGCGCCACGCGCCCGCGCAGCCGCCAGGTAACGCCCATCCGGCGAGAATGCCAGTTCTCTGAGGCTCCAAGGGTTCCGTTCGACCCGTTCGGCGGGGAAGCTTTGTCGAGTCGCGCCGGACACGCGATCGACCAGCTGAACCGTCCCGTCGGTCAGACCCAGCGCGACCAACGGCTCCGCCGGAGACGCTGCCAGGTGCCCATCCTTCTCACCAGGAGAGTCAAATGATTCCACAAGGCGGCCCGTCGTCGTGTCCCAGAGTCCCCACGACGACTTGTGCGGCGAACCTGCTATGAGCAACTGGTCACTGGACGCGAAGGTCAAGCTACACACGCGCGGCAGGCTGGCCAACAGACGAACCGCTGCGCGGCAGTCTGCTGGACTCCACAGCCGAATCTTGCCGTCGTCACCCCCCGTTGCCAGGCGGTTGCCGTCGGGTGAGAAAGCCACGGTCCAGATGCGGCCGGACTCGCGAGGAAGAACGCCGTGCAGGTCCCATGTCAAGGTGTCCCAGAGGCGGACGACGCCGTCGTCGGCGCCCGAGGCCAACAGGTTGGCGCCCGCGGAGAAATCGAGCGATCGGATGGCACCCGTGTGCCCGTGGAGCGTGGTCACGCTCTCGCGCCCCGGCAGTCTCTGCACTGAAATCAAGTGGCGCAGCCCACCCAGCGCCACCGTCGCTCCGTCCGACAAGACCACACCGGCGCACGGACTGTCCACCAGCGCCGCGCCGAGACCGGTGGGCGCAAGCCGTTCGCGTTCATCGGTCCAGTTCCACAGACCCCGATGGAGCAGCGCCGCACAACCATCGGGGGACAGGGCGAACATGCTCGCTTCAAAGCGCGTTTCCTGCTGGCCGGACCGAAGATCCCACACGCTCGTGTACCCCGTTCTGTCTGGCCATCGAATCTCGGAAACAAGTAGATGCGTGTCGTCCGGCGCAAAGAACACGGCGGCCACCGGCAGGGAGAATCCGCTCAGAGACTGCACGACGCGACCGCTGGCCACATCCCAGATCCGTACGCGGCGATCCTCTTCGCCCGTCGCGAGCAACCGGCCGTCGGACGAGAATCGTACACAGTTCACGTCATCTTGAAAGTCCTCCCAACAAGCGCGCTGCTGCCCGGTTGACAGGTCCCACACGATGACTTTGTGGTCCACTCCGGAGGAGATCAGCGTCTTGCCGTCTGGGGAAAAGGCCAGACCGTACACGACGCCCGCGTGGCCTTCCAGCACCAGGCGAGGACAATGGCACACCCGCCACAGATAGTACCAGGCAAAGCTCCGTGTATCCTCCTCGCCCGGACCTGGTATCTGTTGCGACAGATACCCGGTGGCCTGTTCCAGCTTGCCGCTGTGCCAGGCCGTCCAAGCCCAATGAATGTTGGCGACGTTCAGATGGGCCCGCAGGGATGCTTCATGACGACGCGCCACTTCCCGTTGCCGCTCAGCTGCATTCCGCTGCCGGATTGCCTCGCGATGCGCACGCGTGACGAACAGCATGCCCGTCACGGACAAGACGGTGGTGACGATCAGCAGGATACTTGCCGCCCCCACAATCGCACGGTGCCGCCGCAACCACCTGCCGCTGCGTTCCCGCACGGTCGGTCGCTGCGCGGCAATCGGCTGGTCGGCCAGGAAGCGGCGCAGGTCATCGGCCAAGGCACGCGCGGACGTGTAGCGCGCGGCCGGCTCCTTCCCCATCGCCTTGAGGATGATCGTTTCCAGGTCGCGCGGAATGGACGTATTCAAGTGGTGCGGCGGTGAGGGCTCCGTGTCGACAATGTGGTGTAACAGCTCGTGCCGGTCCTCGGCCAGAAACGCCGGCTGCAACGAGACAAGCTCGTAGAGCGTCACACCCAGCGAATAGATATCGGTGCGGGCGTCCAACACCTGCCGCGCACCGGAGGCCTGTTCGGGGCTCATGTACCTGAGTGTGCCCAGCAAGTCGCCACTCATGGTCGGACCGGCGATCGTGTCGCCCATCGCCAGGCCGAAGTCTGTGATCCACAGATGGCCGCTCGCATCCACCATCAGGTTCGACGGCTTGATGTCGCGGTGTACAATACCCACCGTGTGGGCGTGGTCCAGCCCCTCGGCGGCTTGCATCCCCCAGCTGGCCACCGTGCGGAAGAATGCCTGGGTGTCATGCGCCGGCAGCGTTGAGCCGCAAGGTAACGCAGCCGCTTGTGTGCAGACTGTCGTCGCATCGACCGCGGCGGGATCGGGGGGCGTTTCCTCCGGGCCGCGAACCGCGCGTGACGCTGTGCCACGGGCTCGCTGCAACTGGGCGATCACTTCGGCCAGCGTGCGCCCGTCAATGTAATCCATGGCGTAGTAGTGCAGACCCTGTTCCGAGCCGATGGAATGCACGCTCACGATGTTGGGGTGCTTGAGTGATGCCGCGGCACGCGACTCATTGTGAAACCGCAAGAGGTGACGCGGATCCATCGCGTCGAGAATGGGGAGCACCTTGAGCGCCATGCGGCGGCCCAGGGAAACCTGCTCCGCTTCGTAGACGATTCCCATCCCTCCCCGGCCGATCTGGCGCACGAGGCGGAAGTCCCCTAATGTGCCCAAGGCGTAGTCGGACCCCGCATCACCAGCCGCAGACGCGGCAACTCGCTGCAGGGCCGCAGCGAGTTGCGGAGCCGGAGACTCGAGGAAGTTGCCCGCGCGCTGCCAGGACGCCAGCAGGTTCTCGACCCGCTGCCGATAACGCACGTCACCACCGCAGGCCTCGTCCAGGAACCGAGCGCGCTGCTCGAGCGACGGGATCTCCAAGGCAGTCGTGAACACCTCCAACTCGTCCATTGGATCGAAACCCTCGCGGGCACGTTGGGTAGTGCGGCTATTGTTACATGCGAAATCTCGCAGCAATTCCTGCCACAAGGCCGCAGCAATTCCCGAGATTTCGGCCCTCAGTCGTCTTCGACCGGGGCCGGGCAGCTCGGCGCGCAAGTCAATTCACTGTGCAACCAAGCCCGCGCGTAGGTCCAATAGCGGTGAGCCGTGCGGGACGAAACCTCCAAAAGTGCGGCCGCTTCGTCCAGCGTCAAGCCGCCGAAATACCGCAACTCGACCAGTCTGGCCACCGTCGGTCGCTCGCCCGCCAGCTTCTGCAGCGCATGATTGACGGCCAGCACTTCCTCGTCCGCCTCCTGCCCCGGCAACAATTCGAGGTCCACATCCTGCCGGCGGAACGCACCTCCGCGGCGGACACTCGCCTTGCGGCGGGCGTTTTCTACGAGGATCCGGCGCATGGCCTCCGCTGCTGCGACATAGAAGTGATTGCGACTATCCCACTTAGGGGGCGGGTCATCACCCATCAACCGCATGTACGCTTCATGCACCAGCGCGGTCCCCTGCAGCGTCTGCCCTGGTTTCTCCTGGCTCAGTTTCGCGGCGGCCAAGTGCCGCAGTTCGTCGTAGACCAACGGCAACAACTGTTCGGCAGCTTTCGGATCGCCGGACTCGATCTGCGATAGAATGCGGGTGACATCGGACATGGCCGGGGCTCGGAAAACAAGTCTGGTTCCGAGCCCGATTATAGTCGCGGACGACGCGAAGGCCTACACGGTGGGCGGAGAAACCGACAGACCCGGCGCCCTCGATCAAACGAAAGGCGAATGCATCTTGACCGTCATCTCTTGCGGACCGGTCGCATGATCCAGTAGCGGTCTACACCAGGTCGGGGTCGTACGGATCGCCCTGCTCGCCGCGGACTTCTTTCAGAGAGGCCGCCAGTGTCTGGTAATACTCGAGCGTGTACGGGTCGCTCGCGTCCCGCACGAGTTCGCCGATCACAATGCTCAGCAGGTCCAGGGCCTCATCGCCCGACTCGTTGCTGTCTCGAGCCGAGCGGAAGATGTCCATAAAGGCCGGAAACGGCACCACCGATAGCATCTTCGACGGTTTGTGCTGCAACAGACTCGTGGGGCCCCACTGGGCTTTCGCGGACAGACGCGTTGTGGTCTCCCGCGCCATGGCTACGGCGGCGGAATTGCCAATCGACGACTCAAACGTGATGAACGGCACCTTGGTCACCAACCGCCCCAAGAGGAACGCCCCACCCAGCGCGCCGATGATCATGCCCGGGATGCCTCCCTCCCCGTACCCAATGAGACCACCGCTGACAAATCCGAAGGTCCTCATGACGTTCGCGAGGCTGAG
>JALOQX010000312.1 GCA_025459265.1 Pirellulaceae bacterium | reverse complement strand
ACGTGGCCTGCTGGAGTCGGCTGGCTCGCACCTTCCGGCGGAATCGGAACGGCGGTAATCGCCGGATCGCTGAAGAGCATCTGCGACATTTCGTCCAGGTCTGCGCCGCCGGTCACCGTGACTTCCACGGTGCTGCCGACCTGACCACCGCTCGGGAAGAGGCTGAACAGGCGGGTTTGCGGCAACTGCGCACCAGCCAGCGACGGCATGGCGGCCAACCAGCCCACAACCAACAGCGGTACGGCACCGATCCGCCGCGGATCGCCCGGCCGGCTGCGCGGCGGAAACATGGTCGATCTAGCCAAGCTCCTATCGTGTCCCATGTCTCGCTCACCCCACAATTCCGCCGACGCCCGCAACCGAACGGCCATGGCCTGACATCGCTGGATGGAAGTCGCCCGCGTGAGACAGCCGCCGCACACAGCCAATTACACGCGCGTTCAATCGGCTCGCGCGTATAGCCAATCAGTTGTTGAACAAGAACTCCCGCGTATTGAGCAAAGCCCACACCAGGTCACCGTAGGCGGTTTCCGGGGAGCTTGCGTGACGAGTGAGATGTTCCCGGGCAATCTGCAGCTCATCACTGTCGGGCTCCCGCGCATAGACCCAAAGGTACAGTTCCCGCACACGGTCGTCCGTGGAACGATCCGTCGCGGCGGCCAGGCGGGCTGCACGTCCAGCTGGATGGGAGATACTCGCCAGCACTTCCGCGTTATTGAGCAGATGAAGACTCTGCGCGAGGTTCGCGTCCTGCAGGCGTTCGCATTCGCACGCCGTGTTGGCCTGCGGCTGACCAAACACCGTCAGGAAATAGCTGGCCACATCCCTGTCCGCGACCTGCATCGACCGCGTGCCGGCCGGCCACCCTGGGTACACGGGCACCGTGCCCGTCACCTGGTGGAACGCGTCGACCAGTACTTCCGCCGGCAGGCGTTTGGGGTAGTGACGAGAGAAGCACTGTTTGTCGTGTGCGTTAAACGCGTTGGGTACGGCGCTGAGTTGATACGTTTGTGACTGGCAGATGGTACGCACGAGTGCCTTCAAGTCGTATCCGGAGGCGACGAAGTGCGCCGCCAGGCGATCCAGCAACTCCGGATTAGCGGGTGGATTCGTGGCGCGCATATCGTCTTCGGGTTCCACGATGCCGCGGCCGAAGAAGTGCTTCCAATAGCGATTGACCAGCGCGCGGGCGAAAAACGGATTGTCCGGGGCGGTTATCCAGTCGGCAAGAAACACGCGCGGGTCGCGTTCGACGGGAATGGCGATCGCGCCCGTGCCCAGCGCAGCCGGTTGCAGGTTCGCACCGGTGCGTGGGTTCGCGGCACTTGCCAATCCGACCGCGTGATAGACGCGCCGGTCGCGCACAGCCGCAGGCGCCCGGGGAACCGACTTCTTGCCCACGCGGCTGAAGTAGGCCGCCATGCCGTAGTAATCGTCCTGGCTCCATTTCTCGTAGGGATGGTGGTGGCAACGCGCACACTGAATACGCACACCGAGAAAGAGCTGTGCCACATCCTCCACTTGCTCATTCGGCTCGTCCACTTCGCGGTACCACGTGACGGCAGGATGCGTGTCCGCATTGCCGGAGGCGGTCAGGATCTCCCGCACGAAGCGATCGTACGGCTTGTTCTCGTACAGACTGCTCCAGATCCAGCGGTAGAACGCCAGACTGGCCGACAGTTCATCACCACTCCGTTTCTTAATGCGGAGGACCATGCTCCACTTGTTGGCAAACAGATCGGCATAGGCCGGCCCGTCAAGCAGTTGCTCGATAAGCCGGTCGCGCTTGGCCGGGTCTGCGTCCGCCAGGAACGACTCAACTTCGGAAGCCGTCGGGAGCGTCCCGGTCACGTCGATGTAAACACGGCGCACAAACGTCGCGTCGTCGCAGGGAAGAGACGAGGGAATCCCAAGTCTCTTGAGTTGGCCGAATACGGCTTCATCGATCAGGTTCCGCGCAGACGGCATGGCGGACGTGTCGGCGCCGAGCGGGATGGCGGCGCGAAACGTCGCCACCTGGCCCTGATACCGGGCCATGACGGCCACTTCGCCAACGCGGTCGCGCGTTGACACGAGACCGTGGTTCGTTACCTCCGCCATGTCCGAATCGTTGGACTCATAGACCGCCATCCGCGTGACGTCTTCCGTGCTTCCATCACTGTAGAAAGCGGTTGTCGTGACTTGCTGCTCGGCGTGGCGCTCCAACACGCGGGCTTCGGGAAGACACTGAATGGCTACCAGCGCGGGATCGTCGCTCCCGCCGTAGGGCATCGCCTGTTCGATCCACTGGCAGATGAGCCGATACTCGTAACTGTCCGCCTGCAGTCGCTGCCCACCCCCATGACTGTTCCCCAGCGCTTTCTGCAGGATCAGGCTCTCGCCGGGCGACGCGGGAAACAGCCGCCGCCCTCGGCTTTCCTTGACCAGAAACTCGTAGTCGTCGTCGGGATAGAACCCCAGCAGCGATAGGCGAAAACCGTTTTGACCGCTCGCCTTGCCGTGACATCCGCCGCCCGAGCACCCGAGCTTCGTGAAAACCGGAACGATCTGCTGCTTGAAACTGATGGGACGCTCTGTCGAAAGCTCCTCCACGCGCACGCAGATCTCGGCTGCGGGGCCGTCGGGCAGGGTGGCTCGCACAGCCGCCTCGCCGTCCCGCAGCGGCGTGACGAGGCCCGACGCATCCACCGCCACAACGTCATCGGGAACCGCGCTATACGAGACCCCGTGCGTGAAGTCACGGAGCTCGCCGCTCGCGCCAACTCCGGTGACAAAGAGCTGCTGCCGGGCATTCCGACCGCGAATCGTGATCGCACCGGTGCCCAGATCGGGGCCGATGGTGAGGGCCGACGGTATGGAGTTGGCATCTCCAGACGCTGGCGCGGGCAGGACTTCCCCGCTTGCCAGACTGCTGACCACAGCCCAAAGCAGCCAGGCCCGACACATGCTCAACCACCTTGACACTTGGTGATGCATGGCGCAGTTCCCGTGAATTCCTGGCCCCGCCACGGAACACGTTTGCCCGGCGACCGCACCGGACAATTCGCCTCGCGGCACTGGCCCCAGACCGCCGGCGGGATCGACTCCAAAACGCACCCGAACACCAACCCGCCGCCCGTAGACCTCCGGTTAACATATCAACGGCCGCTTGTTTGTCAACGTGTCGGCAAGCGCCCAGGGATGCGGCGGCGCTCCCAGCCGATCGCAGACCGACCGTGAAACACACGGCCTCCCAGCAGTGACGCCGCCGTGGTTAGAACGGCCAAAGGAATGGCTGGTCGCGGGCATCTTTCCCACGCGGAAGGAGAAAAAATATGCCCGATCTCGAATTGTCGCGGCGACAGTTGCTGCAAGCCGCCATGGCGGGCACCACCGTGCTGGTTGTCCAGCCGTGCGGCGGCGCACGAGCCGCAAGTCGTAGGCTGAGCCTGGCCGCGTTGCAGGCGGAAGGAGTGGAAGTCAGCTTCGATCGAAAGAAAAGTAAACGCAGACTTCGATCTGGCGTTGCTCCTCCGCTGAGCTGACGTCGGCGGCATTTCAAGGACCCGTTCAGTCGCACAGATGCTTCAGCAGGAGCGAGCGGACCGACGTCGGCGCGATGACCGATTCCGTCAACAGTTCCGGGCGCGTGGAGATGAACACGGGCGCGTCTTCGCGCGACGCGGCCGGCAGGCCGTGCGAGCCGCGCACTAGCCGACCGTCCGTCGGAATCACGTCCATCAAGCAGCGGAAACCCAGTTTCTTCTTCAGCAACATCATCGCGATCTTGAGGTGAGGAAAGGCCCGTTGCGGATCGAGAAACAACTCGGCCGGGTCGTAGCCCGGTTTGCGGTGGATATCCACCGTGGGCGCGAAGTCGGGCTGGCGGGCGTCGTCCAGCCAGTAGTAGTACGTGAACCAGGCGTCGGGCTCGGACAGTGCGATGAGTTCACCAGCGCGGGGGTGGTTCAAATGAATCTCCGCCGCCAACGACTCGTCGTAGACCTGCGCGACACCGGGCGTCCCGGCGACAAGTTCGCGGACGGCGTTCAGTTGCGTGCGGTCGTTGACGTAGACGTGCGCCACCTGGTGATCAGCCACGGCAAACGCGGCACTGTCCCCCGCGTCCAACAGTTCCCGCCCCAGTTCGACGCGGACACGAAGCAGCCCGGCCTGGCGGAGCACACGATTCAGGTGGACGGTCCGCGACACGCGGGTGATGCCGTATTCACTGAGCAGCACGATCGCGGTGCCGCGCGCTTCGTAGAAGTCGATCAGTTCGCCGACCACCACGTCGATCGCGCGCAGATCGCTTGCCACTCGGGTCAGGTCCGGTCCGTGTCGCTGCAAGCCGTAATCGAGGTGCGGCAGGTAGATGAGCGTGAGTGTCGGCGAGAACCGCTCGGTGACGTGCTTCGCGGCCGCGGCAATCCACTGCGACGACGCGATGCCAGCCGTCGGACCCCAAAACTGAAACAGCGGGAAGATCCCCAGTCCGCGCTGCAGTTCGTCGCGCAACGAGGACGGCGACGTGTAGATGTCCGGCAGCTTGCGGCCATCGCTGGGGTACATCGGTCGCGGCGTCACACTGACGTCGACCGTCGAATACATGTTGTACCACCAGAAGAGGTTGGCGCAAGTGAAGCGCGGATCGATCTGCCGCGCCTCGTCCCAGATCTTATCACCCACCACCAACTTGTTCGACTGTCGCCAGAAGCGGACTTCGCACTCGTCGCGGAAGTACCAGCCGTTCCCCACAATACCGTGGGCGCTCGGCCAGCGGCCGGTCAGGTACGTCGCCTGGACCGAACAGGTGACGGCGGGGATCACCGGCGCAATGGTGGCCACTCTGCCCCGCCGGCAGAATTCGGCCACGCGCGGCATGTCCGGGCCGACCAGCCCTGGCGTGAGTCCCACGACGTTGATGACGACGGTCGGTTTCACCGCGTCATTATTGAGTCCTCCGCGGTTGCTGGAAAGCTGGGCAGTCTGAACCGGGACTCCGGGCGATGAGGCGCGTTGCGCACAACTCAGATCTTCCAGAATCTCGGACTTGGCGGTCATCCAGGCGGCGATGGCGAACAGCGGCAGCCGGTCGCCGGACGGACCGCGGCCCCAGGCGCCGGACGCGCGGGCGTTGCCGCGTCGCGGAGCGCGCGGGGTCCGGGACTTCGCGTGGTAGAGGAGGACCTTCGTGAGCCGTGGATCGTCCGTGCAATCGCGGAACCCGGCGCGTTGGGCTGCCACGGCGAAAGCGATCATCGGCTCCACATTCACTATGCCGAAGTGCGAACCCCCACAGAGCCACTCGCCGTTCGGCCCCACTTTGTCCGTGAGCCATCTGTCCATCCACGCCGCGGCGTAGTCGGCCCGGGTTCGCGGCGCAGCCGCGCACCCCGGGTGCGCAGCTGCCACCTCGCTCACTGACCCAACGGGGTTGTACGGCCAGGTAGAACCCCGTGGGGGTTCGCCGATCCGACGGGCGGACCGAAGACCCAGGGTGCGCCGCTGCGCGGCGACCCTTATCGGTGGGCCGTGACGTGTGACCGCTTCGCGGTCAGGAGCCGTGACCGCACGGCACAACGCCGCGAAGCGGCCATCGCAGCGTGCCATCCCACCGCATTCTGAGCCGAGGGCCGAAGGCCCGGCACAGCCTCTGCCGGGGCTGACAGGCCCCGGTCGCGTGCTCGGTGAGAACTCCTCCAGGCCCGAAGGGCCGACACAGGCCTGCTTGTGTCGGCCCTTCGGGCCTGATCGTTGTTGATTCGCCTGCGCACCGGTGGCTTGCGCCACCGGCAGAGGATGTACCGGGCCTGCGGCCCTGCCGAGTTGCTCGAACGAGGCGTGAACGCGGGGGTTTCCACACGGACGGCGTGGCGAGTGCCGTGTCGAGCTGCCACGTTGTGGGTACCGTTGATGCGGTCCGCGTATCCCGGGCCGCGCCATCGCTCGCTCAGCTCGCGTTGCCTTGCCCTGGGCTTCGGCAGCTTCGTCCCTTCGGGACGAAGTCAGCAAACGGTGGTTTGATCGAAGGCCACAGTTCATCCAACGGGTGCTCTTGGATCGTACCATGCCGCTGTCCCTGAACTTGGAGTGTCGAGCAACCGCGGCAGGCCTGGAAGGCCGACCGTCCATAGCCAAGGGCGAAAGCCGGATGTGGTGCCGCCGACAACCGGGAGCCCTGGAAGGGCGACAGTCGCTCACGATCACACAGTCGGTGCGTGCACGACACTTCGACTCCATCGGTGGCAGTTTCGCGCGCATGACTGCGTGTTGTTGGCGGCCGGAGGCATGCCGGACCACTTGCTGGTCGTGTGGCTGGGGAAGTCCCCTGTCGCCCTGCCAGGGCT
>JALOQX010000003.1 GCA_025459265.1 Pirellulaceae bacterium | reverse complement strand
GCTCGAGTCGGGTGCGTGACAGGACCGTCCTCGCCTGCGGCTGCGGGTTAAACGAGAAGAAGCCTCATGACAGAATACTGTCACCTTCACTCCGCAGCCACGGGACGTCCCGGACGCCCCCCCATGACCTCCGGTCATGGGCGGCGCAGATCATCGGCTACGCGCGGCCACCACCACGCACGGCGGCCGACTCCCAGCGCCTCCACCACACCCGCGGCCGGTCGAGGCCGCCCCAGCCGGCGGTGACGGACGTGACGAGATCTTGTTGACAGGATGGACAGGATGTCCAGGATAAGCGCGGCCCGTCGTGCGGCACGGGTGCAGGCGCGAGCCGCCGGCGTGCAGCGCGCGGGCCGCCGTCCGCCTGCCGGCGGACTCTGGCCCTGCGCTTAAACAGATCCTTCCCCCCCGTCCCGCCCTTACTCCCCGATCCTCCTGGGAACTGGAGTCCTCTCGCTCCGCGAGAGGATGTCATCACGCGGAGCGTGATGACTACTTTGATCCGCGATCCCCCCAGCTTGCCCAGGGCATCTTCAGGTTCTGTGCTACCCTCACCCCGCCGACCCCGTGTCGGCGGCGCGCTGGACTGGTCCGCTACAGACGCGCCGCGTCCCCTTCCGGTTCTCTCCGCACGAGGATCGCGCGTTCCCGCGGGCCGGCCCAGGCCGGAAGGGGAAAAGAGGAGAGAGTAGAGGACAAAGGAAGAAGAACGTGAGTCGGGGCGTGACCAAATGTAGCAACGAACGCACGCGACCCCCGGGCAAGCCGGTGGCATTGGGATGTGTGACACATCCGTGTCAGCTTCCAACACGCACGTCGGCGGGGGTCACGCAGACGCCAGCGTCTGGATGCGGGCGGCCAGTTCGGCGGCGGAGACGCCCCGGACGAGGAATTTCTTGTCGGTCGCGTGCGCACCGGCGACCAGTTCCAGCTGGGAGTGTTTCAGATGGAGCGCCTCGCAGAGCAAGTCCGCCACGGCGCGATTGGCCTTGCCCTTCTCCGCCACCTGCGTCACGGCCACGCGCAGCGCTCCGGCCCGGATTCCGCCGATGGCTCGCCGCCGCGCCCCGGGCTGCGCGCGCACCGGCAAGATCACTCCATCCGCGTGCTGAGTCAATTCCATCACGTGAGGAGTCCTTCCCACACGGCGCTGCCGACCCGCACCATCGTGGCGCCCTCTTCGATGGCTACTTCATAGTCGCCGCTCATCCCCATGGACAACTGCTGCAGCTGGATGTGTGGCGGGCAGTGCCGCTGCATCGCGTCACGCAGTTCGCGCAGCTGCGAGAAATCCCGGCGCGCCGCGTCGGCGTCGCCCTCCAACGCGGCCATGGCCATCAGCCCTTCGATGCGCAGGCGCGGCCAGCGGTCGAACTGATCGGCCAGCGGGAGCATGTCCGCCAGCGTGAAACCCGTCTTGGCTGACTCGCCGGCCACATTGACCTCCAGCAGCACGCGGACCCGGGTGGCGGCCGCCTCCGCTTCCTGCTGCAGCGCATCGAGCAGGCGACGGCTGTCGACCGAGTGGATCCAGCTCAGCCAGGGCAACGTGCGACGGATCTTGTTGCGCTGCAGGTGACCGATCAGGTGCCAGTGCACGCCGGGGTCCGCGACGGCCGCGGCCTTGGTCCACAGCGACTGCGGACGGCTCTCACCCAGCTCGCAGCAGCCCGCCCCGGGGAGCCAGGCCGCCTGCTCCGCATCGACGTACTTGGTGACGGCCACCAGGACCACGTCGGCCGGGTCACGCCCGCTGCGCCGGGCCGCGTCCGCCATCCGGCCGCGAATCCGGCTGAGGTTCTCGACCAGTCTCTCGCGCAGGTCCGGCGTGGCCATGCGTCACGACTCGATTTCAATCCACTGATCCAGCGTGCCGTCCTGCTCAAATCTAGCCGCCACGAACTCGGCCGACAAGTTTTGCCCCAGCACGGAGCGGCTGCGCCGCGCCGCCAGCGACCGATAGAGCAGCCACTGCGCAGCGCCCACCTGTACGCGATAGGCGACGGCCACGTCCCGACTGCGCACCTGCATCGCTTCGGCCACGGTCAGCTGCCGCCACGTACGTCGCTCCGCCACGCGATGCGGCGCCAGGTCGAACCACAGCGGCGCGTAGAACCGCGGCGTGTGCTCCTCCATCGTCAGCTGCAGGTGGTGCGCGTCCGTCCGCAGGTCCCCCGCACCAGCCCCCGCCCGCCACTCGGGCAGCGCCAGCGGCAGGACGGTGCAGAGCGCACGGCTGTTGCGGAGCACTCCCTCGCGGGTCTCCGCCAGCGGCTCGAACCGCACGTCTTCGGCCAGCGGAAAACGCGCGTCGTATCGCACCGACGCCGCGCGCGGTCCCAATACCGCGTCGGCCACCACGAAGACGTGATCCTGGCGCGCCAACAGCATCTGCCGTTGCAGCTGCCACCCGTGACTGAGGTCCGCCTCGAGCTCCAGATAATCGACATCTTCGTCGGTGAACCAACACAACTCCGTCCACGCCGATTGCAGCTCCAGCCGCTGCCCGTCGATCAGCACCTGCGGCGTCATGTCGCCCGACCACAGCACCCGTCCGTCGGTCCCGAGCTCACCGCACAGTCGATCGCCGTCGAACAGACAGGTGAATTGCGGACTCTTGCGCGACCAGTGGGCCCGCATGACACAGGCGCCCGCCTCTTCGGAGTAGACCGAGGGAGCCGGCCACTTGCGCGAGCGGCGCGGCACGGGCGTGGCCGATCCGCCCGGCAGGACGCGGCGCGCAAGCGTCCGCAGGACACGGTCCGGCTGCAGCGCCATCAGTACCCGAACCAGATCGGGACTCCAATCGCCGCTGAGCCCGCGCGACAAGCTCAGCGTACCGTCCGGTCGCAGCGCACGCACCAGTTGCAGTGCCAGTCCGTCGTACTGGACCCGCGCCTCCGCGTCGAAGCACGTCCACCCCGCCGACTGGCTCAGCAGCACGCACCGCGTCCAACAGGCCGCCAGGCTGAGAAACGCACCCCAGTGCGCCGCATGCGGCAGCCCGTCACCGTCCAGCAGTTCGGCCACGCCGCGCGACAGTGCGCGGACGGCGGCTCGGACCAGCCCCCGACTGCGCGGCAGATCCGGGAAGAGCCAGGCGAGGGTCAGCGGCAGTTCCCCCGTCAGCAGCTGGTGGGTGAGCGGCTCATCCGTCAAGCCGATCCCCGCGCCCTCGTCGGCCAGCGCGTGCAACGCCGACCACAACTGCTGCCACTGGTCCGACGTGACCACCGTGGCCAGCTGCGGGAGCAGGTGAGACCAGGCCAGCGCCTCGAGCGCCCGCACGGCATCCGGACGAGTCGAGTGCGCGGCCGCCAGCCAGTCGGTCAGCCGCCGCGCGGTCGAAGACACCGGCAGACGCTGCCGGCGGTGGGCCAGCCGCGTCAGACGTTTGAGCAACCGCGGCGCAGGCTGATCCGCGTAAGCATCCGGCACGGCCCACTTCAAGGGATGCACGGCCGGTTGACCGGCCAGCCGCGACAGATCGGCCACGCCGTGACGTGCCCCAGCGTAGGCAGCCCATGCCGCCCAATGGTCCGGGTCCGGCAGCACGGGCGCGCGGCGCCGCCGCGGGCCGCCGCGGCGCCGCGCGGTACGTTCCGGCAATCCGGGAATATCATCTCCGTTGACGGCGTCGACCTGCTCGTGATGGGTTCGGGACATGGGGCGGATCTTAGAGGACCCGGTGCGATTCGGCAACGACGCCATGCTCAATCGGCCGGCTTGGCCGCGTCAGATCCTCCACCGCTGCCGATGGCGGGCGCTCGCTTACGCAAACGCGTGAGGGCCGTACAATGGAGACATCGTGCCAAACCAAGTGGGCAAGACTGGCCGTTGACGCCTAGTGGAGGTCCGTTCGATGTCCAACCCGTCACATACCGCTGCCTGTCGCGCTGCTCGTTACCCGCAGTCCGTCCGCGCGCGGGTGCGGCGGTCGCGATGCGGGGCGCTGCCGCTGGCGTGGCTCATGCTGGCCGCCGGCAGCTGGGGACTGACCACGGTGCGGCCGCTGTGGGGTCAGGAAGCACTTCCGGCCGACACGGCGGGCGCGCAGGACGAATCGGCGGCGCAGCGCATCGAGCCGTCGCCCGAGTGGTTGCGCGTGACCAAGAACCACGAGGTCTGGATCAATTTCGCCGCCAAGCAGGTCATGGTCGGTGGTCGCATCTGCCTGCGCGAAGGCATGCTCGAAATGTTCGCCTGCCCGCGCGGCACGAAGGAGCATGAATCGATCGTGGCGGTCCAGTCACCGGCGCGCTATGTGCACGCCGCACTGGTCGCGATCGGCGCGCGGCCAGGGCCACCCGTGCGGTTCGACCCGATCTACCAGCCGGCGCAGGGCACCGAGATCGACGTGGAAGTCCTCTGGCGGGACCATGATGGAACCGAGCATCGCGTGCGGGCCCAGGAGTGGGTGAAGCAGATGAAAACGGGCGAAGCGCTGACCTACCCCTGGGTCTTTGCCGGCAGCGGGTTCTCGACCGACCCCGATGGCAAGGAACAATACTATTACGGGGACGCCGGCGAGTTCATCTGCGTCTCGAACTTTTCGACCGCCACGCTCGACCTGCCCGTCGAAAGTTCGGCGGCTAACGAAACGCTCATGTTCGGCGCGTACACCGACCGCATTCCGCCGCGCGACACGCCCGTGATGCTGCTCTTGACGCCCAAGCTGCCGCCGCCCGACACGGAGCAGCCAGCCCCCAACGCGAAGGCTCCCCCGGCGGCTGAGCCACCCACTCCGCCCCCCGCGTCCGAGCCGGCCGCGCCCAAGGTCGAGCCGGCCGCGCCACCGGCCGAGCCGGCCGCGCCACCGCCGGCACCCGGGAAGGTGACCGGATCGGTCACGAGGCCCGGCGGATCCGTTTGAGCAGCAGGCCGAGAATCCGGGCCACGTTCCAGGCGTCGTCCACGCCGCGGTGGTGCGCGCCGTCCATGGTCAGTCCGAGCCGTGCGCAGGCCTCGTCGAGCCCGAGTTCGCGCGGCAAACCGAACGCGGCAGAGTAGAGGTTCTTCACGTTCAGGTGCGTCGGGCCAAACGGATACGGCAGGTCGTAGCTGTGACAGTTGCGCAGAAACTGGTCGCGATCGTAATCACCCCAGCTGGCGAACAGCCGATCCGGGGACCGATATTCGTCGCGCAGGATCTGCAGCGCGTCGGCCAGCGGCACCGCGGCGGCCACCATGGCGGGCGTGATGCCAGTCAGCTGCGTGCAGAACTCGCCGACATCCGACCGCGCCGGCTTGACCAGCAGACTGCGCCGCTCACGGCGCTCGAGCGTCAGCAGGTCGACCACACAGACGCCAATCTCGATGATCTCGCTCATCTGGCCGCGCGGCGGGCCTTGTTCCCAACACGTCGATTCGACGTCTACCACCAGTACACAGTCAAGTCGCTTGGCCATTGTGGTTGCCAGGGGGCGGCAGCGGCGGCGGTCGTTCAGCGCAGCACGCGGCAGTGGTCGAGGATGGCGAGGGCGGCGGCCAGATAGCTGACGAAGAACGGTCCGAACTGCGCGTAGCGGGCACTGGCCTCGTCGAACCGCATACGATACACGATGTCCTTCAGGTAGTCGGGACTGGTGGCCCACAACGTGACGCCCCACTCCCAGTCGTCCAGCCCGAGGGCGACCGTGATCAGCTGGGACACTTGGCCGGCGAAGGCCATGCCGCTGCGGGCATGTTCGGCCATCAGGCGCTGGCGGGTGTCGAAGTCCAGCGTGAACCAGTTCTCACCCGGCTCCCGCTTCTTGTTCATCGGATAGAAACAGGTGGCCGGCCAGTTCGGCAGGTCGGGCATCAAGCGCTGCTGGCGCATCAGCGGCTCCCGACGGGCATAGGCCTTCACCTTGGCCGCCAGCGCCGGGCTGTCCTCGGTTTCGCCCTCCGCGAGCAGCCGCTCCCGGTACTGCTCGACGGTCGGCACGTATTCCGACACTTCCGTCAGCGAGATGAACGAGTACGCGGTGTCGAGCGCCGGTCCCAGCGGGCCGGCCAGCAGACGCTGGTGGACGCCATCGATCCGCAGCGGATCGGGATCGAGCATCATGACGGCCCAGTCGGCCCGGTGACCGCTGACCAGACTCGTTTGAAGTCGCGCGGGGGCATGCTCCGCTTGCGGATTGAGCGTCTCGACGAATTCGGCGGCGCCGGTTTGCCGCGGACCAGCGTCGAGCGTCGCCAGGATATCGCGTCGCCATCGATAGAAGAAATGGGCGCAGTGCCAGCCGGCGCGGGGGGAACGGGACAAAGGAGCCGCAGCCGGGGAAGGCGAACCGGATTCGACCATCGACGCACTCCCCAAGCCCCACGCCTAGCCTACCAGGCGTTCTACGCTGGCCAGCAGCCGATCCATGGCAAACGGCTTGCGGATGTAGTCGTCCACACCCAGCATTTCCGCATAGGCCTTGTGGCGACTTCCCTCGTTCGCGGTGATCATGATGATCCGCATCGGTACGGGACGCGTGCGGCGGAGCTTTTCCAGGACCAGAAACCCGCTCCGCTTGGGCATCATCATGTCCAGGATCACCAGGTCGGGATCCTCGCGTTCGGCCATCGCCAGTCCCTGGTTCCCGTCGCGCGCGACCAGCGTCGTGTAGCCCTTGGCTTCCAGCGCGAACCGCATGGACTCAATAATCTCCGCGTCGTCATCCACCAACAGGATGCGCTTGGGCTGAACCGGCGTCGCTTTCTCGTCCATGGCGTCGTTCCTGGCCATCGATCAACCGCCTTCCGACAGGGTAGTGCACAGACGTGACCACACGTCTCACCTATAGAAGTAGCGGACAACGGGTTGGTTTGCAACCGAGCGAGGCGCGGAAGGCCCGCGGACTGCGGCGAGGATCGCCTGGGTGGCGCCGCGCCCAACCGCCGCGATCAGGTGGTCATTCCCGGCGCAGCCCGAAGGCCGTGTAGTGCAGGCCCGTCTCGTCGCTGACGAGCATGCCGCCGGCGGGGGCGAGATATTTCGCGATCTCCGAGAATGGCGGAAGCGGATTGGCTTCGAGGGCTTCGTGCAGTGCCCGCAGCGCGCGGTTGGATTGCGCCGCTTCCTCCAGCCGTCGCCGCGTCGTCGGCGACGTGGCCAGATCGTAGAACGAACGCATGGACTCCTCAGGACGCTGGAACGCCACCATGCCCGGTTTGGCGTTGCCCAGCTGCTGCCGGACTCGGCTGGCAATCAGCTTGAAGTCCAGCTCCTCGGCAAACGGCTGCGCGGGATCGCGAAACGCGGTGATCGCCGCCTCCAGACAGGCGCTGCTGTCCGAGGCCAACAGATGATCGCCCACCACGGCGATGCTCGGCGACGGCTGGCGAATCAGCGCCGAGTCCACGTTCTGGTCCGCCGGTCGCGTGGGGAACACCCAGTAGGTGATGCCCCGGAAATGCTTCTTCGTCGCACGGATGTTCGGGGCTGCCAAGACCTTCTCCAGCGTGGTGCGCACCGCGGCCGCATCCACCAACCGGGCGCCGACCAGGTTCGTGCCGCTGTTGACGCGCGCCGGCTTTTCAAACCAGCTCACATGCGTGAACCGCCCGTCCAGTTGGCCCAGCACGTCTTTCTCGAAATCGATGCCCAGCGGGTCCGAGATCCGCCGGCGCAGCGCGTTGCTCAGTGCATTCTCCCCGTTGAACTGATCAAACATGCGGCGGACCGCCTCGAGCGTCTGCTTCGTGTTCCAATTGATGGTCATGTAGGACGCGGCGTCGGGCGGCACCCAACTCTCGGGCGTCGTGTCCCCGGCCTCCACCGCAATCATCTGCAACAGACCGCTGCGCGGGTTATCCAGCAGCAGGTGCATGTGCGCGATCGAATCGAAGTCCTCTGCGGCGTAGATCATGCTGCCTCCCGCCGCCTTGATGCCGTCCAGTCCCAACAGCGGCAGCATGGCCAGCGCCATCTGCGCCCCGCTGTTGTCGCGTGAGAGGTTCCGAAACAGCTCGATCGGGTCGACGAACCAGGTCACTTGCGGCCGCTCGTCCTTCGTCCCCACCGAGCGGCTCATGATGGATGTGAACTCGCGATTGTCCGCCAGCGTGGCGGCCCCTTCATCGCCCGTCCAGGTCTGCAGCACTTCGCGCACCAGGCCGGGATCCGAGCCAATCAGCACCACGCCCTCGCGTTGAGCCAGCGTGCCGCGGGCGTCAAAAATGCTCATGGTAACGCCGTCCACGTCCTCCGTCGTCTTGACGCGACCGTTGCGGAGCGCTTCCTGCTCGGCCCGATCGAGCAGCTTCTGCACGATCGGCATCTTGTCGCCCACTTCGACCAGGATTAGCACGGCCGGACGGCCTTCGTCGCGACCGATCACGGCGCCCCACACTTCGCCTTGCGGAATCGACAGGATGTCACTGAGCGATACGCCGACGACATCCTGAATCTCGGCGAACGCCTGCGTGGCGGAGCCGTACAAATGCAGCACCAACGGCTTGATCTTCTCGTCCTGCAGCAACCGGCCCATGGACGTGGTCATGAACTGGTCGACCAACTGGCGACTGTCCGCGACCCGCACGTACGCCAGCGTCTTTTTTGGCAGCAGCTGGGGCGCGGCAGGGCGCTCCGCCCGTGCGGCGGTGCCCCCCCCCAACCACCACCCGCAGCATGAAACGGCCAGCAGCAAGATGGCTCGCCATCGAAGTCCCTTGAACACACCTGTTCTCCCACAGTGGTTGCCAGCGAAGTTGCGTGAGTTCACACGAGAGTATTCGTCGGTCGGCCGTTCCGCTTGGCACGCCGCCGCTGCCCATACGTACCCCTCAGACCGGCGGTCGGGTTTCGCCCCCCTGCCATGCTCACCCCGCCGGTACGACACTTCGCCCCGGAGGCGGGGTTGAAATCTCACGGCCGTGATTCGTTCGCCGCGAAGATCCGGTCGCCCCGCCCGGACAAGCGAGGCCGAAAGTCGTTCAGCAAACTGACCGCGGCCGCTATAATTGCACGGGGGTCGACTGCGGTGCAGGCTGCCCGACGCAGTTTGCCGCTGGGATCAGGCCGTGTGGGCGCCGATGAACACTAGATGACGTAATCACCCCGCGCGTATCGGAGTTGGTGTCATGGGATATCGATATCACGGTCTGGCATGGGCCGCCATAGCGGCGGTTCTGGTGGGGGCCGGGCGTGTTGAGGCTCAGACCCAGGGTTCTCAGCAGGGCGGACTCACCGGGCGGACTTCGACTGGAGGGACGGCCGGCAGCGGGTCAACTCTCGCTGGAGCGCAAGGCTATGGACTCGACACCCGCTTCACGGGCAGTGGCTTCAACCGGTTCATGACGGGAAGCACCGCCATGGGCCAGACGACGGCGGGGGCGGGGGCGGCGACAGCGGGAGCGTTTGGCCAGAGTGCGGGTCAAGCGGGAGGGCAGTCGCGTTTTGGCACCTCTCAGCAGCTCGGGCTCATGGGCATGATGGGGGGCTTTGGCCGCAACGGCATGTTCGGCATGAACAACATGATGTTTGGAGGCATGGGCACTCAGCAGAACCAGCAGCAGGGGAAAGTCCGCACCCACATGCGGCTGGGCTTCGAATCGCCCGGCCAACCTGCCGGCAGCGTCGGTCCGCGGTTTACTCAGGTCATCCAGCGGGTCCTGGACCGTCCAGATGTAGGTGGCGGTCAGGTTTCCGTCACGCTCGAGGGCAGCACCGCCGTGCTCACGGGGACAGTTGCGTCGAAACACGCCCGAGACGTGGTCGAGCGCCTGGCGCTGCTGGAACCCGGAATTGGGGCGGTTCGAAACGAGCTGACCGTGCGTCCTGGCGAGCCCACGCGTGCGAGCGAGCCGACACCGAGTACTGCGGGTCAGCGCCCATAAAGCCCTGTTGGCCGAGATTAGGCGGTGCGGGCAGCACCGTGCCGGCGGCGGGCGCGGCGGCAGGAAGTGCGCTCGATGGCACTGAGCTGCTGGCCGGCGGGCGAGGATCGCTCGTCGGCGCCGTACGATGGTCCACCGGGGCGGCGGGGGCCGCGGTCCCTGGCTGAATCGCGCCGGACGAGCTCGGCAGCGGAGCGGCAGGCGCGGATGACAGCCGCGCGACGGGCCCTGGGACGGGGACACCGGCCGGGGCGGCGACTTGGGATTGGCTGGCTGCCATACGTTCCGCCAGACTGCGCGGCACGCGAATCGTATGTGACACCAGTCCCGAATTGCCCGACTTGTCCTCGCCCACACCCTCCGTGGCCGGTGCATCGAAGCTGGCGGGCCGCACGCCGGTTTCGCGGACAACCTTGGTTTGATCGCCCGCGCGTCGTTTGTGCGACATGTAAAATCCACGACGCTCTTCGTCACTGAGTTCGCGTCGACCGGGCAAACGGTTGTCGGCGAACATGCCACGGACGACCTTGCCGGACTTGTCCGCAAAGACGGGAAACAGCGCGATCTGCTTCTCATCGCCCCCCACTGCGTCCCACGGAATCCAGATGTTGTAGGACGCACCAAGTTCCGACTCGCTGTAGTACCGCGTCAGTTGTTCGGCCGTAAAGGCATACTTTCGCGATGGTCGATCCGGTGTTGCCCCCGGATCGCCTTCATCAAACGCATACACGATCAGTTCCCCATCCACGGGCACGACGTCCCCGGATCGGTTGTAGAAGTACAGGCGCCCGCCAAACCCGCGCGTGGGTGGGGCACCCGGCATTTGATACACCGCGTCGGTCCACACGGCGATGATTTTCTCGGGCGTTTCGTATGACTTCTCGGTCGTCCAGGGCAATGACTTGGTCAGCGTGAGGGGTTTCGAGGCACAGCCTGTGACCGTGGCCACGCAGATCCATGCAGCCACCACGCTAAGTTGAGGCAGAAGCTTGGTCGTCATACCAGTACTCACACTCGCGAAGTCGTTGGAATGCCTATCGTTGCGAGACCGTCTTGTCGCCACGACCGAGTCGCAGCGTGCACGGTGGCCGGCCGAGTCACTTGACGTAGGGGAACTGAGCCTGTGGACGCGGGACATAGCGGGCCGGTGACGTCCCTGGCACGGACGGCGCAGGCGGTGCCAGAGGCGGTGTCCGCGGCGGTTCATCCGTCACCGACTCGCTGGCCCTGGCGACGGCCGCCGGCGCCCCCCACACCTGCCAGGGTGTCGGTGGGAGCGGGTACGGTCCCGGCGGCGGCGAGTCCGCCGCCGACACGCTCGGGCCCGGCCCGTTTCCTGGCGGCGGCGGGACATGCGGCGGGACATTCTGCGGGGCCGACACGCCGGAATTCTCGAGCGGGATGGTGCCGCCCGGTGCCGGACCCATTGGCTCAATGAAGGGTCGCCCCTCTTGCCGCTCGGCGGGAGGCAGGATGAACGGTTTGCCCTCCTCGCGCGCGTCGGGTGGCAACAGGAATGGCTTGCCCTGGTCAGCCGGCGCCCCGTACTTCCGGAGCATCTCCCCGGTGGGCGCGGGTACCGGTTCGGCGTCCAGGGGCATCACCGCGCCCGACGCGGTGGGGTCGACGCTCGGATAGATGAGCGGCGTTCCATCGGTCCAGGCATCGGGGTGACCACCACGAAAGCCCGGATCACCGTGGATCTGCATGACATCCGCCAGGCACCAGCTCATCCGCTCCGACTCACGCTGGTTGACCATGTCCACGTCCTGGTCGTCCATCACAATGTGGGGCGTCATGAAGAACAGGAGTTCCTGTCGCTTGTCGGACTGCGTGTCGTACCGGAACAAATGGCCCAACACCGGCACGTCGGAGAGGAAGGGGATCCCGCGGAACGTGTCCACACGTTCCGTGGTGATCAGGCCACCAAACACGACGGTCTGGCCACTGCGGGCGGCAATCGTCGTAATCGCGGTGATGTCATCGTAGATGGGCGACTGAATGGCCACGCCGTCCTGCACCCCCACCGTGACGCCCTCGGCCGGGTCACCCGCCTTCGAGTCGTTCGCCTCGATGTCCATGATGATCAGCCCGTCCGGGGTGACACGCGGGATCACGCCGAGCGAAATGCCGACGTCGATCAAGGTGATGGAATTGACGGTGTTGCCGGCACTGGTCGTCTGGAAGTCGGTGATCTGCGGGATCCGTTGCCCGACGAGGACGGAGGCCGGGACATTGTTCAAAGTCATGATTTGCGGCCGGCTCAGGACTTCCACGCGCGACTTGCGCGCCAGGGCGCGAATCAGGATGTTGATGGAATCACTGGCTCCGGACAGGACGAGGCCCGGGAAGCCTTCCGTAGCGCTTGTCCGACCAAGTCCGAACGTGCCGACGGCCTGCCCGGCCAGCGAGTCGCGCGTGGCCAGCGAGGCGGCGGAGCTCGAATTGCCCAGCGCCGCTCCGGCGAAGTTGAAGCCAGGAATGAGCGCCGCCGCAGAGGTCGCCGTCGCAGCCGCCGTAGCGCTGCGGTCGAACAGCAGCGAATCCTGAATGCCGAGTTCAACTCCCAGTTCTTCGGTCTCGTCCAGGCGCACCAGACAGACCACCACCTGGATCATGATCATGGGCGGTCGGCGGTCCAGGTCCTGGATCACTTCGGTGATCTGTTCGAAGTACTTCGGCGTCGCGCTCACCACCAACGTGTTGCTGATGGTCTCCGGCACCACCGAGACCTGCTGGTCAATCAACTCGAACTGGCTGATCAGCGAGAACTGCTGCGTCTGCTGCTGCGAGAGCAGCTGGTACTGTTCATTGAGGATCTGCGTCAGCGCGTCGGCGACGAACTGCGCTGGGGCGTTGTTGAGCCGATAGACGATCAGCTTCCGCTGGCGCAGGTCGCCTTCGTCCAGCCGCAGGAGAATCGCCTCCACGACGGCCAGGTCGCCGGCCGAGCCGGCCGCGACAATGCTGTTGGTCCGGGCGTCGACGCCGAAGTTGAGCGGGATCAGCGAGCTCTCGCCGGCACTGGTTTGCTGCAGCGCCGTCTGGGCGCCGAACGTACGGCCCACCGTCTGGCTGAACACCCCCACCTGCCCGGCCGTGACCTGCTGACCGAACAGGGTCTGCAGCATTGACGTCAGGTTCGTGGCGTCCCCGTTCTTGATCTGGAACACCTTGATCTGCGACTCCGCCGCGGGGATCTTGTCGAGCTGTTCGACCAGCGCGGCGATCAACCCCATGCTCTGGGAGGGCGCTTTGACGACGAGGGTATTCGAATTGTCATCCGCGGTGACCGTGATGTCACTCAGCAGCGCCGTCTCAATGATCTTGTTGCCCTGCTGGTCGATGCCGATGATCTGAACGCTCCGCGACGGCTGCGTCTGCGTGGCGGCGCCGGTCTGTCCGGTGGGGATCGGCTGAAAGCCGGTTTGCGCGCCGGCCGCCGCCTGGGCTTGCGCCGCCAGCGTGTTTTGCAGCACGCCCTGGAGCGTGGAGGCGAGCGAGTTTCGGAGCGGAAACACCCGCACCTCGACGGTGGCCTCTGTCTTGTCGACATCAAGCTCCTTGAGCAGTTTGGACACTTCCTCCAGGTCGCGCGGACTGGCTTGTACGATCAGCGAGTTGCTGCGGTAGTCGGCGATCACGGTCACCCGCGGCGAGAGGCCACGCACGGTCTGCTGCGTCTGCTGCGCCGCACCCACCGCCGCTCCGGTGACGGTGCCGTAGAAGTTGCGGATGTACGTCTCGGCATTGACCGCCGACATGTGCAGCAGGCGAAACACCGAAATCTGCGTCTCCGGCGCGACCGGCTGATCGAGCTTTTCGATCAGCGTCAGGACCGTGTCGATGTTCTCCTGGCGCCCGACCAGCAAGATCGCGTTCGGCTTGACCAGGGGCGTGATGCTCAGCGAACCTTGGCGCGGCTGGTAGACATCCGTGTACACCTGCGTCACGAGCGTGCTCATCGCCTCACTGTTGGTATGCTGCAGCAGCGCGACTTCGATTTCCGGACGCGTGATCTCGCTTTGCGCTTCAATTTCATTGATGATCCGCTGCACGCGTTCCACGTCGCGCCGGTTGCCGCGGAGGATGATCACGCCCAACTCCGGCACAAATTCGATCTGCACGTCGCCCAGCAGCCCCTCCGCCTCGTCGCCGTCTGCCGCTTCGCCTGGGGGCCCCTGCGGTGCAGGGGCCGGTGGCGTTTCGGCGGGCGGGGTGGGCGCAGGTGGGGGCGCCCCCGGCGCCGACTCCTGCGCCGCCGCCTCGGGCCGGAAGATCATCGAGACCAGATTCACGCCGCCGCGGCTCCGCGCCGCCGGCGCGATGGGCACCGCCGCCATCGTCTCGCCCGGGTCCGTGCGCAAGGCCGCGTCCCGAATCATGCTCACCGCTTGCTGCACCTGCGCCGGATCGGCACGCCGCACCGGCACCAACTGCGTCGTGGCGTCCGCGCCGTGCCCCGGCCGATCCAATGCGGCCACCACCTGCCGCCACGACCGCGCCACGTCGTCCGACACCGGGAATTCGACCGTCCGCCGCGCGCGGTCGACCCGCATCAAGACCCGATCAACCGGATCCGTGGCCCGTCGCACTGACGCCGCCGTTCCGCGCGCGTCCGGCGTGATGATCAACTGGTTGCCCCACAGACGCTGCAGGCTGGACTCCAATTCCACCGCCGACACGTGCTGGAGCTGATATGCCGCCGCCCCGCCAGGCAGCAAGCCCGGACCCGGTTGGGCGGCTCCCTGAACCGGTCCCGCACCGATTTGTCCCAGATAGTCGGAAATCTGCGTGTGCGCTTCGGCGCTGGCAATCACAACCAGCTGCGAGGTCCGCCGGTCGGGGGCGATGCGCACACCGCTGGAGACCGGAAACCGCTGCCGCAGCAGGTCCGCGACGGCATCCAGCCGGTCCGTCGCCACCGGATATCCCACAACCTGGCCAGGCCCGGACCCCGCACCGGCCGCCACCGGTGGGGCGGGCGACTTGTCCAACGCTTGAATGAACTGACCCGCCAACTGCCGTGCGGGAGCCGCACCGCGCACGATGATGCGATTCTGCGACTTTTCGATCAACAACTCCGCTTCGGCCCCATACTCGCGCAGCATGTCGCGCAGCTGAGGCACTACCGTCGCGGGGTCGGTGTGCGACAGCCGATAGGATGTGCTGTCGCCCGTGTCTTGCGCTGTGACGCGCTCTGAATTCGCTCCGACGAGCACAAGTCCCGTCAGACAGAGCCAAGTCAGCGCCCGAACTGGCACCCAGTGCGACTCCCGACTGTGACGCATTCTTCGCTCCCTCCGCATCTTGCCCCGTCTGGCAGGTCTGCCGCCACGTGACATTCGATGCGCATGCCGTCATCCTCCGCAGAATCCACTCAGCTGGAACAATCGGCATAATCGGCAAGGTCGCTGCAGACAAAATTGTCGCCCGCCGTGAGAGACGCCGCCCAAGGGGCTTGTGAGGTTCACAGGGCTTAGTCTGCGGCACCGCTGGCAGCGACGCTGGGTCCAGCCGCCACGACTTCGCCTTCCGTCAGGTTCTGACCAAACCGCACTGAGAGGGTCTGGCCGGCGGCCTGTATCTCCACGTGCCGCGTGTGGATCCGCACAATCGTGCCCTCAAACGAGCCGACCTGGAAGGAATCGCCTTCGAAAAGACGCAGCCATTTCCCTTCGCTGCGAATGGTCAACCACACTTGCCGCCGGCCGTTGACTTCGACGATGCCGGTGACGAACGTGTACTTGGCCTCGTCGAACGACCGGGTTGGGGACGCGGCCTCCTCAGGAGGTGGGGGATCCGAGACGGCGAACGTCAGCTGTTGTGACGTTTCTTTAGGAGGCATCCCGTCGTCGATCGCGTGGACGGTCAGTTCAAACTCGCCCGTGGCGGTCGGCGTCCATTCCAGCCGCCCGGACTGCTCGTCGAGCTTGAGCCCCGGGAGCGCGCTGGCGTCCTCGAGGCGGTACCGGACGGCCTGTTTCTCGGGGTCATCAGCTTTGAGCGTTACAGACAGCGGTTGGTTGACGACGCCGCGTTGGGAACTGGAGGATGTGAACTTGGGAGGTTCGTTGGCCGGTGCGTAGGGATTGCGCCGCACGATCACGGCCTGGTAGGCCTCAACGCAGTCCAGTGCCAATCTCTGTGCCGGGAGTTTCGACAGGGGCCGATCCTTTTCGGCGTCCGGCAGACTGATGGCCTCCAGCGTGAAGTTCAGCGACAGCAGATTACCTTCGGAAGGAGTAGCGCCGAGGCTCTGGATCCGATGCAGCGTGTCGGACGAGTAGAAGCGATACAGGAGGTCCACCAGCTGGGGCAGCGTGGCGTCGCAGGTGACACTGAACGTATGCCGGTCATGGGCCTGCTGGAACGGGCTGACCCGCACGTGTTTGACGTTGGCCGCCTTGACGTTCGCCGCCTCGGCCCATTCGTGCAGCCACGCGCGGTAGCGGGAACTGGCCATCACGGAATCGGCGGGCAGCGATCGTGCGCGATACACGTCGAGCGTGTCACGGGCCGTCTTGCCGCGTTCCACAAGCACTTCCTTGGACTTGATGTCCGCGTCCAGTTCCTCAATCAACTCGGCACGCTGGGTAAACTGGGCGACAACCCGCTTCACGGCGTAATTCAGTACGGCTAGCAGCACGAGCAGACCGACAGCAGCCGCCAGGAGCTTTTCGCGACGGTTCATGGCGCGGGACTCCCGGGGCTGATCGGTGGGGCATCCTCCGCTGCGGGGTCGGTAGGCGAGGCGGCCGGTTCGGCGGGACCTGGAGACGGGACTTCTGCGGCGGGGACCGGCGCGTCTGGGGTTGGGGCAGCCGCGGCGGGGACGGGCGCGTCTGGGGTTGGGGCAGCCGCGGCGGGGACGGGCGCGTCCCTCGTTACGGCGTCCACCGGCGACGGTGGCTGGAGCGTCTTGCGGAAGGGGCGCCCGCGCGATCGCCCGTTATCATATTCGTCCGGCGGGACGCTGACGGTGGTGTCGAGCAGGTACGGGTAATCCCGCTGATTGCGATCGATCGTGCCGTACCGGCCGGCGACCACGTTATCGTCCCGGCGCAGGGATTCCTCGAAGGCGGCGATGATGTCGGAACTGGTGACGTGTCCCTTGAGCGTCATGACGCCACCGCGTTTCAAGGACGCGCCGAGGCGTACCTCATCCAGCTTGACCTTGTCGGCGTCCGGCATGCGTTGGGCCAGGACGTACAGCTCGTCGAGCCACGTGACATCGGCCTCCGTGAACTCCCGGACGGCATCCGCTTTGGCCACCAGCGTGCGGGCTTGTTCGACGTCTTTGTCGAGCGCCGCAATCTGATCACGGAGGGTGCGGATCTGGCCATCGAGCGTGTGGATGCGTGCCCAGCAGGTTCCGCCGATTACGCCCAGCAGTGTCAGAACCGCGGCGCCGATCAGGACGTTGCGCCGCCGATGGCTGCGCGGAGCGGGGCGTTTGCGGGGGTTGAGAAAATCGATCGCGTGCCGCGTGCCAGCCATCTCGTCCGCCAGCATGCCCAGCAGCGGCGCATATCGGCCCGCGTCGGCCACCGGCTGCTGCGCCAGGTGCGCTGCCACGCGCACTACACGGAACGGATCGAACACGACAACGTCGAGCCGCAGGGCATCGCGCAGCGATTGCGCGAGTATCGGGTGTTCTGTTTCGCTCCCGCAGATGACGATCTGTTCGATCCGCACGCCGGACATCTGGGCCTGGGCCGCCGCAATTGTGCGGCGCACTTCGCCCAGCAGCGCCGCGGCCTGGACGGTCGTCCCGACCGCCGCCGGCAAGCGCACCGTGCGCATGAACACGACCAGGCCGTCGAGCGTGGCGGTGAGATCGGCGCCGTCGGCCAGCAGGTCGACAATCAGCGCACCGTGTCCCGTGACCGGGAGCCGACTGCGTTTCAGGAGCGACGCGGCCGCAAACGGCCGCAGGACCAGGCAGCGTGCTTTGAGCTGGCTGGCGGCACAGACCTGCAGAATGTGCTCGACCTGTTTCGGTGCCAGCACGGCCGCCAGAACATTGAGCGCCCCGTCTTGCTCCCCCAGCTCGACGAAGTCCAGCGGCCAGTCCTCGCCGATCGAGGTGAACGCCTGGAGGGCCTGAAAGCGGACCAGGTCGGGCAATTCCTCGGGCGGGGCCAGCGGGAGCGACAGGGACCGCAGCTCAATGCTCGAACGGCCCAGGCCCACCAGGGCGTCGCAGCCGGTCAGGCCGCGGGCCGCCAGGGCTTCGGCGATGCGTCGCCCAATTTCGCGCGGGTCGCCGCCCACGTCCTCGGAGGCCACGGCGGGGATGTCGATGGCGAAGGCGTCTTCGAGTTGCACCTCGGCACCGCGCGGCGTCGCCACGGCGATCCGGGCCTCGCGCCCGTCCCACTCTAGTGCCAACAGCTTCGCCATATTTCCGCTCGCCTCCGCTAGGAGCGCCTCTCGTGGTCTCAGGAGCCAGGCTGGAATTGAACGCCCAACAGGTCCAGGGGATAGCCTCGCCCCAGGTGACTGATCTCCCTCCAGGATACTACGCGCGGTACCGCGCCGGTAGCATCGAAAATGACTTCTGCCCGCGCCGCCGCACCTCCATCTTCGTAATACCCGACCACCTGGGCCCGATACACGTCGCCACCGGCACAAATGAACGGTACCAACTGCTTCATCTCGTCCAACGTGACGATGCCCGCGGTCAGCAGCCAGGTCTCGTGGCGGCGTGCCAGCGCCTCGGCATCCGTCTCCGCCTCATAGGCCCGCTGGTTGACGATCTCCTCCACAACGGTCTCTTCCAGGCCCGGAATGGCCTGCAGGATCGTCCGCGGGGCGAGATTGACGTTGATGCGGCCGGGGATCGTCGGCTGAGCATTGACCGCCACGTGATCCATCAAAATCGGCATGTAGACCATCATCTCGGCCAGCGTCTCCGGAAACGCCGCCGCCACGACGCGTCCCTCGCCGTCCCCGCTGCCCGGTATCTGCACCTTCGCGCCGATCAGATCCAGCACTTGGGTCAGCTTCGTGCCCCCTTCCTGCGTGAGATCGATATCCGTGATCGTGGCCACGTCCTCCCCGGCTTCGTCCCCGTCGTACGCGCCGTGCTGCCGATAGAGCACAATGAACTTGGCCCAGTCCTCGTTCAAGGCAGTGGCCAGGCTGTCGTACAACGCCGCAAGGTCGTCCTGGTTCACGTCGATACGCGGCGTCCCGGCGGACGAGACGTTTTTTTCGGCGCTGTAAAGCGTCAGGTAGCCGGACCACCCGCGGTCCATCGAGCCGATCGTCGGATCCGTTCCACGGCTCGGCAGCGTCTGACCGGTCGTGCCGCTGGCCGGCAGCAGATTGCTCTCGTGGGGATCGACCATGCCATTGCGATTCGTGTCGGTGCCAAAGAGCAGCTGCGGTGTCACGCCGCGCACGAGCAAGAGTTCCTCGACGGTGTCCAGCAGTCCGTTCTTCGCGGCGTAAGGGGGCTTGAGGCCTTGGTAGTACGACGACTCCGCCCCGTACTCGCGCGGTTCGTCATCGTCGTCCATCCAGTCCAGAATCGCGTCGGCCACGTCGACGGTCATGCCGGGCAACCCCATCAGCAGATCGCGGCCGGCGTTGTCGAGCACCTTATCGGCCGTCAGCAGTGCATTGAGGTGGAGGCGGGTCGATTCGTCTTCGAGTCCGTACCGCACACCGCCCAGGTTGCCTTGATCATCGAGATTTGGCACGAGGACGGTGAAGTCGGCGCGCTGCGTCGCGTCGTCGTGGACGAGCACCGGCATGGCCTGGAAATAGGACGGGTTGTTGAACTCGCCTCCCGCATCGCTGCGCGCCGCCTCGTCCAGCATCAGGTACAGGCGAACGGCTTCCACCCCGGACTCGACCAACGCGCGACATTGGAGCTGGCGTCCCCCGAGCTTGGCTGCGCCCAGGTGCGTCGCCATCAGCGCGGCGAAGGTGTACGCCGCCAGCGCCAACAGCGCCACGACCACCAGCACGACGACCAGGACCATCCCGCGTCGGGCGTGACACGTGCGGCCTGCAGTTCGGGGATCGTACGTCATGTCGGGCATCTCAGCCTGGCGGACGGGGCGCTGTTGCCGGGGCGCCCCGCGGCGGCGCGCGGAGTCAGAGTCCTACCGCATCCAGGCCACTACTGTTGCTGCTGCTACTGTTCGTACTACTGCTGTCCGACGCGGCGGGTAGCGCAGTCGGCAGATGGACCACCAAAGAGTAAACGTTTTCGGGGGACAGAGGTGTCGCGGCCACGGGGGAAGCACGGCCGGCGCGGTCCGTGTCCAGCGGCGTCTCCGACAGCACGTACACGGTGATCTTCACCGCCACCGGCAGACCTTGTTGCTGCGACGAATCCCATTGGGTGAGCCACTGCGTGCCGTCAAAGTACATGAACTCGATCTGTCGGACTTCGGGTGCCAGCACCTGCGCCGCCTGCGCGAGCCCCTGGACGTTGCCGGACTGCGAGGCTTGTTGGGTGATCGCGCGGTCCAGCACGCGACGCACGAGGCCGAATTCCGCCTGGCCAGTGCGACGATTGACGATTCCGGCCGAGCTGACCGAGTTCGCGTCGACACAGTAATACGCCACCGTCTTCACGTCGCTGGGGATGTCCTGCAGCCCGACCCGCGGGTCTGTTGAGAACATCCGTTCGAACTGGTCGACGCGCGGCAGGCGACTCACGTCCAGCTGCAGCTCGTACTGATTCCCGTACAGGCCGGGGGTGGGCGGTACATTGGTGGCCGAGGCGATATCGGTCGTCGCGGGCGTGGCCGCGCCGTCCTCCCCGGACGCACTGGCTCCCATGTCCGGCTCGCCGGCCGCCTGTCCGCCGCCGGTCTGTCCACCGGTCTGTCCGCCGGTCGCGCCGCCGGTCTGTCCGCCGGTCGCGCCGCCGGTCTGTCCGCCGGTCTGTCCGCCGGTCGTGCCGCCAGTCCGTCCGCCGGTCGCGCCGCCGGTCTGTCCGCCGGTCGTGCCGCCGGCATCGCCTGACTGTCCTCCGGACTCGCCCAGTGCAGCGGCAAGTCCGGCGGCGTCGCCGCCGGCAACAAGGCCGGCTGCCAGGCTCTCGAGCGCTGAGAAGTCCGTCGTATTCTGTTGCACGGTCGCGCGCAAATCGGCGGCCACGATCCCCAACACGCCGCGCGCCACCTGGATGTGTTCGACGTGATCCCGCCGTGACTGGAGGACGCGCAGGTGCAGATCCACGGCCGTGGAAATCGCCACGAGCACAACGGCCGAGAGGCTCAGCGCCAGCATCAGCTCCAGGAGCGTCATGCCGCCGCGCGGCCATGGGCCGCCGTGGCCACCAGCAGCCGCCTGCCACGGAGCCGGGCAGCCGTGGCGCCCGCGGGTCGTACGAACGTCGGTCATGGCGTCCCTCCCGTGCCCGATGGCGGCGTCGCGGTGGAGGACGAAGAGGAGCCCGAATTGCCCGACGCGGCAGCCGCCTCGGCGGCCGCCGCTTCCAGATCCAGCTCGGTCTGCGGATCGATCATCCAGCGGACGAGCATGTACGAAACGGCGGGCTGGGCCGGGTCCACGTCTTCCTGCACGGTCACGGCAACCGCCAGCAACCCCTCCTGGTCCACCTGCTCGATCTGCACCACGTACTGCCACCGCAGGCCGCCAAACTGCTCGATGATCCCGCTGGTTGGTTCGGCCAGCGTGATCCCGGCGGTGAGCTGGGCGACGAGCGACTCGGCCAGCAGCTGGGCCGTCGAGAGCACGCGTGCCGCACGTGCCGAGCGCGTGCCGACACGGACCAACTCGCCCAGCACGGCCAGCGACCCGCCGAGAATGGCGATGGCCAGGATAACTTCCAGCAGGGTCATGGCGCGCGCCCGGGCGCTGCACCCGGTCGGTGACCGACGGGGGCGGCCGGTCGCAGCGTGGCGGATCGCTTCAGGGAACACTGGGCAACTCATCACTGGACACCAAAGGACTGACCCGCACCAGGCCGGTCAGGCTCCGCACGCTCACCACGATAAACAGCCGTTGATACTGGTTGGTCAACACCAGGCGCGCATCGGACGTCGTGCCGTCGGGGTAGAACAGCACGGGGGGTGGTCCGGACCCGTTGGAGATGTTCGAGGCGGTGGGCTCGATCTGCAGGGAGCGTGTATCGGCTTCGACCTCGCCGGACACGAACACCACGCCCTCGGGCAACTGACGCTCGGCCTGCGCGGCGGCGTCCGCCGCCTGGGTCGCGGTCTGCAGTTGCGGGTTGGTCCGGGCCAGCGTCGAACTGGGGCTGTGCGCCGCGTCGGCCTCGAGCCAATCCTGCTGCGTGAAATAGGGCAGCACCTGATACGCGCCGGCGGCGGGCGTGTAACGAAACATCAGCGTCTGCCCCGTTTTCATGGCCTTGATGCGCGCCTTGTTCCACTCCACGCGCACCAGCTCGCCCCCCTGCCGCAGCCGATGGTACTCAAACGGCACCTGAAACGCCGGCATGGCCATGGCCCCGATGGCCACCAACAGCGCCAGCACGAGCATCAACTCGAGCAGCGTCATGGCCCGCCGGGGGGCGGGACCCGGACCAAGCCGCACGTGAGCCGTCACAGGAGCGACCATCTGCGTGCACCGCCTCTAGCCCGAAACCGTGCTGATGTCGTCCGTCGTGTTCGGCGTGCCGTCCGGGCCGGCCGAGTAGATCCGGTACTGCGTCGGGTTGATCAGCTCGTAATAGTACGGCTGCGACCAGGGATCGGGCGGGATGTCCTTCTTGGCATACGGCCCCAGCCACTTCGTGGGATCGGGCAGATCGGGCGGAGCCACGCGCAGCGCCGAGAGTCCCTGCTGGGTGGACGGGTACGTGCCGACATCCAGCTGATAGATGTCGATCTGTTGTTCCAACGCGCTGATCTGGGCCCGCGTCGCCTTGATCTTGCTGCTGGCGAAGATCCCCGAGAAATTGGCCACCACCAGCGTCCCCAGGATGACCAGAATGGCCAGCACCAGCAACACTTCCATCAGGGTGAATCCGCGACGCGCCGAACGCCGTCGCGCTGAGTGTCGGTTCGCTTTGCGCACGGTCAGGGCTCCTTATCAAATCGTATTGCTCATCTTAATCACCGGCATCAGCAGGGCGATGACTACGAACAGGACGGCGCCGGCCAGAAACAACAGCAGGACCGGCTCGAGCAACCGCACGGCGAGGTCCAGTCGCCGACTGGTCTGTTTCTCCAGACTGTCGGCGATCTCGACCAGCACCTTGTCCAGCGTGTTCGATTCTTCCGCCACGCTGATCATCTCCACCACGGTGGCCGGAAAATGTCCCGATGCACCCAGGGGCGCCGCCAGCGACTGGCCGGCCGAGATATTCTCCGACGCACCCAGGATGGCCTCGGCCAGCACCCGGTTGCCGGACGTCTCGCGGCTGATTTCCAGCGACTTGAGGATCGGCACACCGTTGCGGAGCAGCGTCCCGAGCACGCGGCAGAAACGGGCCACCGCCAGGCTCAGAAACACGGGCCCGAGCAGCGGCAGTCGCAGCTTGACGCGATCCCGCAGCACGCGACCTTCCTCGGTGGCCAGCTTCGCGCGCACCGCCACCACGGCCATGATCAGCGCCAAGAGGAGCAGCAACCCCCAGGACTTGAGCGACTTGCTGAACCACAACAGCCACTCGGTCAGCACCGGCAGCTCCCCCTGGTCCCGCAGCGAGCGAAACAGTTCGTCGAACTGCGGCACGAAAAAGATGATCAACGCCGTGACGATCGTCGAGCCAACGACGGCCAGAAACACGGGATACGCCAGCGCGCCCACCGTACGGGCCTTGAGATCCTCCTGTTGTTCGGTGAACTGCGCCACGCGTTCCAGCGCCTCCTCGAGAAACCCCCCTTCGCCGCCGGCACGCACCATGTTGATGGCCATCTCGCTGAACACGCGCGGGTACCGCGCCATCGCGTCCCCCAGCGTGCTTCCCTGCTCGACACGGTCGCGCACCTCACCGAGCACCCGCGACAACGTCTTGTTCGTGACCTGCTTGCGGAGTACTTCCAGCGAGCGCAACAGCGGCACGCCGCTGCGCAGGAGCGAAGCCATCTGCGAGTAGGTCACGGCCATCGTCTGGCCCTTGACCCCTCCGCCAATCAGCGGGCCCTTGACCCGCGCGGAAGTGATGTGCAACGGAAACAGCGCCTGACCGGTCAGCAGCGTGACCGCCTCGCGCTGACTGGCTGCCGCAATCGACCCGGTGACGCGCTGACCTGCCGCGTCGCGTGCTACATAGGCAAAATCAGGCATGGTTGATCAGGCGATCCCCCGCTTCGCCCGCGGTTTGCGAGTGCACCAGCTTGTCGAGTTCCGCCAGGTCCTGGTCCCCCTTGGTGATCCGCAGGACCTCGTCGACCGTGGTCAATCCCTCGATGGCCTTCTGCCAGCCGTCGTCACGGAGCGTCCGCATCCCCTGCCGGACCGCCGCCTGCTTGATCCGCCACGTACTGGCCCGGTCGTGCGCCAACTGGCGAATGTTGTTGTCCGTCAGCAGTAACTCGTAAATCCCCATCCGCCCGCTGTAGCCGATGTGCCGGCACTCCCGGCAGCCGACCTTGTGGTACAACGGACGATCCCCCAGCTGCGGCCAGGGGAAGTCCGGCGGCAATTCGTCGCGCTGCGGCCTAAACGGCTGCCGACAATGCGGACACAGACGCCGCACCAGACGCTGCGCCATCACCGCCTCGACCGTGCTGGCCACCAGAAACGACTCGACGCCCATGTCCGACAAGCGGGCATACGCCCCTGCGGCGTCATTCGTGTGCAGCGTACTGAAAACCAGGTGCCCGGTCAGCGCTGCCTGGATCGCGTTCTCCGCCGTCTCCAGGTCGCGGATTTCGCCGATCAACACCACGTCCGGGTCGTGCCGCAGGATCGCCCGCAGCGAACTGGCAAACGTCAACCCGATCTTGGGATGCACCTGAATCTGGTTGATCCCGTGCAGCTGGTACTCCACCGGATCTTCCGTCGTCACGATCTTCACGTCCGGACTGTTGATTTCGATCAGCGCACTGTAGAGCGTCGTGGTCTTGCCCGAACCCGTCGGCCCGGTCACCAGGATAATGCCGTGCGGCAAACGTATCAGCTCGCCAAACCTGCGATACGTTTCGGGATCCATCCCCAGGCTGCGCAGCTCGAACACCATCGCACCCTTGTCCAGGATGCGGAGCACCAAGCCTTCCCCGTGGATCATCGGAATGACCGACACCCGCACGTCGATCTCGCGCCCCTTGACCCGCAGCTTGATCCGACCGTCCTGCGGCAGCCGGCGCTCGGCAATATTCAAGTGCGACATGATCTTCAGACGACTGATGATCGCCGCTTGAAAGCGGTTGATCTCCGGCGGCACCGGCTGCGGCTGCAGAATCCCGTCCACTCGATACCGGATCACCAGACCGGTCGACTGCGATTCGATGTGCACGTCACTCGCACGCGTCTCGATCGCTTCCAGCAGGATCTCGTTGACCAGCCGGACCACCGACGCTTCCTGCGCCATCTCGGACAACTCGGACCCGTCGGTCTCGATTTCGTCCAGCAGTTCGACGTCCCGGTCGCCCGCCTGCTCCATCAGGCCGTCGACCGTCTCACTGCCCACCCCCAGGTGTTTCTTGATCAGCGCCGAGATCTGACGCCGACTGGCCAGGACCGGCACCACCGCCAGTCCCGTTGCCGCACTCACCTCGTCAATCGGATACAGGTCAAATGGATCGCTCGTGGCCACAATCAACTGGCCGTTGTCGCGGCGGATCGGAAAGAGCGACTGGCGGTGAATCAGCTTGTGAGGAAACCCCTGGAGCAGTGTCAGGTCGACGTCCAGGTCACGCAGATCGACGTACTCCAGCCCGACCTCTTCGCTTAGTGCCCGCAGGGCCGCCTCTTCCTGGACATACCCCAGGGCCACCGCTTTTTCGACCAGCGACGCGCCGTCACCATTGGCCTGCCGCAACTGGTTCAGCTGCGTCTCGCTGAGCAGGCCGCGTCTTTTCAGCATGTCTCCGGCTTCCATTGGCCCTGCACCCTTCCGAAGAGTGGGACGGTGCCCTGCCCAATCCCAGTTTCATTCTAAACGAAGGTTGTCGCCCGCCCAGACAAATTCTCGCGGCGGGGGACGAATCCCGATGCCCAAGGCCACGCCCGCAGGGACAGCGGCTGGCGCCGGCACGCGGCCCGGCCCCGGCGGAGCGTCGCCCGCCCGGCACCCGGCGAGCCCCCAGATTGTCACGTACGGGGGCTCGCATGGCCGACTGCCACTGGCTTGATCGTGCACTGTGGGTCGGGCAGGTGTGCGATCGGCAGAGGGACGCGTCAGTTACCGCCCCCACGACGCTCACCGCCACGCGCGCCACCGCCGCGTCCACCGCGACCGCCCGGCGCGCCGAATCCGCCACGACCGAATCCCCCGAATGGCTCGTCGGCCGAGAATTCAAACGGCTCGCCGACCAGCTCCTTGTATTTCGCCTGCTGTGCGGGTGTGAGTTCCTTGAGCAGGTCCTCCATCAACTTCTTGCGCAGTTGTTGTTCGAGTTCGCGGGCCTTCGTGCGCAGCTTGTCGCGCTGGCTCTCGTCGATCCCGAGGCTTTCCGCAACGGTGTCGCTGGCTAGTCCGCCGGGGCCTCGCATCTGCCACTGCATGGCGAGTTGTTTGAGGCGTTCGGCCTGGTGGGGAAGCAGGATCTCGTCGAGCTGACCCTCGATCTTCTGTTGCGCCGTCTGCATCAACTCGCGCATCTTGGCGGCGCGTTCTTCTTCGGGCAGATCCCGCAGCTGGCCGAACATCTGCCGCATATCCATACCTTCGCGCATCTTGGTCAGCTGGTCCAGCTGGTCGTCAACCAGCTCGAGGTGCTTCTGGACGTCTTCGCGGGCCAGCAACATGAGTTCCGCCGCGCGGCCGCCGAACATGCCACCCATCATGCCCATGCCACCCGGACCGCCCGGCATACCGGGGAATCCACCCGGAGGCGGCCCGCCAGGTGCACCTGGTCCTTGATTGCGGCGACCTTGCGCCTCCAGGCTACTCACGCACACGGCCATCAACAGCACAGCCGCACACCACACCACGATTCGTTGACAACTCGACATTTCATTTTCTCCGCAAAATGAAACCACGGGACACGTCTGGCCACCTCACGCTCGTAACCTTTAACCCGGGTCAAGCAGCGTGGTTCCGGGCACGCCGACCTGAATCACGCGGGGCACATGCGAGTCCATTCGGTCAAGGAGCGGGATCGGCACTGGGCAACGGGCACGGTGCGCAGGACGTCCGCGACACAGTCTGGGGTGGACCACCGGGCCCTGGGGCGCATTGTGCCAAGTTGCAGTGCCGGATCCCAGTCCCCGTGACTCAATGCGATCAGCGGGTGGCAGCGGTCCCGCGGTTGGCGCCACTGCCGGTATCCGCACGACGACGGTTCACGCGTCAGCCGCCGCGGCGTCCGCCACCGGCACCACCCCGCCCACCACCGCCCGGCTGGAACCCGCCGCGGCCGCCACCCGGCTGAAACCCACCGCGACCACCGCCTTGACCACCAAAGCCGCCCGGGCCGCCAAAGCCACCACGTCCCATCCCCTGCTGCAGCTGCTGGAAGAACTGCATCCGCGCCTGGATATCGCCGGCGGTGGCCCCGCCAAACGGCATGCCGCCTGGCTGACCCGGCCGTGGCGACTGCGTCGCCGAGCGGTTGGTCGCGGTGGAGGAAGACGTCGTGCCCATGATCGCGGCCAACGCCTTCTGGACGCTTTCCGGATTGGCCTTCTTGAGCGACACGATCTGCACGTCTTCGCTGAGGTTTGCCCCGCCCTGATCGATCATCTCCACCAGCTGGCGGACCTCCTCGACCAGTGGTTCCGGGGCGGTCACGATCAACGAGTTACTGCGCGTGTCCACCGCGATCGTCATCTTCGCTTCTTCGCTCTTCACGTCCGTGCCGCTGCGGCCGCCGCGGCCGCCGCGCAGGGCCCGGATGAAGTCGGCCGGGTTCGGCTGTCCGCCGCCTTGCGCCGCGTTGGTGGCCAGGCGACTGGCGTACGCCTCGCGCACAATGCTGGCCACTTGCTCGGCCTGCACATAGATCACCGGGATCACGTGCGGTTTGCCGGCCGTCTGAATGTCGGTAATGCTCCCCTCGCGATCAATTACCTTGAGCAGTTGTTCAATCAATTGCGCGTCGACCGGTAGCGCCTGGACGATCAGGCAGTTGAGTCGCGAGTCCGCGACGATCGAGACAGGTCCGGTCGCCTGCACGGTGGTGACGCTACCGTCCCCGCCGCCCCCGCCGCCCAACAGCGCGCCGAGCAATCCGCCCCCGCCGCCCACGAGGTTCGCGGCAACGTCGCCGACCAGCGATCCACCCCCTCCCTCGCTGGTCGAACCGCCGAGAATATCGGAGATCAGCTGGCGGGCGACCTCAGCGCGGCAGTGCTTGAGAAAGTACACGGTGAAGTTCTTGCCCGGAGTCACCGCCTGCGGACCGGCAACCGTGCGGAGGATGTCCTCGAACTGATCGAGCGCTGCCGTGTCCTCGGACGAGATCAGCACACCGCTGGGGGTGAACTCAATGCGGATCTCACTCCCCTTGCCCGGCGCATCCGCCGTCTCGGCCGGCGGGATGGGCGTCTGGGTCCCCGGCGCATCCGCCTGTGGCGGATCGGGCGAGGGTGTTTCGGCGGGCGTGTCCGAAGAGGGTGCAGCCTGCGGCGCAGCATCCTCGGGCTCGCTCTCCGCCGTCTGCCAGTGCGCGAAGTGGATTGTGCCGAGGCCGGTTTCGCCCGGGGGCGGGGCGATTTCATCGCACGCGACCTTGTCGTCGCGGCTGCCGGGTGCGGCCGTGGGCGCAGCGGCCGGGGCTGCGGCGGCATTGGACGGTGCCGCGGGCGTGGCCGTCCGGCGAGTCCGGCGCGCCGGCCGATCCGGGGGCGGAGCCGGTTCCGCGCCTGGGGGCTCAGCCGGCCCGTCCGGGGAAATCTCCCGCATGTCAAAGATGCCCGGTCCGCTGTCCGTCGGGGCCGTCATGCGGATCTGATTGGGTCCGCGCCACAGACGCTGGGCCATCTCGACCGCGGACACGGCGGCCTCACCGGAGAGCGGAATGAACCGCAGCGTCCCGCCGGACCCGGAGCCGTCGGCCGGACCCTCCAGCTTCTCGATCAGGCCGCGAATCTGCTCGATCTCGCGCCCCGTCGCCCGCACGTACAGCCGCAGCGACGTCGGGTCGGCATCGACCTTGACCCCTTCGCCGTCGGTGGTCTTGCTGCCGAAGAAGTTGTTGATGGTCAGCACGGCCAGCTGCGGATCAATCCGCCGCAGCTGAATCACCTCAACTCGCGGCGCGTCCCCTTCCAGCTGCCGGATGGTCTCCTGGATGGTGCGATGCTCCGACGGTTTGGCCAAGGCGATGATCTTGTTGGTCTTGGCATCGAGCGACATCCGCACGTCGGGCAGGCCGGCCAAGAGCGTCTGCATGACGGCCAGCGCCTCCTGCGGATCGGCGGCTTGTATCGGATGGGTGAGCAATTGAGGCTGCTCCATGGCCACCGCGGCCGGGGCCAATTCCCGTGCGAGATCGATGCGCTTGACCAGATCTTCAAGCACCTGGATCTTGGTGCGCGAACCGGTTGCGAAGATGCGGGTCCCCATCGTATCGACGGCGATGTTGATCTCCTCACCGACGTTGGTGCCCTCCTCAAGTCCCAGCAGCGGTCGCGCGATGAGGAGCACTTCTTCCGGAGCGACGTGCTGGAGCTTCAGCTCCACGACTCCCTTGTCGGCCTGCGCCGCGGGATTCTCCGCACGCTCGATCACGTCGCGGATCGCGCGCAGCTTGCCCGCCGTCTCGGTCACGAGAATTTGTCGCGCTTTGGGCATGACGACCATCGCCCGCCCGGGTCCCAGCATCTGCTGGATCTCCTGACCAGCATCGGCCGGCTCCATTTTCACCACATGGAACACGGTCTTGATCAGCTCGAATTCACCGCGCTGGTCCAGTTGTTCCACCGGCACGAACTCGACCAGCACGTCCGGCACGTCGTCCTCCAGATTGAGCACCATCAGCAGGCGGCCCCGGCGGACGAGCGTATAGCCTTGCGTGAGGAGCACACCGTTGATCAAGTCGATGGCTTCCGTCGGCGTGTAGTCGCGCGAATCGGAGTAATTGAATGTGCCGGGCGGCACGAGCGTCGTCTGCAGGGAGAGGTCCGCTTGTTCCGCGAGCCAGTCCAGGACGTCTTCCCAGGGCTGGAACCGGAAGTTGAATCGGAGTCGGACATCCGGGGATGGCGTCATGCCGGCCAACTGCTCGGGTGTGGGCGCCGCACCGGCCGCCGCCTCCGGCGCCGGCGCTGCCGCCTCGGCGTCACTCGCGGGTGATTCGGCGGTCGTTGTGTCCGCGGCGGGCGCCGCTGCCGGGACCTCGCCCGGAACGGACGCCGGCGGACTCGAAGGCTCCTCCTGCCCGGGTGCGGCGTCCGGCGCCGCCACCATCTCGGCCGTCGGAGCGGCGTCCACGGCTGGCTGTGCCGCGTCCGGCGTCGGGGGCACGACGCCCGGGACAGTGGCCGTCGTCTCGGCCGGCGCGCCCGTCCCCTCCTGCGGCTCACGCTCCGCCACAGCCGGGCCTGCGCCCAACCCGGCCATCTGCTCCCATGTCGCCCGCTGCGCCGGCGTGAGGACCGATCGCAGCTGCCGCTCGAAACGGTCCTGCGCGACGCGCCGCTGACTGTCCGCCACGCCGGATATGGCCTGCAGCCGCTGTTCCATCAGGCGGCCGATCGCTTGTTGCTGTGCAGCGTCCAAGGCCAGGAGCTGCGCCATCTCCGGTTCGGCCAGGGAGGCCAAGCCGGTCTTGCGGAGGCGCAACTGGTTCAGCTTGCTCCGCTGCTCCTGCGTCAGGAGCGCCAGCCCCTGCTTCTCGGACTCCGCGACGAACGCGGCGAGCCGCTCCGCCCGCAGCTCGGGCGGCAGCTCTTTGACCGTCAGCGCCAATTCGATCGCCGCGTTCTCGCGGTCGCTGACCACCTGGCGCAGCTGCGCCAGCGTCTCTTCGGACAGACCCAGCACGCGGGGACCGTCGTCGTCCACGGCCAGCGCCAGGCTTCCCACGAAGGCAGGATCCGCCCCCCGACTCGGGCCAGCGACCGTCATGACCAGCCCCAGACAGAGTCCGAGGACCGGCACGCCCGTACGCCGCACCGCTGACCAACAGGATACACGTTCCACGGCGATCTCTCCTCTCGATGGACCCCGCCTCGTCATCCGGGCCGAAATCCGCGCCACATGCCGAGCCCAACCCGATGCGCAGTATCCGCGCCCCAGGTCTGCACGTGATTCATTATTATTCAACCGCCCGCCTACCCCAACGTTTCGCTGCCCCCAAACCGGAATCCGGGTACCCGTCGGCCGTGCTATTGTACTGATTATGCCGCCCGCACGGCACACTCCCAGTCGCCGTTCCGGGCGATCGTGGTATAAAGGTGCAGCGCCACACGTCGGACACGCTGCGATGCCGACTACTTTCCGCGCGGAAACTCGAGCCGGCTATGATCACGGTGGTGGATCTCACCAAGCACTTCTTCGTCGGACCAAAACGGATCGTGGCGGTCGACCGTCTCTCGTTTCGCGTCCGCGCGGGTGAGGTGTACGGGCTGATGGGCCCCAATGGGGCGGGTAAGACCACGACGTTGTGGATGGTCCTCGGTGTCCTCAAACCGACGTCAGGCTACGCCGAAGTGGGGGGGTATCGGTCAACGGAAGTCCCGGAGGCGGTCAAGGCGCGGCTGGGGCTGTTGTCGGCCAGCGCGGGTGTCTACCCCTGGCTCACCCCCCGCGAGACGCTTTTCTATTTCGCCGATCTCTACAAGGTACCGCCGGAGACGGCGAAGGGAGCCGTGGAGCACATCAGTCGGAAACTGGGCATCAGCGGCTATCTGGACCAGCGGTGCGCCACGCTCAGCACCGGGCAGAAACAGCGTGTAAACCTGGCGCGGGCGCTGATTCACGATCCGGACATTATGCTGTTGGACGAGCCGACGCGCGGACTGGACGTGATCGGCAGCAAGGTGATCTTTGACTACGTGCGGGACCTGCGTGAGCTGGGCAAGGCCGTGATCGTCTGCACCCACCGGCTCGACGAAGCCCAGCGGCTCTGCGATCGGTTCGGGTTGCTGCATCGCGGGCGGTTGTGGCATGAAGGGACGCTCGGGGAGTTGCAGCAGCGGACCGGGCGTGCGTCGCTGACGGAGATGTTTCTGCAGTTTGTGGAAGAGGACCCGGACGGCCGGGCCGCGGTCAAATGAGAGTGCCGTGGGGCGAGCAGGGTTGGTTGGCCGACGCGCGTCGCATCCTGCGACTCACGCGGAAGGAGCTGCGGGAGACGCTCCGCGATCGCCGCACCGTCATCACGCTCGTGCTCATGCCCCTGCTGGTTTACCCGCTGATCAGCCTCTCCTTCAACAAGTCGGTGCTGCACGGCGCGGGAGCATCGACGCGGATCGTCTACACGATCGGGGTGTCGTCTCCGGCGGGGGAAGAGTACCTGACCCGGATGATGGGTTATGGCGGCCAGCTGCTGCAAGCGCAGACGACGCGGCAGGATAGCGCGGATGGCCAGCCGCTGGCGGTAGAGCACGCGCTGTCGCCCTATGAATCGCTGATGGTCGGCGTTGTCCCGGACGGGGCGTTGGAAGCGCAGGTCGCCGAGGAGGCGGTGCATCTGGGGGTGCGTGTGGTGCAGCGTCGTGACGAAAGCGAGGCGAGGCAGCTGCCCGGTGCGGAGTGCGAGCTGATCTACCGAGCCAACTCGGCCTTGAGCCGCCGGGCGCTGCGGCTGGTTGAGGATCGTTTGCGGGCGGTCAACCAGGCCACGCTGCAGTCTCGGCTGGCCCGGGCAGGACTTCCTGCGGAGGTCCCCGCGCGGCTGGACTACCGCGTGGTGGAGTCGGCGGGGGCCGCGCCGTTTTCGCTGGCGACGCTCGTCCCGTTGGTGTTGATCCTGATGACCATCACCGGCGCCGTGTACCCCGCGATCGACCTGACGGCGGGTGAGCGGGAGCGTGGCACGCTGGAAACGCTCATCGCGGCGCCGATCTCGCGGCTGACGCTGCTGCTGGCCAAGTACATCGCCGTGCTGACCGTGGCGGTGCTGACCGCCCTGGTGAACCTGGTCGCCATGACGGTGACCATTCTGAGTTCGAGCTTGCGGAGCCAGCTGTTTCCCGACGGACTGTCGCTGTCTCTGATGCTGCAGATCTTCGCCTTGATGGTGCTCTTCGCGGCCTTTTTCTCCGCCATCTTGCTCGCGCTGACCAGTTTCGCCCGCAGTTTCAAGGAGGCGCAAGCCTACCTGATCCCGCTCATGCTGCTGGCCATCTCGCCGGGATTACTCAGCCTGATGCCGGGACTGCAGCTGAGCGGCCTGCTGGCGGTGACCCCGCTGTTGAACATCGTGCTCCTGTCGCGCGATCTGCTCGAGAAGGCGGCGGCGCCGGGCATGGCCATGCTGGCCGTCGCTTCCACCGCTCTGTACGCGGTGGGGGCGATCGTGCTGGCGGCGCGCGTCTTCGGTGCCGACGCGGTGCTCTATGCGAGTCGCGGGAGCTGGTCGGATCTGTTCCGGCGTCCGGCGGTCGCTCGCCCGCGGCCCACGGTCAACGCCACCATTGCTTGCCTGGCGGTGATGTTCCCCTGCTTCTTCGTGCTGGGCAATCTGGCACCGCTGCTGGCGCGGCAGCGCGGCCAGCAGCTGTTGCTGCAGGCGGCGGTGAGCGTCGTCGTGTTCGTGGCGTGTCCGGCGCTGTTCGCCCTGGCCCAACGAGTCGGGTGGCGGGATGGATTTCGGTGGCGGGCAGCGACGTGGCGGGCGATTCCCGGCGCGGCCTGCCTGGGCATCGCCCTCTGGCCATTCGCCTATGAACTGTTTCTCGTGGGCAAGATGCTGGGTCTGGCGACGCTCGATCGGGACCGGTTCGCGGAAATCGAACGGTTAATTCGCGACGTGGGGGACGTGTCGCCCGTGGTGGTGCTCCTGGCGCTCGCCCTGGTGCAACCCGTCTGCGAAGAGCTGTTCTTTCGCGGCTTCCTGTTTCAGGGACTGCGTGAGCGGTTCGAAGGCACCGGCGTGATTGCCGCCTCCAGCCTGCTCTTTGCGCTCTTTCACGTGCTCAACCCAGCCACCTTAACGCCGGAGCGATTCCTGCCCAGTCTGCTGTTGGGCTTGTTTCTCGGCTGGGTGTGCTACCGCTCAGGCAGCGTCCTGCCGGGGATTGTCCTGCACGTGCTGCACAACGGCCTGCTGCTCTTGCTGGTTCAATACCGCGACGCGATCATCGCCCGCGGCTGGAATCTGGCGGACCGGACGCATTTGCCCGCGGCCTGGTTTCTGGTGGCCGGGGCTCTCGTTGCCGGCGGCATGCTGCTGGTATTGGTCGCCACACGCCGACCCGTGGCCACCGAACGCGCGGGAACCGATCCCGGTCATGCCACGTAGCGGCGTGGCGAACTCGACACCGGTGGAGCAGCGACACCGGGATCCGTTTGGCTCGCGGGCCCGCGACGCGCGCGGGATTGTTCGAAACGTGTGAACCACGCGCCGATCCCCCGCTCGCTCAGGCAGATGCCGGCCACCAGACCGGCAATGGCCGCGGCAGCCAGTGTATCGCTCAGGAAATGGGCTGACGATTGCACGCGTTGGGCCGCAGCCAGTGCCGCAAACAAGGCGAACAACCAGCGGCCGCGCGGGTACAGCCAGGCCAGACCGAACGCGAGCCCCACGGCGGTCGCCGTGTGACCGGACGGAAACGACTGAACCGCGGGGCTCCCGGCCGCCGCCGCGGTCTGCGCGGCGCTCGCGTCCCAGCCGAACCCGAACGTGCTGAAGACATCCCCGGGCGACTGAAACGCGTACGGGCGCACCCGCGGCACGACGTGCTTGATGACCTGCACCAACCCGCCGGCACCAAAGGCACAGGCGCTGACTCGCGCCAGCTGCGGACGACCGGCCGGGTCCAGGACCGCCGCGGTGACGAGGATCAACAGGACGCCGCAGCCGTGCGCAAAAACCTCGGAAATATCCAGCACACGGCGCACGTCGCCGGCGATGCTCTGGCTGAGCGCGCTGCGCGCCAGCGGCAGGTCCACGGCCAGCGCGGCTACGGCGGCGACGGCGAACAACGTCGCCCAACGATAGGGGTGTAACGGCGGACCAGCCATGCGCGTGCAGTCCCTCCCTCGCGACAGTCAGTCGTCTCGTGTCGCGGGAGGGTATCAACCTTCGGCGTTTGGGGAAAGACAGATTCGGCCCGAGCCCGCCACCCTCACGAGCCGATCCGCCTTGAACTGAGCTTGTGGCGTGGGCGGTATCTTCCGTACACTGCCCCGCGCGGGGGCGACGCAGGGCGCAACTGCGCCGCCAGACCAGTCCCCGCCCGTGCGCCTCCCGACCCGCACCTGACACCCGTGCCGCGGCCTGCCGGCGCCGCGTCTGAAACGACTTGTTCCCGGCAGATGTGAACATGGCCGCCCTCAGAGACGCCTTCCTGATCGTTGCCGTTGGGGCCGCCGTGGTCCTGACCAATCTCGGAGGGCCGCGGTTGTGGGACCGCGACGAGCCGCGAAACGCCGGCTGCACGCGCGAGATGCTCGCCCGCGGTGACTGGATCACGCCCGTCTTTGACGGCGAACTGCGCACGCACAAGCCGATTCTGCTGTACTGGTTCATGATGACCGCGTACGCCGGGTTCGGCGAAACCGAGTTTGCTGCGCGCTTCTGGTCGGCCATCGCGGCGTTGGGCACGGCACTGGTCACGTACGACTTGGGACGCCGGCTCGTATCGCCCGCGACTGGACTCTGGGCCGCCGTGATTCTGCTGACGACGCTGATGTTCAACGTCGCGGCCCGCGCGGCGACGCCGGACGCACTGCTGATTTTCTGGAGCACCGCCGCCATCGGGGCGTTTGCGGCAGGGTTGTATCCCGTCCAGGGCGCAGGTGCCGCCGCCGCGCGCCTCGAGTTCGATTACGCTCCGCCGCCTTGGGGTTGGGCGGCGCTGGCCTATGCCTGCATGGGCCTGGCGGTGTTGGCCAAAGGCCCGATCGGCGTGCTCTTGCCGTGCATGGTGCTGGGGCTGTTCCTGTTGATCGGGCGACAGCCCGCACCATCCGACGGGCACCTCGAACCACACATGCCGCCCTGGCGCACCCGCGTGACTTCCTGGCTGCACTGCTTCGCGCCCCGGCACGTCCTGCGTACCGGCTGGAGCCTGCGGCCGCTGACGGCAGCGGCCGTGGTGCTGGTGGTGGCGCTCCCCTGGTATGCGGCCGTCGCCGAACGCACCGACGGAGCCTGGGTGCGCGGGTTTCTGTGGGATCACAATGTCGGCCGCGCGGCCCGGTCGTTGGAAGGTCACGGCGGATCGCTGTTCTACTATCCCGTAGCGCTCCTGGTCGGCTTCTTTCCCTGGTCGGTGTTTGCGGTGCCCGTGGCATGGGAAGTCGTGGGACACCTGCGTCGTCGCAGTCCCGCCCGGGCCGGCTTGGTGCTGTCCCTCTGCTGGATCGCCGTGTACCTCGGACTGTTTTCGCTGGCCCGGACGAAATTGCCGAGTTACATCACGCCCTGCTACCCCGCCGTGGCACTGTTGGTGGGCGTCTTCATCCATGCCTGGTGCACCCGGACGACACGCGTCGCGTACGCCTGGCAGCTGGCCGCCCTGGTCTGCCTGGGCCTCGTTGGCGTCGCCATGCTGGTCGCCCTGCCGCTGGTCATTCCGCGCTACCTGCCCGGGGCCATGGGCCTGACGGGCATCGCAGCCATTCCGTTGCTGACGTCAGTTGGCGGATTGTGGTACTTACATCGCAACTTGCCGCGCCAGGCCGCGGTGACGTTTGCCGTCGGTGCCTGCGTGTTGTGCGGCACCTCGTTCGCGATCGGCGCCGCTTGCGTCGACCGGCAGCAGACGTTCGACACGTTCGTGGCTTACCTTCAGGAACAGGAACCGGCAGCGGAGATCGGCACGCTGGGAGTCAGCGAGCCGAGTTGGGTTTTCTATCTGGGGCATCCTCTGGATCGGCTCTACGTGCCGCAACCGGACGCCGTCACCCCGGCAGACGCGGCGCAGCCCCTCACTGCGGCGGCAACGCCGGTCCGAGACGGTGCGTTCGAGCCGCCTCCCCTGCAGAAGCCGGCGCAGGACGCCTGGCAGTACCTGCGCCAGCGGCCGCAGCGGTTTGCCATTACCAGCCAGCGGTACGTGCAATCCCTCGGAGGCCTGCCGGAGGGAATTGTCGTGGTGACCCGCACGCCCTATTTCCTGCGCAACGACACGCTCCTGCTGCTGGCCGCCCGCTGATCGCTGCGCCCAGCATGCCGCACGCCCCACACGTGCGGCACTCCGAGGCATGATGTTCCCTGGCGTATCGACGCGGTACACTGGGCGCAGCGAACATCATCAGGCGGGCGGCGACCGCCTCCAGAGGAGGACCGGGAAGACGTTCGCAGGCACATGACGCCAGGACCACCGACTGATCGTTCCTGTAACGCAGCTGGAGAACAGCCCCATGAGCAAGACAAATCGACGTACGTTCGTGCAGGCCTCGGCGGTCGCAGCGGGTGCCGCGGCCACGTTGGGATTTCCCCTGGTGCTGCGTGCCCAGCGCGGCGCTAATGAGCGGATTCGCGTCGGCTTGGTCGGACTCGGCGGGAGAATGCAATCGCACGTCGGCAGTCTCGCGGCACTCGCACAGGCGGACAACGTGGAGATCGCCGCCATCTGCGACTGCGATCAGGCGCGGCTGGACAAGGCGGGCGACACGTATCCCGCGCTGGCCGGACTGAAGCTCAAGACCTACACCGACCAGCGCAAGTTGTTCGACGACCGGTCGATTGACGCGATCAGTTTCAGCACCCAGGACCACTGGCACGCGCTGCAGACGATCTGGGCCTGCCAGGCCGGCAAACACGTGTACGTGGAGAAGCCGCCCACGTGGTGCATCTGGGAGGGGCGGAAGATGGTGGAAGCCGCGCGGAAATACAAGTGCCTGGTACAGGTCGGGACGCAGAATCGGTCGAGCCCCAACATTCGCGACGGGATCCAGAAGCTGCGGGAGGGCATCATCGGGAAACTGTACATGGCCCGCGCGATCGCTTACAAATTGCGCGGCAACCTGGGCAAACACAAACCGCAACCCGTCCCGCCGGGACTCGACTGGGACGGCTGGGTCGGCCCTGCGCAGATGGTCGAGTACAGCGAGTTCCATCACCGCCGGTGGTACTGGATCGACAATTTCGCCAGCGGCGACGTGGCCAACCAACTGGTGCACGACGTGGACAAGGTGCGGTGGGGATTGGGGCTGTCCGCACACCCCGTCACCGTCATGTGCCTGGGCGATCGCTACGTGCCGGGGGACACCGACGACGCGGATACGCCCAATACCCTGGCCTTCCTCTGCCGCTGGGCGGACAACAACGCGTTGGTGACGGTCGAAAATCGCCACTGGTACACCAACAGCGAAGCGCAGATGCGCGACAAGTATCCCTTCATGGCCGAGAATCAGTGTGTGGGCGAGATCTTCTTCGGCAGCGAAGGCTACATGATCATGCCCGATTATGTCAGCTACTACACGTTCCTGGGCCCGAAGAACGAGCCCGGTCCGTTCCAGAGCGCGACGGCCGATTTCGACTGGTCCAACGAGAGCGTGCCGCATTTCCGCAACTGGATCGCGGCCATTCGCAGTGGACGCCATGAAGACCTGACGGCCGACATTGAAGAGGGGCACAGGTCGGCGACCGTCTGCCACCTGGCGAAGATCTCAGCCCGCCTGGGGCGCAGCGTCCATTTCGATCCGCAGACCGAACGCTTTGTCAATGATCCCGAAGCGGACCGCTATCTCAAACGCGACTACCGGCCGCCGTACATTATCCCCGAGCAGGTGTGACCGGCGTCGAACCGTCACCAGGACCACATCGCCGGCGGCAGGAAGTCGACCTGATTGAATTGTCGCAGCCGTACCGCGTGGGGCGACACCTGCAGGTGCGTGATCGCGGCGTTATAGGTCAGCAGTTGCGGACGCTTGTCCACCAGCCGCAGCAACTGCATGGTGAAACCCCCGTGCGTCACATACACGACGCGCTGGTCGCTGGCGCCCCACCGTGTCTGGGTATCGGCCAGTACCCGCGCCGCGCGCTCGAGCGCCTCATCGTCCGACTCGTAGGGCCGGCTCCGCCACCAGCCCTGGCCATCGATGGCGGCCTCCACGTCGTACGGCGGGAAGGCATCGAGGATTTCCGCGCGGGTCAGGCCCGGTCGCCCCACCATCTCGGACGGTTCCACGCCGGCAACACAGCCACCACTTTCGTGCAGTTCCACCTGCACGGACGGGATCAGTCCCGTGGCAGGGCGCAGATATTCGGCGGTCTGCAGCGCGCGGCGAAACGGACTGGTGATGAGCCGATCGATCCCGAGCGTCGTCACGTGCCGCGCCAGATGCACGCACTGGGCGTTCCCGAGTTCGGTCAGCGGCGGATCTTCGACCCGCCGCGAAGCCGGGTTGGCGTTATTGGCCGACTGGGCGTGCCGGATGAGAAACAGGTCCATGTTGCGTGCCAGCTCATCTGCCGGCGGTGTGCAGGAACGCGGTGGGTTAGCAACGTGTGAGCGGCCCGCGGCGTCGGCCGCCCCATCGCACCATATTGAAGGGGGAGAATAGGCGATTTATCATGTTTGCGAAATAGGAGGTCCACCGTGAAAGCAGACCAGGCCATCACCTTTCTCAAGACGATTCCGATCTTTCACGAGGTGAGCGCGGACGAGCTCACACGATTGGCCGAGTCGGGTGGGGAGCGCCCGTTTGCTGCGGGCGACGTGCTCGTGCCGCCGCACCACCAGGAGGCGGCGCTGCTGGTGGTGGTCCAAGGCGAGTGCCAGGCATTTATCGAACATGCCGGACTGGGATTCGAAATCGAGCTGCGGCGGATCTATCCGGGTGATTACTTCGGCCTGGAAGCGGCGGTCACCGGCGCCCACTCGGCGGCCTGCCTCCGCGCGTCCACGGACGGCGCGGCGCTGGTGCTCGGCAAGGCATCCCTCGAGCGACTGCTGGAGAACTCCCTGGCGTTCTCCCGGGCAGTGAACCGGGTGCTGTCCAGCGAGTTGCAGCAGACGATCCGCGAGGCGCACGGGATCCAGTTCATTCGGCTGCAGGACTTTCCGGACGCCAAGACGGTGTGTCGCCTGCTGCCGCCACGGATTTCCAGCATGTGCCGGTGTCTGGCCGTGGCCCAGGACGGCGACCGCGTCACGGTCGCCATGGTCAATCCCTCGGACCTCAAGACACGCACGTTCATCCACCAGGCCCTGCATGACTTCCGCGTGCAGTTTGTCGCGGTGACGGACGACGATTTTGAGCGGCACGGTCGGCGGATCCTGGGCGAGATTCTGGAGCGCAGTTCGGTCACGGCGAACCTGGAGCGGATGCGGTATCAGGATCCGCAGGGTGAGCTGTGGCCCGTGGGGGGGACGAGCGAAGAGAATCTGCTGTTTGAAGTGCTGAGTGTGGCCGTCTCCCGCAACGCGAGCGACGTGCATTTCGAGCCCAGCGAAGGATCGGCCCGCGTGCGACTGCGGATCGACGGACGCATGATCTCGCTGGAACGTGAGATTCCTGCCGCCACCTTCCGTCAGCTCGGTACGCGCATCAAGGTGCTGTCCGAACTGGATACGACGCGGATCCGCCGGCCGCAGGACGGCCGCTTCGTCGTGTATCTGGATGATCGCCGCGTCGAGTTTCGCGCGTCCGTCTCGCCGTCGTACCGCGGTGAGAAGATCGTGCTGCGCGTGGTAGCACCCAATGCGCAGATGAGCGAACTGAGCAACCTGATCCTCGCGCCGCCGCTGGAACAGCTGGCCCGCGATCTGTTCGAGAGCCCGAGCGGACTGATCCTGGTGACCGGGCCCTCCGGGGCCGGCAAGACGACGACGCTCTACGCGGCCCTCAACAGCATCGTCGCGCAGGACCGCGGGATCAGTATCGTCACGATTGAAGATCCCGTGGAGTACGATCTGCCGTTCGCGACCCAGTTTCAGGTCAATCGCGAGACGGGCATGGATTTCGCCAACATCCTGCGGTCGGTGTTGCGGCAGGACCCGGATGTGCTGCTGGTGGGCGAGATCCGCGACCGGGAGTCGGCCGCGATGGCCGCCGAAGCGGCGATGACCGGTCACCTCGTGCTCTCCTCGCTGCACACGTACTCGGCCCTGGAGGCCATCATCCGGCTGCGCGACCTGAACGTCGAACCCTACCTGATCGCCGCCGCGCTGCACGGGGTCATCACCCAGCAGCTGGTGCCGCGCCTGGTTCCGGGCTGCACGGAGGTTGTGCCACCCGACGATCCGATCGTGCAGCGTCTGCGGCAGGCGGGCCTGTGGAACGGGGAAGTGCCGGGTCAACTGCTGCGTGGCTGCGACACGCCCGGGGGTCCGTTCGGCGGCGAACAGGGTCGTGTCGCGATCTTCGAGATGCTCTCGATCACGCCCGCGCTGCGGGCGGTGATTGATGCGTCCGGGTCCATCACCGATTTGACGGCGGCCCTCGACCCCCAATCGTACTCGTCGTTCCTCGACTATGCCCAGTTCTTGCTGGGCGAGGGACTGGTCGCGCCGGAGCGGGTGGCGGCCGTCCTGCCGACCGGTCCCACGCTGCTCCGCGCCGCGGACCACGGGGCGTGGCAGCGATCGGAGCTGGCGCCCGATGCGGCGCTGCCCATCACCGCCTTCGAAGCGGTGCACCGGGCGGGCGACGGCGACCACTGAGCCGGGCCGCCGCATTGCAGGGCCACGGGCGCCGATTTAGAGTAGGAGGGTGCTCGCGGTTCCGCACCAGGGCCTGACGGCTCGTTGTCAGCCCGCTGCGCGGCCGGCTACCTCGCATGCTGTTATCACTCCTGGAGACGCTTCCATGCGCAAGACCCTGTGGATGATGATCTGGTTGCTGTTGGTTGTGGCCCCTGTCTGGTGCCAGGCGCAGGAGCCGGCCACGACGCCCGCATGGAAAGTCGACGGGGCCAGTGCCCGGGAGTTTGTCGCCTACCTCAGTACCGATGCGATGCTGGGTCGCGCCAGCGGCACCGACCCGTATCGTCAAGCGGCGCAGTGGGCCGCCGCGAAGTTCCAGGAATGGGGCCTGAAGCCCGCCGGCGAGAACGGAACGTATTTCCAGTCCGTCAAGCTGCCCGATTTCGATTTCCATACGGGTGTCCCCCAGCTCCGGGTGAGGGACCGCGAGTTTCCGATCGACGACGGGGACTTCTCCGTCTTCAGCGCGTCATCGTCGCCCGGTGTCGCGGTGACCGGCGACGTGGTGTTCGTCGGCTACGGGATCGCCGCGCCGGACCAGGGGCTGGACGAGTACGCCGGACTGGACGTGCAGGGGAAAGTGGTGCTCGTGTTCCGCGGATCGCCGCACACCGCCCCGGCGCCGCGGCGTGCCTTTGAAGGCGACGGAGGTGGTGCGCCGGCCGCGGGCGACGAGGCGGATCCCTGGGCGCAGCACGTCCAGGACAGCACGAAGATCCGCGCGGCCTATGACCGCGGCGCGGCGGCCGTCCTCCTGTTCGATCCCGATGAAGCACCCGAAGAAGGACGGCGCCGTCGCCCCAGTCGCGGCGACGCCGGCGCGGCATTCCGCCCCGAACGCGCGTTTCTGGCGCTGACGATCAACGAGCGCGTGTTCCGGGCCATCGTGCGGTCCGATCCCCAGGAAACCGCCCGCGGTCTGAAACGCCGCTTCGACGCCCTGCGCCGCGACATCCAGGCCAAACAAACGCGTTCGTTTGCGACCAGCGTCGCTGTCACGCTCAAAGGATACGATCAGTCGCTGCGCATCGCCCAAGAGCTGGGCAACAACATGGCGGATAACGTCCTGGCCATGATCGAAGGCAGTGACCCGGACCTCAAGCAGCAGGTCATCCTGGTCGGCGCTCATCTTGATCATATCGGCACCAGCGGCGGCTTTGTCCTCAACGGGGCGGACGACAACGCCTCCGGGTCGGCCGTGGTGCTGGAAGTCGCACGGGTCCTGGCCCAGGGCCAATTCCAGCCCCGCCGCACGCTCGTCTTCGCCCTCTGGACCGGCGAAGAGCTGGGCTTGCTCGGCTCGCTCCATTACACCAAGCAGCCGTGCGCCGGCGTGACGATGGCCAACATCGTGAGCAGCTTTAACCTGGACATGGTCGGCATGGGCGACAAACTCGATGCGTCCGGCGCGCTGAATTTTCCTGCCATCTGGGACGTCATGCGCCGTGACCAGGACCCCGAGATCGTGCAGATGATCGAACCCAGTACTGGCGGTCCCGGCGGCAGCGATCACACCGGCTTCATCCGCAAGGGAATCCAGACGGTGTTCCTGATGAGCCGGGGCGGGATCGGGCACCCGGACTACCACCAGCCGGAAGATGATATCGAACGCATCGACGCGGAAACGCTGCGGCGCGCGGGTCAGTTCGTGCTCCAGGCGATGGTGAACCTGGCCAATGAGACGCAGGTCAATCTGCTGGTCGACCGCCGCCAGGACCTCTACGACGCGCTGCGGCTGCGCGTGGCGAATTTCAACCCGCAGCTCTCCGGCAGCGCGTGGTCGGTCGTGGATTTGAAGTCGAATAACCGCGACGAGCTGATGGGACAGCTGATCGAACAAGTGCAGCAACTCGGCAAGGCCGCTCCGCCACCCGCCGAAGGGCCCCGGATGCGCCGTGCGGGTCCCCCCGGCGAAGCCGGCTCCGGGCGACCGACCAAATCGCTCGCCCGCGGACTGCAGCGCATGGAGCTGATCGGAACCGACGTGCGGCTCCTCGAACTGGTCGCGGAAGTGTACGGCATCGGACGGATCGACATCGCGGCGGACCATCCGTTCTGGGTCGCCGACGGCAAACTCACCGCCGACGGCAAGGCGATGCTCAGCGCGGTCCAGGAACGCAACTTCGTCGTGCACCTGCTCTCGCCCGGACCGGAGCTGCTGGCCGACGTGCTGCAGTCGACCTCCAAGCCGTTCGTCATCACGGGCGACTATCAGATCGCTGAGGAATTGGCCGACCAGATCACCGCACGTGGCATTCTGTGCGGCGTCACTCTGGATCCCGCCGCGGTGGACACCTTCCTCACGCGTGTCGAGGAGCTCAAGTCGCGGCTGGGAGAACGGCGGAACTTGTTTGCCTACCTGGCCAAGACCGATGGGCTCGACGAGGCCAAGGCTGCGCTCTACCTCGGACTGCTCGACCGCGGCTGGGGACGCGGTGAAATCGTCAGCGGTCGGGAACATCGGGGCGTGCTGGGCGGCGCGACCATGGAAACGCTGGCCCGGTAGTCGCGGTACCTGCGCGAACTCCACCGACGAGGACGTCGGCCCCACGAGACAGCCGCTCAGCGCGCAAGGAGCTGGTCCAGCTGAGCGCGCGTGGCGGTCCCCTTGTGCTGCGCCGTCACCTCCCCCTGTCGGAACAGGATGAGCGTCGGGACGGACCGCACGCGATAAGCTTGCGCCAGCTGCGGGCTTTGATCGATGTCGACTTTGACGATCTTCACATCCGATCGGTCTTCGGCCAGTTCATCGAGCATTGGTGCGAGCCGCTGGCACGGTCCGCACCAGCGCGCGGAGAAGTCCACCAGCACCGGAATGTCGGCGGCCAGCACCGTCGCATCGAACTCGTCCGGTCCGACCTCTTCCACCGCCCCCGTCTCGACAGCGGCCCCGCCGCGTGCCTCCGCGCTGTCCTCGGCGACATACGACGCGAGGGTCGCCGAGCGGTCGTTGGCCTCCGGCTCCTCGGCACTGGCCGGCACGACCTGGCCGGGCGCATAGTAGGCGTCACCCTGCACGTCCGACGGCAGGCGGAGCGGTGCGGCGGATTCGTCCTGCGCCAACGCCGTATCGGACGCGGAAGCGTCCTCCGCCAGCGCCGCGTCGGGCACGGACGCGTCCTCCGCCGCCGCGACATCCGCGCCGGCATCGGCGTGCAGCGCCGCGCCCGGGACGATCGCCCCACAGCCAGTGAGCACCACAGCGGTCAGGATCACATCGAGCACATAAGCGGCCAGCGCCAGCGATCGCAGCATAAGCCGGTTTCTCCGTCAGCATTTCACCTGGGGCGGCGTATGATATCGCGGAGGCCCGGGTGATGACAGACGAAGTTGGTCGAAAAACCAGCCTGGATCTCGGCAGACCGCGACCCCCCTCCCCGCGCGACAGACCCGCGGGGTGCTAGCACGATCGGTGCGCCCGCGCACGCCGGCGTGTTAAGTGAGTCCGCCGGCGCTCAGGTTGTCCCAGGCGATGCCGACGCGCCGCAGCGCGTAACCGAGTTCCTTGGTGTGGTCACCGTACGCCGTCATCCAGTGGAAGCCCGGCATGCGCTCAGCGACCACCTGATCCGGCACGTCGTACTCCACATCGATCTGATCGCGGCAGATCGGCAGGAACGGTGCATCGACGATCCTGGCCAGCAGCCCCATCCAGCGTTCGGACTTGAAGTCCGGCGCGATGTTGGTCACAACTTGCCCCTTGGGCATCTCCACTTTGGGCGCCGCCCCGTAATCCGATTCGAAATGCGTCACGATCCGGGCGGGGTCCAGCGTCTTGCCGTTCATCTTCCGCGGACCGGTGCAGTGGGCCAGCGTGATGACGTGATCGTGCGGGTACGTCGGGTCGTTGAGGAACACCGGCAGGTTGCTGATGTTCGCCATCAGGATGCCGGAGGGGATCACCACGAAGTCCGATTCGCAGAACGCCAGGAAGCCGTCGTCGTTGAGCGTGCTCAGGGTCAAGCACGCCGTGGTGAGCGACTTGGGCATAATGGTCGACATGCAGCCCTGGATCGTGATCGCACGGCAATCGGCCTCGCGCATGATGCGGCGGAACACGTGGTCCAGCAAGAAGCAGTTGTCGACGAAATCACGTTTCGTTTCGAGCGTCGTGCCGGGCAGCGCGAGGTACGCCTCGGCCCGCTGCTTAGCCAGCGCCACGGTCTTCGCGTCAGCGCGTGCTTCGGCAATCAGCTTGTCCAGATCCTCGTACGTGACGGTCTGCAGATCCATGTTCCAGATCTTCTTGACCAGCGCCGGGACCACGCCTTCGGGCTGCGCCCATGCGCCCGGCCCGCCAATGCACATGATCCGCGAGGAGCGGCTGTTCTTGAGTCCGCACAGCGCCCGCAATCGCCAGGTGAGCTCGTCCGGTCGGTCCGTGACCACGTCATCGAAATGGATGTGCCGCAGCGCCGGGGCATCCGTGTGCTGCCGCAGGAAACGCGGACTGACGATCTCGTACTGCAGATACACCGGGCCGCTGCGGTGCCGCTGGAACAGGATCACGTCCTTGCCGAAGTCCTTGGCGGCGTCCACTCCGATCCCGGCACCGTACACGATCACGACATCGGCCGCCTGCAATTCCGGATCATCCGCCACCAGCTTTACATCGTGCACCGACGCGACTTTGGCGCACTGGACGGGGAAATCGGCCGACCGAGCGATCTCGTTCAGCTCGCCCGTAATGCGGGCCACTTCCTCGGCAGCGACTTCGGCCGTGTGAATCCCGCCCCAGTTGCGCCAACTGGTCATCGGTGCCGGCTGCGGTTTGTCCCACACCAGGACCGGGAACACCTTGAGCGGCTGACGCGGCGGGGGCGCCGGGATTTCGTCGGCCGCATGCGCGAGGCTGGCCCAACTTAAACCACTCAGGACCGCGCCACCCACGGCGGCGGTGGCCAGAAAGTCGCGGCGCGAGACGGACAGCTGCTGATGCCAGGCGCCGTCCGGACAGCAATGGCAGGCGTGCGGCAGGTGGTTCCCATGCGGGCAGGCGGGCTTGGGGGTCGTCATGGCTGGTCCTCTCCTGAAGAGCGTTCGGGTTCAAGCGGATGCGGGCGCACCACAGCCGCTCAATATGCCAGGACCCGTCGCATCTTGCGTCTGAATATGGCCCGTGATACGATTTGAAACATGCGCGTTCCGTACATGGATATCGAGGCTCAGTACATGGACGCGCCGCACCGGCGGGTGCTGGATCTGCGGCGCGATGGGCTCGCCGACGTGCCCATGCTGGGGATGTATTCCTACGCCAGTGCCCGGCCGGATCTGCCGGTGCATCGCCACGCCGGAGGCTGGGAGATCTGTTACCTGGAACGAGGGCACCAGGTGTTCGAGGTGGCCGGCGATACGTTTCGTCTGCGTGGCGGCGACGTGTTCGTGACGCTCCCGGACGAGCCGCACAGCACGGGAGGCCGTCCGTCGGAGCCGGGTGTGCTGTACTGGGTCAATGTGCGTCGCCCGCGGCCAACGCACCGACTGCTGGGACTGCCGCGCGCCGAAAGTGACTTGTTGTTGGCACTCCTGCAGCGGTTGCCGCAGCGGCATTTCCGCGCGACGCCGACGACGAAGGGGTTGTTCCAGGAGCTGTTCCGCTGGCACGACAGTCCGGCGGCGGCCGGGCGCACACTACGGATGCGGTTAGCCGTCACGCGACTGCTGCTGGAAGTCGTGGACGGGGCTGGACGCGGCGCGAAATCGCGCTCCTCGCAGCGCATCACCGCCGTCATCCGGCTGATCCGCAGTTGTCCCGAACGCGACTTCCGGCTGGACGAACTGGCCCGACACGCCCGTCTGTCACTGTCCCATTTCAAGCGGCGGTTCCGCAGCGAGACGGGACTGTCCCCGCGCCAGTTCATCTTGCGGGACAAGATCGAAACGGCCAAGTCCCGGCTGCGCGCGGGGGACAGATCCGTCACGGAGCTGGCCCTCGATCTGGGCTTCGTTTCGTCCCAGTACTTCGCGACCGTATTCAAACGGATCACCGGCGTCACGCCGTCACGCTACCGCGACCGCGGTGATGCCCCGCAGGCAGGCCGGCGCGACAGTGACGGCCAGTGCTGACACGAAGACTACCATGGGCGCGGAGCGCGTCAACATGAATCGTACCCGGATCTGGCTGCGAGCGATGGCGCTGGTGCTGCTGGTTTGCTGGCCGGTTCCCGGCCGGGCGGCCGACGAGATCCCGCTGGCCCAGGATGCCCCGGGGCCGTTGTCGCCCGACGAGAGCCAGCAGCTGTTTCGCCTGCCGGCGGGCCTGCGCGTCGAGTTGGTAGCGAGTGAGCCGCTGCTGGCCGACCCGGTCGCCATCGCGTTCGACGCACGCGGCCGCATGCTGGTGTGCGAATTGCACGGCTACAACCTGGAAGGCTACCTGGACATTGTCGCACTGAACAAGACCGGTGTGCTCGATCGCGAAGTCCGCCGGATCCCGGCCTCGGAGGAAGCGCTGGCCCAGGCCGCACGCGACCAGTACGGGACCGTCAAACGGCTGGAGGACCGGGACGGCGACGGGCGGATGGACCACGTGAGCGTCCTGGCAGATCGTCTGCCCCCCTGCTACGGTCTCGTGCCGGCGCGCAAGGGCGTGATCGTGTTCTGCGCGCCGGACATCGTGTACCTGGAGGATGCGGACGACGAGGGCGTGGCCGAGTCGCGCGACGTGCTCTTCACCGGCTTCGGCGTGGGCGAACTGTGGACGCGCATCAACAACCCGCGGTGGGTCTATGACAACTGGATCTACGGTGTGAGCGGCATGCAGAGTGGCGGCACGATTCGCGGCCCGCACCTGCCGCACGACGTGCAGCTCGGCTCCGTCTGCTTTCGTTTCCGGGCCGATGGCAGTGCGATCGAACCGGTGAGCGGGTGGACGCACGGGTTCGGCCAGGCCGTCGATCAGTGGGGAGACCGTTTCCTGTGTACGAACCAGCAGCACGCACTGCATGTCGTGCCGCTGGAGTATCGCTATCTGGTCCGCAACCCATTCTTTCCCGCGCCGGACCCGACGTGGAACATCTGCAGCTACGGCCACCCGGCACGCGTGTATCCCACGAGCCAGCCCGATCCGTGGCGCCGGCAGCGGGCTGCCGACCCGCGGTGGGTGCAGTTCTACGGGGAGGCCGAGGCGACGGCCAACGGGTACTTCACGGCCGCCAGCGGACAGACGATCTACCGCGGAACCGGTCTGCCCAGCGCGTATCGCGGCAGCCATTTCAGCGTCGACAACGCCCAGAACCTGATCCATCGTTGCCGCCTCGTCCCGGAGGGTGTGACCTATCGCGCCGAGCGGCCCGACCCCGCCGAGCAGCAGGAGTTTCTCACCTCCAGCGAGCAGTGGTTCCGGCCCGTCAACCTGTTGACCGGACCGGACGGCATGCTCTACGTCGTCGACATGTATCGCGACATCATCGAGGACTACTCGGCCATTCCGCGGTACCTCCAGCAACTCTACGTGCGATCGCTCATCGCAGGTGCCGAACGCGGACGAATTTGGCGCGTGGTGCCGGACGGAGCGCAGCGCGCTGCGTCGATTGATCTGGAGCGCATGACCGCCGCGGAGCTGGTCACGCAGCTCGCGTCGGCCGAGCCGTGGCGGCGGGAGACCGCGCAGCGGCTGCTCGTCGAACGCGGCGACCGCACGGTGGCCGCACGACTGGAGGTGATCCTGGCACAGGAAACAGAAGCCGATGCCCGCGTCCATGCGCTCTACACGCTCGACGGTCTCGGGTTGTTGTCGGACAGGCAGGTTCAGCGGGCGCTGCGCGATGCCGCGCCGCTGGTGCGGGTGCACGCGTTGCGGCTGGCCGAGCGCTGGCTGGCCCAGCCGGATGCGGCGCCGTTGCGGGATGCGGCGCTGCCGCTGATCGACGACCCGCACCCGCGCGTGCGGTTGCAGGCCACGTTGTCCCTGGGCACGGTCGCCGACCCGGCCGTCGTGACGGCGCTGGCCCGCGTGGCCGCGCGGGAGGGCCAGGATCCCTGGTTCGCCGCGGCTGTCCTGGCGTCCTCCCTGGCTACGGCCGACGAGTTGGCGGCCCGGCTGCTGACGCAGCCGGTGCCGGACGGCGCGTCCACGCAGCTGCTCGCCACACTGTGCAGTGTGGTCGGCGCGCGACGCGACCGAGCTCAACTCATACGAATCTGCCAAGCGCTCGATGGCCTGCCGGCCTCGTGCCCGGCGCATGTGCGGGCCGCCTGTCTGCAGGGACTCTGCACAGGACTGGAGCGGAGCGGTGCAGCGCGGGAGCCCATCGCGGAGCTGGCACCCTGCGTGGCGCGGTGGCTGGCAGGGGACGACGACTCCAGTCGCCAACTCGCCGTGCAGCTCGCGGCGCACTTGGGCGTGGCACGCCTGCCGGCAATGGAAGCCTTGGTGGCCGCCGCCCGCCAGCGTGCCCTCGAGCCCGACGCGCCGCTGGAAGACCGCGTCAAGTCCGTCGACCTGCTGGCCGCGGCTGCCCCCGAAGGATTCGACGCCGTGCTGGACGAGTTGCTTACGCCGCGGCAGTCGAGCGAACTGCAGGTGGCGGCCATCGCTGCGGCCGCACGCGCCAACCACGTGGCCGCCATGGAGCTGGCACTCGGGCGGCTGGCCAGCTGCACGCCGGCCGTTCAGAGCAGCATACTGGATGCCGCTTTCTCCCGCGAATCGTTCGTCCAGCTGCTATTGGACGCCGTGGCGCGCGGCACGGTCGACCGTACGCAGATCGATGCCGCACGCCGGGAACGCCTGGTCGCCCACCGCGACCCGACCCTCGCCGCGCGATCGCGGGAATTGCTCCTGGATGCCGCATCCGCTGCCGACCGCCGCGAGGTGCTCGAGCGCTACCGAGCGGCCCTGGTCCTGGATCGCAACAGTCAGCGCGGCCAGGCGGTCTTCGAGAAACAGTGTGCCAAGTGCCATCGGCTGGGCGACCAGGGATTCGCCGTGGGACCGGACCTGCTGACCGCCCGCACACGGGCGGACGAGACGCTGATGACGGATCTGCTCGATCCCAGCAGCCAACTGACCGTCGGCTACCCCACGTACACCGTCATCACCTCCAACGGACGGATCTTCACCGGCGTCCTGGCGGCCGAATCCGCCACCAGCCTGACCCTCCGCGAGCAGGAAGGCAAAGAGTCCGTCATCCTGCGGCAGGAAGTGGATGAGCTCACCGTGTCGTCGGTGTCCATGATGCCCGAAAAACTCGAACAGGAACTCTCGCCTCAAGATGTCGCCGACCTGCTCGGCTTTCTCCGCCGCGCGACCGCCTCGACTCAGCCGGCCGTGGCCGTGCTGTTCGACGACGAGTTGCAGTTTGCGGCGCTGCTCAGCGAAGGCGACGGCACGGCGACCGTGACCACGCGCGACGCCCACGCGGGCACGGCCGCTCTGGCCATCCGCCCCCTGCAGCGTTTCTCCGCCACGCTGCCCGGCTGGGAGTATCGCATCACCGAGCACCCGGGACCGGGCGAGTATCGTTACCTGCAATTCGCCTGGAAAGCGACCCGCGGCGACGGCGTCATGCTGGAACTGGCCGCCAACGGCACGTGGCCTGGGGCCGACCAGCCCCAACTGCGCTATTACAGCGGTCGCAACACCACGCCCTGGCAGGCCACCCAAATCACCGACCAAGCGCCTGCCGAGTGGACCGTCGTCACGCGTGACTTGTGGCAGGACTTCGGGGCGATGACCCTCACCGGCCTAGCCCCCACTGCCCTGGGCGGCGAAGCGCTGTTCGACTCCATCCGCCTGCTGCGCGAGGAACCAGGTGGACAGGATTCCGCGCGACGGAAGTAGCCGTACAGCGGTGGGCGCGAACATGCGGACGCCCCTGATGCCACCACCGAAATCTCGTGCCGAATCGGCGGTCGGCGTGCGCTGATCACCCGCGGCTTTGCGCATACCCCCTCAACCGCCGCGGCAAATGTACCTGTCCCCTTTCCCTGGGTATGGCCGCGAGGGGCTGTCGTTTCCCGGGTGTTCCTGAGACAATGGCCGGGGTCGTGGTTCAATTACCTCGTGGCTCAGTCATGGAGGCACGGAAACCTTGCGAGTTCCAGCAGCTGTGTCCATGCTCGCCGTGGGAATCGCCGCGCTGTCCGCCGTGGCGGCGCCTGAAGATCCCTACCATATAGTCGTCGCGCCCGTCGGACCCAATAACCCGAGAAACAGCGAGGCCGCCATCGTGGCGATCCAGGATGGCGCGCTGCTCCTCGGCTGGACCGAGTTCTATGCGGGCAACGGCGCGGACCACGGCCCGGCCCGTATCTCGGGAAAGATCTCGAATGACGGCGGCAAGACGTGGGGCGAGAAATTCACGCTGGTCGAGAACGACGGCGGCTGCAATGTGATGGAAGTGAACTTTCTGCGCACGAAGGACGGCCGTCTCGCCCTGTTCTACTGCCAGAAGAACTCTGAGAGCGACGATTGCCGCGTCATGCTGCGGACCTCCGCCGATGACGCAAGAACTTGGAGTCCGGCCAAACAGATCAGCCCCGACGGCAAGTACACCGGTTTGACCAATGGGCGCTCGCTGCGGTTGACCTCGGGCCGCATCTTGCTCGAAGCGTGGGAGGGCGGCGACAGCTATTGCTATCTCTCCGACGACGACGGTCAGACGTGGCGCGAATCGCAGCGCATCAATCCGGGCGACGGTTGCTGGGAACCGGCCTGCATCGAACTCAAGGATGGCCGTGTGCTGATGCTGATGCGCACGGGCCTCGGCGGTCAGTATCAGAGCATCTCGAGGGACGGCGGGGCCACCTGGAGCGCACCCGTCGCCAGCCCGCTCCACGGGACCGCGGCCCCGGTCTCGATCAGCCGCATCCCGACGACCGGCGATCTGCTGGCGATCTGGAACCACAATCCCGGCGCGTCGCACCGCAACCCGCTCACGGCCGCCGTGTCCAAGGACGACGGCGAATCCTGGGAGCCGTTCCGGAACATCGAAGATAAAGAAGGCGACGCCTGGGCCTACCCCGCCGTCACTTGGGTCGACCACCAGGCGCTCCTGACCTACTTTAACTATGCTGGCGGCCTCTCCCTGCAATTGAAGATACTCCCGGCCCAGTGGTTTTACGGCAAGTGAAGGACGTCCGGACGGGATGGAGTCCTGGCATGGAGACGAACGATGGCTGTCACGCGCCGCGAGGTTCTCAAGGCAAGCGCCCTGTCCGCATGTGCGATGGCCGTCTCCGCACGGCCGACCGGAGCCCTCGTCAACGGCGCCCTGCCGCCGCTCGACTACGGCCGGTCGTTTCTGTGCTGCACGGCGGCCTTCAACGCCGTCCGCTTCTGGCTGGAGAGCCGGACGCGCATCGTGGACGACGAGACCAACACATGTATCGATTTCTACCAGTGCGCGTCGTGCAAGAGCGAAAACACGTTTGGTGATCGGGACCTCTTCTACGCCGACAATTATGATTTCCTGCCGATCTGGGGTGCAGGCCGCTGGCTCGTGTTCCGTCGCACGCTCGGCGCGAGCGACCGCTACCGTACGGTGAACGCTCCGGAGAACATGTGGGGTGTGCCCGTGCTGAGGCTGTGTGAAGCCCCCGTCACGACGGTGCTCGACAGCTGGGAGGCCATCCGCGACGCGACCGCGGCGGCTATCCCCATCGTCACGCAAACCGAGATCAGCACTCCCGAGACCCACCAGCGTGCCATCATCGAGTGCCCCGCGAAGACCATCAACGTCAGCCTCGAAAAGAAGATGTACCAGATCGATACGGGCCCGCTGGCGTATCCCGACCTCACGCGGCGACACGACGCGGTGATCGACAGCTTACGGCTGGCGTTCGTGGCGTTCAACGCGCCCCACTTCGCCGACTTTGTCGTCGAACAGGAAGCCGCGGTAGCGTGCGACGGAGGCGGAACGGCCCACGTGTATCACTACACGAAGCCGTTCAGCCTTCCCGCGAAGAACACGGTCATTGCCCTTGGACAGCTGTAAACGAGCGGCACGCCTGCTATCAGGGCCGAACTGTTCGCCTGCCCCGAGTCGGTCGATCCGCTTTCGCGGATGGCTGATGCGGCCCTGGCCGGGGCCCGGGCGGGTCGGGCGAGGAAGCTCGACCTCGATGAGCGATGAACTCGTTCCTGCTGCCGGAGTACTTGACTCTCTGGATAATCTAGAACGTAGGCGTCACACCATGCATCGCACCTGTCTTGTTGTTCGGCCAATCACTTCGACGGTTCGCATTCTCGTAATGGTTGCCACGTGGTCCTGCACCCTCTCTGCGTGGGCGCAGGACAGGGAAAACGTGGTCTTAGTGCCTGTCGAGCACATCACGAAGAAGCCCCAGAAAGACGATGGCGCACTCGGAACGACGTTCTACGCGCCGAGCGAAAAGGAAAAACCGTTTTTCGAGAAACTCGTACCGTCGGAACAGGTAACGGGTGGCCTGGCTGGAGACTACGACATCTCCAAGAAAGACAAAACATTCGTCGGGTGGTTCGGAATCGTACGGCAAGTCGACGTGCGTGAACGCGACAACCAGACGACCCTGCTTGTCGAACACAAGTACTTCGATGGCTTTACGGACACTCACATACAGGCGTTGTCCTTCAACGGTTCCGGGGACTTCACGGTCGTACTTTCGGGAATCGGTTACGAGATTGAACCGCTCAGTCTGGTCAAAGTATATGGCGGTGCGTCGATCCTTAACGCCGATTCGAAACCGGTAGTCAATGCGGAGTTTGTTCGTAATTGGCACTGGGGTACATTCACGTTCATTCTCGCGTCAGGCGAACAGCGCGGTAGCGAAGAATGGCGCAAACTGAATTCCGTCGATCTGGATGACATCTACGATCCGTACCCTGACGACGAATACTACAAACAACGTCTCGGAAAACGGTGATTTGCGGTCGCCGACCCGCTGGCGAGGCGTGAATCAATGCGACCGCACAACGAAATGCACTGGAGCGGCGGTAGATGGGCATTTCGGAGTCGACGATCAACTCCCGCCGCCCAGCGATTTGCAACATTCGGCGATGAATGGCACATCGATGAACTGGCTCGTCTATCACATTGCGAGCGGCCACGCTTTCTTCAGCGGTGTGGCACTAATCAGTGTCGCCGCACTTGCGTCGACTCGATGGACGCCGATCACGACACGCCTCACGGTCTTGTTCTTCCTGATCGGTGCCATCGCGATCGCAATTTCATCGACGGCAATCCCGCACTGGTACTACGGAATCGCCATTGCCATTACGCTGGCCTGGTTGATCTCGGCGTACCTGAAGAATTGGCGCCGTTGGACGCGACTGTCCGTCATCGTTGCTTGGGCCGTTGCTGCCGCAATCGAACTCCCGTATCACATTACCCCTTCCCTTGTTCCAGCCCCCTCGCGTTCTATGACCGTCATCGGCGATTCCGTCACTGCGGGAATGGGTGCGAGCGATCACTCCGTGCGATGGCCAACTCTGCTCGCCAAAGAACGCGACCTCAACATCCAGGACATCTCACAACCGGGCGAAACTGCTGCTTCGGCACTGAAACGGGCCACATCCCGGCAAATCGCATCCCCGGTGGTGATCCTCGAAATCGGCGGGAATGACCTGCTTGGCGACACTTCGTCAGAGCAATTCTCACAGGATCTCGATGCCCTTCTCGCGTACGTGTGTCGCTCCGGACGTCAGGTAATCATGTTTGAATTGCCGCTTCCACCGTTCCGGAACGAATACGGGCGAATTCAGCGCTCGCTCGCTCGAAGACACAACGTCGCCCTTGTACCCAAGCGGGTATTCCTGTCAGTCCTTACTGCAAATGACTCGACCGTTGATACGATTCACTTGACGCAGGCAGGCCATCGCCGCATGGCTGCCACCGTGTGGAACCTCGTGAGGTCAGCATTCCCCGATACCGCAGAACCAGACGCTGCACGCGAGTCGCCGATCGCGCGGGAATCGAATGGATGATCACTCCGCGGCCACCGCGTGATCGTCGTCGTTCGTTGGCTAATCAACGTACCGCCGCGATGCCGAATGACGACGATGTCCGAGTTCGCTTTACGCCGAAGTCGGTCTCCGTTGGATTGACGGTTGTCGCCGTAGTTCTCGCTTGCGGCGGCATGCAGATACTCTGAATTGTCGCTGGTTTATCTCGGTGCGGAGCTTCGCGCTGCCAGCTGGTGCCACGTTTTCTTCCGCGGTGCGTCGCTGCCCCGGCGTAGCCGATGATCGTGCGCACCAACCGGACAAGCCGGTTGGGGGCGGACGGTGGCAGGCGTCGGCCGGCGTAGCCGATGATCGTCCGCACCAACCGGACAAGCCGGTTGGGGGCG
>JALOQX010000311.1 GCA_025459265.1 Pirellulaceae bacterium | reverse complement strand
ACCCATGAACGAAGTCACGCGAATTCTCTCAGCCATCGAGCAGGGCAACGATTCAGCCGCCGACCAGCTTCTGCCGCTGGTATACGAAGAGCTGCGGAAGCTGGCCACCCAGAAGATGGCCCACGAACGGCCAGGCCACACGCTCCAGGCCACGGCTCTAGTCCACGAGGCTTACGTTCGTTTGGTAGACGTCGAGACCGTCCAGCATTGGAACAGCCGCGGGCATTTTTTCGGGGCCGCGGCCGAGGCGATGCAGCGGATCCTGGTGGAAAACGCTCGGCGGAAGCAACGGTTCAAACACGGTGGGGCGCAGCACCGCGTGTCGTTGAGCGACACCCTATCGACGGAGTCTTCCGACGACGGAGAGCTGCTGGCGCTCGATGAAGCCCTCGCCCGATTCGCCGCGGAGGAGCCGGCCAAAGCTCAGCTGGTCAAGCTCCGCTATTTCGCCGGACTCTCCCTGACCGAGGCGGCTGAGGCGATGGGGATTTCGTACGCGACGGCCAAGCGATACTGGACCTACGCCCGCGCCTGGCTCTACGCCGAGATTGATGAGGAGGACGACGAGGGTCCAAGCTGATGACGGGCGAGATCCTGCGAGCGCTGCTGGTCTGAGAACTCGCATTCACTCTCCAGGACGCCAGCTGAAGGGAGTGGTCCGATGTCGAGACAACCGCCGAACATCGATACCATCCTTGTGACTGCCATCGAGATCGCCGCCGCGGACCGCCGGGCGGCCTATCTGGACAGTGTCTGTAGCGGCGATGCTCCGTTGCGCGCGCGGGTCGAGCGACTGCTCCGCGCCCATTATCGTGCCGGCAATTTTCTCGAGCAGCCGGTCGGGGGCGATCGGCCGACCGAATTCCTGGAGGCCTTGCTCGATACCGAACGCGTGCCCGGGGCCGAAGCCCTCGAGAGCGACGACATCCAGCTAGATTTCCTGCAGCCGTGCGACGACCCGGGTTGTCTGGGAACGCTCGGGCCTTACGAAGTATTGGAGGTGATCGGGCACGGCGGCATGGGCGTGGTGCTGCGCGCCCACGATCCCTACCTCGACCGGATGGTGGCCATCAAGGCACTGGCACCCGCATTCGCCGCGCATCCGACGGGCCGGAAACGCTTCCTGCGTGAAGCTCGGGCGGCGGCCGCCGTGAGTCATCCGCACGTTGTCACCATTCACGCGGTTGATGAGGCCAACCACACGCCATACCTGGTGATGGAGTGCATCCAAGGACAATCACTGCAGGACAGGATCGACCGGGTCGGGACGCTGCCGCTGAATGAGGTGCTGCGGATCGGAATGCAGGTCGCCGAGGGACTCGCGGCGGCACACGAACACGGCCTCATCCACCGGGATATCAAACCCAGCAACGTGTTGCTGGAACAGCCTGCGCAGCGGGCGAAGATCACCGATTTCGGTCTGGCTCGGGCCGTGGACGACGTCGGCATCAGTCACGCCGGGGACGTGGCGGGCACGCCTGAATTCATGTCGCCCGAACAGGCTCAGGGGTCGTCGGTCGACCACCGCAGTGACTTGTTCAGCCTGGGCACCCTCCTGTCCACCATGTGTACGGGCCGCTCCCCCTTCCGGGCAGATACGACGCTGGCCGTGTTGCGCCGCGTCTGCGATGATGTGCCGCCGCCAGTCCGCGAGCTGAATCCCGAGATCCCTGAAGACTTGTCGGCGATCATCAGTCGGCTGCTGGCCAAGGTCCCGGACGAGCGGTATCAGACCGCCGAGGAAGTCGCCGTCCTGCTCGGCCAGCAGCTGGCCCGTCTGCAGCCAGCAACCGTCACTTCTCCCGGCGATTCGACCGACAGCGCGTCAGAGATTCGAGAGGGGACTGCGCCGGCTGACGTGCCGATGCGCCTCCGCTCGAGCCGTTTTTCGCGCCGGCTGTGGGCCTTCGCCTTGCTGGGGCTGCTGGCGCTCCTGGCCAGCGTGGTGGCGAGTGAGGCTGCCGGTACCTCGCGGTTCCTCGCAGCCGTCATGGAGATGGCCAAGGGGAGCGGAACGCTGATCGTTGCCAACGATGACCCGGCCGTTTTGGTTCACATCCCGGATCGGAACCTGATCATCAGCGGGGTCCCGCCGACGCCGGTCCTTCTTCCGTCTGGACAGTACCGACTGAAGGCCACCCGGCACGGTCTGCCGGTGTCCCTTGATCGCGACGTGGTGACCATTGGGCGCGGCGGCCGAGAGGTGGTCCGTATTGTGGGCGTGCCACCGGCATCGGATGCGACCACGACCGGCGCGATGGCCGAGCCGTCTGACGCGGCAGCCTGGGAGAAGATCCTGGCGTCCGATGCGCCTCCGCCCGCCGTGGTCCCGTTCGATGCCCGCGCGGCCAGGCAGTCCCAGCAGGCGTGGGCCGACTATTTGGGCCTGCCCCTCAGGCGTGAGGTCAGCTTGCGCGAAGGCATCACGCTGACGCTGGTGCTGATTCCTCCCGGCGAATTTCTCATGGGCGCGCCGCAAGATGAAATCGACCGCCTGGTGAAATCCCGGGGCGACGAGTCACCATGGAGAAAGGGATTTCCCCGCGAGGGACCACAGCACCTTGTGCGCATCACCCGCGCGTTCTACCTCGGTGAGTTCGAAGTGACCCAGCAGCAGTACGAGTGCTTGATGAACGAGAATCCGAGCCGTTTCGTCCGCGGCGAATACGGCGACAGCCCACTCAGTGGCCAGCCCACGGATCAGCTTCCGGTGGACAACACGACCTGGTTCGATGCGGTTCATTTCTGCAACGAAGTGAGTCGATTGGAGAATCGTGACGCGTACTACGCCCTGCAGGGAGAAGCGGTGTCGCGAATCGCTGGGACTGGCTATCGCCTGCCGACCGAGGCGGAGTGGGAGTATGCATGCCGGGCGGGCAGTGCGGAGCGGTACCACTTCGGCTCCAGTCTGCCGGATCTCAGCGATCATGCATGGTATCGGGACAATTCCAAGGGAACAACGCATCCCGTGGGCAAGAAGTTGCCCAATAACTTCGGCCTGTTTGACATGCATGGCAACATCTGGGAATGGTGCCAGGACGGCTGGGACAGCACGCACTATTCCCACTCGCCGATCGATGATCCGGAGATCCGATCGGGGGACGGCACCTATGTGTACCGCGGCGGCGGTTTCTTCTTCCCCGCCGCGCTCTCGCGCGCGACATGTCGAGCCGCTCACGAGCCGCAGTATCACAGTTCCAGCATCGGGTTCCGCGTGGCCGCCAGCGTGGCGAGCGCACAGCGACCTTGACGCAACGAACGGCTGCAGGCCCGCGGGGTTGCGTTCCTGTCGCGTCGTGCCCGCCTGCAGACGGATTGAGCATCGACTCCAGCCAGCGGAATTGGGGATAGGCAGAGCGCCGTGCCGTAGCGAGGAGCCTGACGATCCGCTGGGCAAGCCCGCGGGATGCGGGACCCTCTATCAGCCGCCGCGGAGATCAGGGTGTCTGGTTTCGTTCGCCACCCAAGCCACGACACGCCGGGCGAGGATGACGGCCACCAGCGCCGCCGACCAGGTGATCATGAAAACGCCGGCCCAGATCCCGTCCAGGCCAAAGTCCCAGATCCGAGTAGCCAGGTAGAAGAACATGCAGGGCGCGGCAAGCTGCCGGTACAGGCCGATCCAGAGTGCGAGGGCCGGCTTCCGCAGCCCCTGCAGCAACGCCGTGTTCACGAACAGAATCACGTAAGCGTACTGGATGAACGCGGCGATCCGCAGGTAATGTGCACCCGTGGCCACCACGGTCGTGTCGTCGGTGAACAGGGTCATGAGGTTTTCCGCCCCGAAGTACAGCACGACCAAACCACCGGCCGTGATCCATGCGCCATATAGCAGGGCCGTGTGGATGGCCTGCCGCACTCGCTCAAACAGGCGGGCACCACCGTTCTGCGCGGCAAGAGTCAGGACCGCCGTATTCAGGCCAATCGTCGGCAACAGCACCAGCTGCTCGATCCGCGTGGCCACACCGTAGGCTGCCACGGCCGCCTGCCCGAATTGGCTGAGATAGTATGTAATCACGAAAATCCCCAGGGCCACGGTCATCATGTTCAAGCTGGCCGGGACTCCCTGGCCCGTGATGGCAGCCAGAACGCGCCGGTCCGGTCGATAGCGCGCGCCCTCGTCACGATCCAGCAAGCCCGTACTGCGCGCGCGCCGGAGCAGGTAGAGCAGGCCGCAGATTTGGACCACAATCGTGGCCGCGGCAATCCCCTTCATGCCCATGGCCGGCAGGCCGAAACCGCCGAACAGAAACCAGGGATCCAGAACCATGTTCGCCACTGTCGCCACCATCAGGTAATTACGAAACGAGGCCATGTCCCCTTGCGCGTTGAGAACCGCGTTGACCATGTAGACCTGCAACAGGATGGGCGTACCGGCGAGGATCACAAACATGTAGTCCAGGCAGGTCCGCAGGTAATCTTCGCTGGCTCCCAACAACCGGAAGAGCGCCGGTACGGTGGCGTAGCCGACGGCCATGATGACCAGGGCCACCAGCAGGCTGAGGACCCGTCCCTGGCTGGCGATGAGCGCCGCCTCGCGCCGCTCACCAGCCCCCAGTGCGCTGCCTAGCAGCGCCGTGGCTCCTGTCGAGAAACCCATACCCATGGCCACCATCAGGAAGTAGATGGGAAAGGACAGGGAGAGTGCTGCCAGGGCATCGGTGGAATACTGACCAGCCCAGAGAGTATCGACCACGTTGAACAACGTGTTGAACAGGAATCCCACGGAGGCAGGAATCGCCAAACGGCGGATCAAGAGCGGCACGGGCGCACTGGTCAGGTCGTGGCCCATCGACGCGGCAGGCGCCTGGTCAGGTGCGCGATGGCTCGGGATCATCTTGCTCAACAGAAGATTCCTCGTGCAGCGGTCACGACTGGAGGGCATCCGGGCCGGTTCGAGAAGCAGCCCACGGTGCAGGTCAACGCGAAGGTCGGAACACGGTTGATTGTATTACGCCGCCGCCCGTGTCAACATCGAGATCATGCGATCGTTCGTGCGCCTGCGCCGCCTGATGGCGACGCCAGGCGAGCTCGTCCGCGGCTGAGGAAATGACTGAGACGGTGCAGGTCATCGAAGCAGATCGTGCCTCGCGGCTGCGAAAGTACCACGTGGCGGCGCTGGACGACACCAAGGAACATCGGACCAGCGCGCCCCGCGCGGAGCAGCACGGTGCGCGATCGGCTACCTTGTTGACTGGAGCACCAGCAGCCAGTCATTCGTGCCGGAGCCGTTGTCGCCCGGCGTGGTCAACTTCACCGCACCCGCGTGTGCCAGCGGGCCGCCCCGGGCGGTCTGGTACTGGCCGGAAACAGGGTTGTACCACGCGGCCCTGACAGGTCCCGCCAGCTGGCTCAAATCAACCGTCAACTCGCGGCTGTCAGTCCCGGTCGACGGGATGTACGCGAGCGCCAAGCTGCCGTCTGGCGTGTGGGCCGCCGTGATGTAGTCGAGTTCCCCGAATGTGCCGTAGCCGGCCGTCACCAGCTGGTGGCGGCGATCGGGCCGCAATTGCCACCAGGCCCTCCCTTGCAGAACACCCACAAGCCGGTGCACGTCCCGAGCGCCCTGCGAATCCAGCGCGGCGACCCAATCACCGCCACGGTCGTAGACACCTTGGCTTCCGAAATGCCACAGCGGCGAATTGCCGTACAGGATACCAAAGGCACCGCACAACAGTGGCCAATAGGCCTGCCGACGGATCCGCTCCGGCTTCGCCTGGTGCTCGCCTTCGTAAGCCGTCTCGAGCAGGAAGTAGGGCATCCGCGGACGACGGTCATCCGCCGCGTAGCAGGCGGCGTACAGGTCTTCGCGATAGTCGTAGATATGATTCAACTGCAGCCAGTCGCGATCAGCGAAGTTGTCCGCCGCTGTCTGATCAGGGCCGGTGTGGACCGTCATCAAGTGTGTCGGATCCTCCTCCCGGATGCCGGCCGCCAGTTCGTCGACGGTCCACTGCTGTTCGCGGTCCGGTGTGAAATCACCGCCCACGATCCAGATCAGGTTGGCGTGCCTTCGAAATCGTCGGCCCACGTACCGCCCGTAAGAACGCACCTTCTCCCGGCCGCTTGTCAGCATCTCCTGAAAGAACCCGTCGTCGCCACCGCCGTAGCCCAGGTAGGCCGGGCACAGCAGGATCACGATGTCCCGCTCTGCAGCCTTGGCCACGACCTGTTCGGCATAGTCGAAATAGACCTTGTTCGGCGAGCCGAAATCGCCGGGTTGGAGGAATGGGGGCGTCCGGTCATGCAGCGTGGGCGGGTGTGAGGAGAAACGATGCTCGATCAGGTTGACCAACAGCGCGTTGAATCCTCTCGCCTGCCGATCATCAAGGTATTGGTTGACTTGCGCCGGCTGCAGCTCGACAATCAGCGACCAGGGTGAATCGCCGATCACCAGAAAAGGCGTTTCCTGCTGATC